>JAEEXS010000029.1 GCA_016287855.1 Clostridia bacterium
GAAGAAGTAACTAGTGCAATGTTCGTAAAAGGTGTAACTGGTCCTAAAGTTATTAACTACATTTACGGACTTGGTGGTACAGACGTTAAGGCTGACGATATCGAAACCGTATATAATAGATTACTAGATATAGCAAATAC
Organism: Clostridia bacterium; assembly: GCA_016287855.1. Taxonomy (GTDB): domain Bacteria; phylum Bacillota; class Clostridia; order TANB77; family RGIG9151; genus RGIG9151. Next base: position 141 of record JAEEXS010000029.1, read on the forward strand.
AGGTAATGTCGGCGAACCATATAATTATTTGGGGATTTAAAATTGTAATTATCCAATACATTATTTGCGCAAGAATTAAATTTTGACTAGACTTTCGATGTGAAGCGTAACGACATCAAAATCATAATTATTGCTCAAAGAGAAAGGAATGATAAGAAATGGCATATAATCTTAAAGAATATGCAAAAAAACCTGAGCGTCTTGCTCCAGGTCATAGAATGTGTGCCGGATGCGGCGCACCACCGGTTGTAAGAGCTGTTATGAGAGCTCTTCATCCTGAAGATCATGCAGTAATTGCTTCTGCTACAGGTTGTTTAGAAGTTTGCACATATATTTATCCATATACAGCATGGGAAGATTCTTTTATTCATAGTGCTTTTGAAAACTCAGGAGCAACTATCTCCGGAGTTGAAGCTGCTTATACAGCTTTTAAGAGAAAAAATACTTTGAATACAGATAAAAATACTAAATTCATCGCTTTTGGTGGAGATGGTGGAACTTATGATATAGGCTTCCAATCATTATCTGGAGCTATGGAAAGAGGTCATGATATAGCTTATTTCTGCTATGATAACGAAGCATATATGAACACAGGTGTTCAACGTTCTTCTGCTACTCCTAAATATGCAGATACAACTACAACACCTGCTGGAAAAGTAAGACCTGGTAAACTTCAATTTAGAAAAGACTTAACTCGTGTTATGGCTGAGCATCACTTACCATACGTTGCTCAAACTGCTTGTTTTGGTAATTTTAGTGATATCACCACAAAAGCAGAAAAGGCAATTTATACAGAAGGCCCTTGCTTTGTAAACTGCTTAGCTCCATGCCCTACTGGTTGGAAATACAACTCAGCAGATTTAATGACATTAAATAAATTAGCTGTTGAAACTCGTTTCTGGCCATTATATGAAGTAGAAGATGGCAAATTTAATATAACATATATTCCAAAGGAAACTGTTCCAGTATCTGAGTTTTTAAAACCTCAAAAGAGATTTAAACACTTATTTGTACCTGGAAACGAACACTTAATTGAAGAAATTCAAGCTGATGTAGATAAGAGATGGAACGAATTATTAGAACTCGCTAACTTAAATAAGTAAACTAATACCGCCGGTTTGAAACCGGCGGTATTTTTATTATAAATATTATTCAACTGTAAAAGGTAACAATGCAATATGTCTAGCTCTTTTAATAGCTATTGTAAGCTCTCTTTGATGCTTTGCACATAGTCCGGTTACTCTTCTAGGAAGAATTTTACCTTTTTCAGAAACATACTTACGAAGCTTATCTGCTTGTTTGAAATCTATCTCTAAGTTCTCATCTGCACAATATGCGCAAACTTTCTTCTTAGGTTTTCTAATTCTTACATTATCATCATCATAGTTATTATTTCTATTGTTTTTCTTGTTACTACCTGCCATTTTATTTCCCTCCCATCTTTTATGTGAAGTATCTACTTCACAAAATTAGAACGGCAAATTAGAATCTTCTTCTATTGCCATAAATCCTTCTGATGCTGGAGTTTCTGTAGGTTGAGCTGATGCGTTAAATCCTGCTTCGAAGTTATTAGCATTACCTTGCTCACGTTTACTATCTGCAAAGTATGCTTCTTCCGCAACAACTTCAGTTACATATACTTTCTTACCATCTTTATCGTCATAATTTCTTGTTTGCATTCTTCCAATAACGCTAACTTGTTGACCCTTAACGAAATATTTACTGCAAAATTCAGCGGTTTTCCCCCAAGATACGATATTTATAAAATCAGCATCTGGTTGACCTTCTGATTTGAATCTTCTATTTACAGCAAGAGAAAATGAACAAACTAAAGCGTTAGTATTAGTAGTATATCTTACTTCAGGATCTCTTGTCAGTCTTCCCATTAAAATAACTTTATTCATTTCAACCTTCCTCCTAAATCAATTACTTATCTTCTTTTCTTACTGTTATAAATTTAATTACTGTATCTGTAATTTTATATATTCTTTCAAGCTCGTCAATGAATTCAGGTTTAGCTTCAAAGTTAACTAATACGTAGTAACCTTGAGTAAACTTCTTTATAGGATAAGCAAGTTTCTTCATTCCCCATTCATTGGTTTCAGTAACTTTACCACCTTCTGATTCAATTAAAGCGTTGAATTTCTCAACTAATCCTTTGATACCCTCTGCATCAACGTCAGGATTAATGATATAAATAGATTCATATTTGTTGAGCATTCATTTCACCTCCTTTTGGACTTTTAGACCCTACCTTTTAGATAGAGTAAGGAAAACTGCCCTTCTATATTACCACAAGTATGTAAAATTTGCAAGTACTTCCTTACTCCTTCGTTACAAATATCCTTTATCGATATAATATTCCAAAATATGTAAAAAATCAAGTAGTAAATTTTTACAATTTATTTTATAATTCTAATTTTTGTACCGTCACCGTTGCCTACATTTGCAGCATTTCCTTCGTCAGTATCAATATGCATAGCAAGAGAAAATTTATCACTAACTCTAACTACTGTATCTCCAAAAATAAGTTTTCTTCCTTCGCTTTCGACTTCAACACTAACTATGTCTTTATCTTTTACGCCAAACTCATTTGCGTCTTCTGGAGTCATATGAACATGACGTTTTGCGACAATTAAACCTTTATCTAAAGTCAAAGAACCTGTTTCCGTTATAAGTTCAACTCCAGGGGTTCCTTCTATATCTCCAGACTCACGAATAGGGCCCATAATTCCTAAAGCAAAACAATCCGACTTTGCAAGTTCAACTTGACAAGCACTTCTTACTGGCCCTAAAACCGAAACCCTTTCTATATTTTTCTTAGGGCCTACTATTGTAACTCTTTCTTCACAAGCAAATTGACCTGGCTGAGATAATTCCTTTTTAGGAGTTAAGGTATGTCCTGCTCCAAATAATATCTCAACTGCCTCCTGAGTCAAATGAATATGTCTTGCTGATACTTCCAATTTAATATCTTTCATAAAATCATCTCCTCAAAAAAATACAAACCGGATGTTTCCATCCGATTTGTATTTTATCATACGAAATTTGCTTTTTCAATTAGTTTGTTGCATTGTTATAGATATCTGTCATAACTGTTTTATCTGTTCGGTATGTAAATACTCTACCGCCCCAATCAGTTTCATTCGTAGTATTCTGAGCTTTGACGTAATTGTATATTGACTTGCCATTTTTGTCTAGTATCTCTATATTATATTTTACTGTTACCTTATCGTATTGTTCATATAACAAATCATTATATTTATCCATTACATCCATTGGCAAGTAAAATACCCATGTCCAATTTAACGTCTCATATTTTTGACCCTCAACTGTTTTAACAGAAGCCATATGGCTTTCATCTCCATTTTTGCCAAATTGCAAAGTCAAATATTTCTTTTTATCTGCAGATTTAAGCTCTATTGGTTTACCTTTTTCATCGTATAACTCATATGTTACCTTTATTTGGCTATCATTTATCGAAATACCTTCTGTCCTTAGTTGAGTTTCTACTGCATACCCATAAGCAACGTCACGATTAGATCTAGAATCAGCGATTAATTTTGCTTTCTGTAGCAATACTCCTGCTGACCCTATTCCTGCAGGGATTTTAATATATTTGTGTGTTTCTGCCCCTGATGATACAAAGTAATCTTTCCACCTCACATCACGAACAGATACAATAACAAAAGAATCTACATCTTCTTTCTTATCAGGCTCAAATTCAGCTTTAATAATAACATCACTTGCCGGCATGATAAATGTGTAATTTGGCTCCTTGCTTATTAGTCTACCATCTTCGTAATACCAGCCTGCAAATTTATATCCTGAATTAGGCTTTGCCTTTAACGGTACATTTTCTCCTTCTGGGTATTCGCCATCACCAGTTGCAGTACCTCCAGAGCTAGTTAAAATTTTTAACTCATATTTCTCTGTACCTTTTATGAAATGCGCTATTAATATAACATTATTTTCTTCCATCTCGAAACTAGTACTTTGTGGCAAGTTTGTCTTGGTTGAAGGTTCATATACTGTTTGTTTTTCCCAATAATCAAACTTATAGCCTTCATCTGGATATGCTGAAATTTTATACTTTTTCCCTGGTATAGCATTTTTTACACTTCCTTTAGCTTTACCATGGCCAGCACTCTTAACACTCAAGGTATATGCATCTTCATCGTTGTCAAAAATTGCTACCAAAGTCAAATCTTCATCTGGCATTTCTACCATAGCTATTTGCCCATATTTTGTAACTGTTTTATCTTCTTTTTCCCATCTCATAAACTTACTACCAGTATTTGGATATGCCCAAATTGGGTATTCATTACCTGCTATTGCATAAGGAGTTCCACCTATAGTATATCCATCACCTTCATGTTTTAATGTCAATTTATGATATTGGTCCTCATAGCCACCAGTTGGTTTGAAATGTACTATAAATGCACAGTCCTCTGTTACTGTATATTCAAAGTCGTGATCTGTAGGAGAAACTTCCTTGCCATTTACAATCTTTGCCCAATAATCAATTACAAAATCTTTATCAGGATATGATTCTAATTTAACTGTTGTACCTCCTGATACAGATATCGTTAACTCTTGGTTATTTTTAGTCGTTTTTTTGCCATTTACACCTGCTAATCCATTGCCATCACTATATACCGTAACATTATATTCTTCCTCACCATCACGGACAAATACTGCAAATAACGTCATGCTACCGCCTAATGAATTTACTGTTGTGTCTGGGTTCTTACCATATTCATTATCAAGGCTATCAAGATACCAGCCAACAAAATGTGCATTTTCATCAGCTTTTGCATAAATTTGTGATTTTGTATCCAATTCAGTTTCTTTACTTTGTTCTGTACTGTACTCAGAATTGTCTAACTTAACTTTACCTGGACCTACTGCAACTAATTTCAACTCACCCTTATCAGGGCCCTCGTCAAAAATTGCTACCAAGGTCAAATCTTTATTTGGCATTTTTACAAAATCTTTTTGCATATATTTTGTAATTGTTTTATCTTCTAGCTCCCATCTCATAAACTTACTGCCAGAACCTGGGCATGCCCAAATTGGATAATCTCTAGTTGCTATTGCATAAGGTGTTCCACCTATAGTATATCCATTGCCTTTATGTTTTAATATTAGCTTATGATATTCGCCTTCGCCAATTGGTTTGAAATGTACTATAAATACACAGTCTTCTGTTACCGTATGACCAAAGTCTTGATTTTTAGTTTTAACTTCCTTTCCATTTACAATCTTTGCCCAATAATCAATTTCAAAGTTCTTATCAGGATATGATTTTAATTGAACCGTCGTACCTTCTACTACAGATACCGTTAGCTCTTGATTATTTTTAGTCGTTTTCTTGCCATCTATACCTGCCAGTCCATTTCCATCGCTATATACCGTAACATTATATTTTTCTCCACCATTAGGTACAAACACAGCAAACAATGTCATATCACGTCCCAATGCCCTTACTGCTGCATTTGGGGTCTTTACATATTCATTATCAAGCCTATCAAGATACCAACCAACAAAATGTGCATTTTCATCAGCCTTTGCATAAATTTGTGATTTCGTATCTATTTCAACTTCCGCACTTTGTTTTATTCTATATTCAGAATTATTTAATTTAACTTTACCCGGACCTACTGCAACCAAATTCAATTTATCTTTACCAGACTCATAATGAACAAATTTTGCAATCAATGTCATATTATACCCTAATTGTCTTACAAATGTATCTAATTTAGAGCTATATTTTTCGCTGTCAACATTACCAAGATACCAACCATCAAAATCCCAACCCTCAGCAGCCTTTGCATAAATCTTTAATCTTGTATCTATTGCATTTTGCTTACTTTGGCTTGTACCATAGTCAGAATCGTCTAATTTAACTTGCCCTTCACCGTCTACCACTAAATTTAATATGTATTTATCAGGGTCTTCGCCACCTGCTGGAGTCAAATACAAATCATAAACGTGTGTTTCTCCACACGAACATTTAACTATAACCTGACCTTTAGATACTCCTTCTTTTGTAATTTCAAGTTCATTTGGTATTAACTCTTTAATTTTAAACTTACCTAAATAAGTATCATCATTAGGATCAGGAGGCACAATACGCTTCAATCCTTCAAAATAAACTTTATATTTAGTCTTCTGTCCACAAGAACAAGTTACAAATATTTGTCCATAAGGTGTGCCATCATCATCATAACTTAATTCTTCATAAACTATAGTACCAACTTTAAATGTTCCTGAATACTTATTATTATTCACATTTATTTTTGTGTTAGTTGATGTTGGCGTTGTTGAAGGGATATCCATATTCGGAATCCCATCAGGAAAATTAGGCATCCCATCAGGAAAATTAGGCATATTATCAAAATTACGATAATACCAAATACCACCATTTTGTCGATACATGCCATTTTCTTCTAGTACAGAATCTGGTGCATCACCATAAGTATATTGTTGCCATTGCCCATTCTCATTCATGCCCCAAAAAGTTGCATCAGGATTATTATAGTAATAACCCTCACGGGGGCCTACATACTCACCGTATTGCACGTCATCTCCAAATATTCCAAAAGCCGCCGCTTTATTTGTTAATACTGAAAAAAGTAAAAAAATCGAAAAAATAATCAATATTCTCTTTTTCATAATCGATCTCCTATTTTTAATTTCATAATATTTTTATTACCATTTAACATCACAATTCATCTTTCCTAATGCTTTATTCTTCAATAGTAGGTTTTTGTTTAATGGTTTTTTCTTCTCCAAGTGTTACTGTTTTGCCTTGTCCCTCTACTCTAAATCCTACGAACTCTATTATTACAGAGTGCATTTTTTCTGTATATGTTGCATCACCATAATTTTTAATTGTACTTGGTTTACCACATACTCCAATTTGTTCTCTACCAGTTTCATATTCATATCCACAAGAACAACTCTTTTTTGTAACTTTGTATAATGGGGTTGTACATTTTTGAGTTCCTGATTCAACGTCTTGCTCAATATCTCTTACCACATGGATATTACCAAACAAAGAGAATTCACTCCCTACAGCTAAAGGTCTCTCCTTACTTTGAACAGGATCTATACCGGAAGTAAACGCAGTGTCTCCCCAATCGCCATCCGCTTTTAATCCATATTCCTCATTCTCATGATCTAATGTACATTTTGTTGTATATGTACTTGTTGTAAAGCTGTGTTGATGTCCAGTTGGTATATTATCTGGTATATTATCTGGTATATTATCTGGTATATTATTTGGTATATTATTTGGCACCTCTGGTTCAGATTTTTTCTTATATAGTGCCAAAAAAGTTCCATCTTTTAATTTCACTACTATCTTACTTTCTGCCCCTGCAACCTCAGTATTATTCGAATGAGTTTCTATTATATCTCCTCCCGCAGCCAACTTAGTCTGATCGCCTGAACCATCTCTCTCCATATGATTATATACTACCGTATAATCATCACCAAGTTCAGCAGCAAGTAAATCTATATCTTCCTGAGTAACATCACCTGCTAACTTTTCTGTATCGAAACTCGTATCAGACAATAAATTATCCATTTCGTCTAGTGACGCATTGTAAACAGGTGTATTAGTGGTAGTAGTTGTATCGCCAGTCTCATAGGCATTTTCATCCGGGCTATAATTGTCATACCAACCTCCTGACGGCCATTCGTTTCCTGCTTGATTATTGCCACCTGCTTGATTATTGCCACCTGCTTGGTTATTGCCACCTGCTTGATTATTGCCTCCTGTTGGGACATTAGCTCCACCTTGCATGCCTCCAAAACCATAATCTGATGGATTATATCCATTTTGGTTAAGATAATATGCCTTCTGCTGTGGGTTCATATTTGAATTCATTATCTCTTCTGCTGTCGCCGCTACAGAAACAGAAGTAATCATAATTATAAAAAATCCAACCATTGTTAAAACCAATAACCTATTTAATAGTTTATTTCTTCTCATTTTTATCCTCCTAACTAATTATTTAATAATTACTATTCTTTATTCCCATTTAACATCACGAATATTAGCTATATAATTAGCAATATCCCCACGATTAGCATTTTCACTATACTCATCTATATCAGACATATCAGAGTAACCCTTACTTATAGAATAAAGTATATAATTTTCAGGCCAGCTATAATTCCATTTTGATACGTCACTCTTAAGTCCGTGAACATTTATCAACATTGCCAATGCTTCCGTATGAGTAACTAAATTGTTCGGTCTAAAAGTACCATCTTGGTATCCGCTTACAATACCAACCTTTGCAGCAATTTTTATGTTTCTCTCTGCCCAATGACCGGATATATCTGAAAAACTACTGTCTATTTCCTCGCCTGAATCAATAATATCCTGTGCATCGGATGAAAAAGCAATCGCAAGCGTAACAAGTTCTGCACGAGTTATATTATTTAAAGGTTTATATGTTCCATCAGGATAACCCGATGAATATCCAAACGCCTTTAAATAAAGTGCTGCGTCCTCATATTTTGTTCCTATAACATCCGGAAAGTTCTCGTATTTTGCCTTTCCTTTGTAAGTAAATGCCGTACAAACACTCATTTGCACCAAGAAAATTGTAAAAAGAATTGCCAATAATTTAGTTTTAACTTTCATTGCTTTTCCTCCTCAAATAATAATATTCACTTAAGTATCGGATATCATTTTAAATATATTTATATATTTTTATATATTTTTTTAACCTACATTAAATTAAAATTAAAAAGCAAGCAAATAACAGCATCTTACTGCATTTGCTTGCTTTTTTTATCAAATTATAATACATTTCTCTTTTAACTAGCCCGAATTCAAAATTTTTCGCATTCGTCATATTATCACCAAGTTTCATAAAAGTATAACTTATGTTTAAAATTATACCAATTTTATGTAAACTTGTCAAGACTTAATTTTTTATACTCCTCTAACACCGCAAAGCCCAATATTCCCCTTCGCAATACTAGCAGCGGCTAATACTTCATCTTTCTTATGAGGAATCATATTGTGGTACTTAGGATCATTTGTAATAATATTTCTAAATTGCTGAATAAAATATTTACTATCTTTCCCGACAAAGCCTTCGGTTATTTCATTAATATCTTTTTCGTTTAATACTGGCAAATACGTGGTTCTAAACTCGTGCTTAACTCCACTAGTCTTCAAAATTTTAATTGTACTCTTTATAAGCTCTAAATTAACTTTAGAACGAGTTACTTCATTATATTTTTCAGGTGAAGCCTTTATATCCATAGCAACGTAATCTAAAAGATTTTCATTTAATAAATCCTTTATAACCTCTGGGTGAGTACCATTAGTATCTAACTTAACTTTATACCCTAAAGCCTTTATCTCTTTTATAAAATCTTTTAAATCAGGGTTACAAGTAGGCTCTCCTCCGCTTATACAAACAGCATCTAACATATCTTTTCTAAGTTTTAGATACTCCATAACTTCTTCTTTAGGAATATAATTTCCATCTCCAGAAATAAGTGAAGGGTTATGGCAATAGCCACAATTAAAATTACAACCAACTAGGAAAATGGCACAAGCCATTTCCCCAGGATAATCTACAGTTGATAATTTATCGTATCCACCAATACGCATAGTAACTCCCCCAAATGTAATAATTTATGATAATGTGTCGCTAGTTTCACAATCAGTTATATCTTCTAATTGATCGATTTTAACAACATATTTCTTTCTATCTTTGTATTCTTGTCTCTTGCCAACGTGGAAATTATTGATTGGTCTAATAAATCCAACAACTCTTGACCAAACTTCAGTTTCGTGACCACAAGTAGGACAAGAAAATTCTTCTCCCTTTATATATCCATGCTCTGGGCAAACACTAAATGTAGGAGTAATAGATATATAAGGCATCTTATGAGTTGCAAAAGCTTTTTTAATAAGTTTCTTTGCAACTTCAGGATCTTCTATACTTTGACCCAAATACAAGTGTAATACTGTTCCACCTGTATATGTGCATTGTAAATCATCTTGAAGATCTAAAGTTCTAAATATATCGTCTGTATAAGAAACTGGTAATTGAGTAGAATTCGTATAATATGGAGTTTCTTCACCAGCAGTGATAATGTCTTTTCCATATTTTTCACGGTCAATCTTAGCTAATCTGTATGAAACACCCTCTGCTGGAGTAGCTTCTAGATTATATACGTGACCTGTTTCTTCTTGGTAACCAGTAATAATTTCTCTTAGATAATTCATAACATCTAAAGCAATCTTTTGACCTTCGTCAGTAGTTAAATCTTTTCCAATAAGGTTTAAAAGTGCTTCGTTCATTCCAATAACACCAATTGTGCTAAAGTGGTTATGCCAATAGTCACCAAATCTTTCTTTTGCATTTCTTAAATATCTAGCACAATAAGGATATAATCCTCTTTCAGTTTGTTCTTCAATAACTTTTCTCTTAATTTCAAGAGATTGTTTTGCTTTATCTGCAACTTCTTTTACCATAGCCTTAAACTCTTCTATATTATTGGCTTTATAGCCAATACGTGGTAAGTTAATAGTTACAACCCCAATAGAACCAGTTAAAGGGTTAGAGCCGAATAATCCGCCACCTCTTTTTCTAAGTTCTTTTAAGTCTAGTCTTAATCTACAGCACATAGAAAGTGCATCATCAGGAGATAAATCTGAATTTACATAGTTTGCAAAATAAGGTGTTCCATATTTGCAAGTAATCTTCATATATTCGTTAATAACTTCTGAATCCCAATCTAAATCTTTCGTTACGTTTAAAGTTGGAATAGGGAAAGTGAAAGTTCTACCGTGAGCATCGCCTTCATACATAACTTCACAGAAAGCTTTATTTATCATATCGCTTTCCTTTTGGAAATCGCCATAAGTCTTATCCATATATTGACCACCAATTATAACAGGCTCATGTTTTAAATTTTCAGGAATTGTTACATTCATAGTCAAGTTAGAGAAAGGACATTGGAAACCTACACGAGTAGGAACATTCATATTAAATATGAATTCTTGAATAGCCTGTTTTACTTGAGGATATTCTAATTTATCATAATATACGAAAGGTGCACAGAAAGTATCAAATCCAGACCATGCTTGAGCACCAGCAGTTTCTCCTTGAGTAGTAAAAGTAGAATTTACTATTTGACCCAAGAAAGAACGTAAATGCTTGGCAGGTTTACTATCTACTTTACCAGGTACTCCTCCAAATCCTTCAGTAAGAAGTTGTCTTAAATCCCATCCTGCACAATAAGCTCCAAAGAATCCTAAATCATGTAAATGCATTTCGCCGGATTCATGAGCTTTTCTAATATTTTCAGGATAAACTTCATTTAACCAATACATTTTTGTAAAAGCTTCACGAACATAGTTATTTAATCCGTTTATACTTTTTTGCATATTGGAATTTTCTTTTATTAACCAATCTTTATCCCCAAGATATTTGCCAAACATGTCAATAGTTCCACCTATTAATGCGTTAGCTTCTCTTGCTCCTTTACGTTTTTCTCTATAAAGAATATATGCTTTAGCTGTTTTAGCATGACCATTTTCAATTAATACTTTTTCTACTATATCTTGTATTTCTTCAACATCTGGGATATTATCTGCGTATTTTCCTTCAACTATTTTCATTACTTCATCCGACAATCTTTCAGCTTTAGAATAATCTTCTCCTCCGCAAGCATGAGCAGCCTTAAAAATCGCTCTTGTAATCTTTTCTTGGTGGAAATCTACGATTTCGCCACTTCTCTTCCTTATCTTTGTTACCATCCTGCATCCCCCTTAGCATAATTAAAAGTAGTTTTTCTCAAACCCGATATATATATCGGCAACCAAAACACAATATTTAGTATTTGGAAAAAACTTACACAACAATATCTTGTGTTTTTGTCGTAATACCAATATACAATTTTAAAAAAAGAAACTCAATAGAAAGTGTCAATTTAAATATTTAATTTTCTTCGTTTTTCTTTTTTTTTCTTTAAGATTCATAATATGGGTCTAATGTACTATTTTTGAGGTTTCCATATAATCTATTATTGTAAAACAATTACTTTTTTAAAAAGAAAAAGTGGGGCTCATACCCCGCTTTTAATCACCTTATTTCTTGTTAATCTCAATAAAGAACGTAGTTCCTTTCCCGCTTTCCGACTCAAATCTCATATCTCCGTTAAACTTTCCTTTTATAGTTGAATAACTCATATATAGTCCTAAACCTGTGCCATTCTTTCCTTTATTAGTAATCATCTCATTAAATAGTTTATCTTTAATATTTTCAGGGATTCCACCAGCATAATCTTTTACTTCGATATATACTTTCTCATTATCTTCACTTATTTTTAAGTCTATATCTCCACCATTTTCTCCATACGCATCCATTGCGTTCATAATCAAATTATCTAATACTTGAACTAACGCATTAAGCTGCCCTTTTACTTGAGTTTCTTCTTTTATATTAACTTCAGAATTTAAGTTACAATGCCTACGTTTTAATTCGTCTTTCATAAGAAGTTGAGTTCGTAAAATTAACTCTTTAGCAGAAAATTCCCCAGCTTCAGCAGTATTCATAGAAACAGCTTGCCCTTTTACAGCATCTATTACTTCCGTCATATAACTTAAATACGGTCTTATCTTGTCTATCCATTCCTTCATATCTGAAGCTATTTCATGATGATCACTAGCAGTAACACTCTTATCTTCAATAGAACCATCATACTCTTTTACCAAATCATTTAGCCCTTCTAATGCACCAGATATAGACATTATTGGCGTTTTTAAGTTATGAGCAATACCTCCAATTAACTGGCCTAAAGAAGATAGCCTTTCCTTTTCAATTAGTAACTCTTGATTTTTCTCCAGTTCTTTTAATTGCTTTTTCTGCTTTTCGCCAGTTTTTCTCTGGTAGTATACAATAAAGAAATCTGACATAAGCAACAACAGCAATATATAAGGGAAACTAACCTTATTATCTTCAATTACACTAAATAGTATCGCCATAGCCAAAAACACAAAATTATATATTGCCGTAAATAAGATCTGCTTTTTCATATTCATCACCTAAGATAATACTACCATATTTAAACATTAAATATCAATAATTCTTATTATTAAAATAGCCCATATCTTCTAAGATATTCTCCGCTGTAGCAGGCGTAACCGCATTTTGAATAAACATATCTAAAACTTTACTAGCCTCTTCAAAATCATTAATAATATAATCTGAAGTGTATTCTTCGCAAGCGACAAATTTTCCAGCCTTTTTCTCTTTTTTCTCAATTTTTAATCCAAAATTTTCTTCATTATTTTCTACTATATAATAATCTAATAGTAGCTCCGGCGTAATATCGTCTAGTTTAATAGTATTTTTAAAATCAAATCTCATAAAATTCACTCCTTAAAAAAATGTAATATTAACGCCTGTAAGAAAATTATCCGACAAAAAATGCGACCTGTCAATCAAAACAAGTCGCATTATTACTACATTTTATTCTCTTTTTCGCCAATTTTCGTCATCCACTTTTAGTTTGGCTTAACAACAGAAACCGCTTCTTCTTCAAAATCAAAATACTTTTGTAATATGTCTTCTACATCATTTACTTTTATATCTAGATACTTATTAACATACTCAAAAATATCTACACCTCTAAAAATATTTGCCATAAACATATGTGCAATCTTATCTACGGAATTAAATTGCCTTATATAATCGCCAAGTAATCTTTTCTTTATTCTTTCAAATACAGTTTCATCTATTCCCTTTTTCTTAAATTCATTAATAGCTGCTTTTATTTCCTTTATTACCTTATCTGACTCCCTTGATTCCCCGGAAATATTAAAAAATGCATACTCTTTTTCAAGAGTTATATCTACTCCAAGTGGTGAGGTAACTAAACCACTTTCATATAGTTTTTCATATAAATCCGAACTTTTCCCAGTAAGTATTTCAAGTAAAATATCCATAGAAATTTCAGTTTTTATTAAATCATCTATTTTAGGATTAACTTTAAAACCATACATAAATATAGGCATAGAAACATCGCAAATTGCCTCATGACGTTTTTTAGCAATATTCATATCTTCATCTTTATAAAACCTTTTTATCTCTAATTTTTCTTTATTAACGGGAACCTTCTCTTCTACTATTTTAAATACATCTTCAGGCTTTACGTCACCCACAACAAAAATAACCATATTAGAAGGGTCGTAAAATGTCTTAAAACATTTATACAATAGTTCTTTATCAATTCCCGAAATGCTTTCTATAGTTCCTGCGATATCTTTCTTTACAGAAAAATCTTTGTATAAACAATTTATAAAGTTAAAATAAACCTGCCAATCTGGATCATCCTCATACATTCTAATCTCTTGACCAATGATTCCTTTTTCATTTTCAACACTTTCGTCAGTAATATATGGATGTTGAACGAAGTCTAAAAGCAATTTAAAACTCTCGTCAAAGCCTTCTGTACAAGAAAATAAATAAGCGGTATGAGTAAAACTTGTATATGCATTTGAGCTAGAACCCATTTCTGCAAATTTATCCATCGCACTTCCGTCTTTCATAGAAAAAAGCTTATGCTCAAGGAAATGTGCAACGCCATCAGGCACTTCTACCATTTCTTTTGTCTCAGGATGAATGAATTTATCATCAATAGAGCCAAAATTTGTCCCAAATATAGCAAACGTCTTTTGGTACCCAGGCTTTGGCATAACATACGCTCTAAGGCCATTTTTATATTCAACTTTATACATTTTTTCATTTAATATCTTATTTTCTATAATCTCCATTTTTAATCACTTCCCTTTCTAAGCATTTTTGCCGGTCATAAAGTAAATCGTATCTAGCTCTATTTTATCTGCTATTTTAACAACATCTTCAATTGTTACCTTATGAATTGCCTCTATTATATCTTCTAAAGTTCTATTATTCCCAGTTAAAATCTGAGTATAATTAAAATCAAGCATTTGAGCCTGTTCATCCCTCATAGAATTTAAGCTATTTTCTAAAGTTTTAATAGTCGTATTATACTCATACTCAGAAATATTACCTTTCTTCATATCTTCAATTTGCTCTAAAATTGTATCTAATGCCTTTTGGTAATTCTTAATTTCAATACCAGAGCTAATTCCCATTACTGTTTTTATCTTTTCAAACCTTGAAAATGAGTAGTATGCCAAACTATTTTTTTCTCTAACATTCTGGAATAACTTAGACTGTACTCCTCCACCTAAGATTCCATTATATACAAGCATTTTATAATAATCATCAGTATTTACGTCTATATTTACTCTAAATCCCAAAGACAATTTTCCTTGGTTAATATCAAACTCCTCTGTAGTATTTTTAACTTTGTCAACATGTACAATTTCAGCCGGTTTAATTTTAAGTTCTTCTCTTGGTTCAAAACTAAATTTAGCCACAATATTTTTAAACTCATCTTGAGTAATATCTCCTGCCAATACTATATCTACTTGATAATTCTTTAGCATATTATAATAAGCCTCAATAAGTTCTTTATTACTCGTTTTTTCGACACTTTCTGTCGTTCCAAATTCAGAAACGCCATAAGGTTCTCCTTCAAACATAATCTCATAGCATCTC
Source organism: Clostridia bacterium (assembly GCA_016287855.1). Lineage (GTDB taxonomy): Bacteria > Bacillota > Clostridia > TANB77 > RGIG9151 > RGIG9151. Next base: position 15,776 of record JAEEXS010000029.1, read on the forward strand.
TCTAAAGCATATTGTACCTTATCATTCTTTCTAGATTCAATAATATCCTTAACTTGCTCTTTTTCTTGTTTTACATATTCTTCTCTAAACATCCCATTTTCTAAAACAGGATTAAAAATTACGTCTTTTATAACATCAACAAACTCAGAGAAAATATCTTTATTTTCGCCAACAAACTTTCTATTAACAATCTCTCCATAAAATCTTATAACTTGATTTTCTCCTTTTTTAGAGATCCCACAATCAAACTTAGCCCCATATAGCTCTTCCAATTTCTTAGAAATGTCCTTCATAGTTGGATAATTATTAGTCCCG
>JAEEXS010000128.1 GCA_016287855.1 Clostridia bacterium
ATTGGCAAAAAATTAGGTAAAGTAAAATTGAAAGTTACGACGTCTAATGGAATTATAAGAGAAAAAGAAATTGAAATAAAATATAGAACGGTTGAATTACTTACTATAGATATTGCAGATAACTTGATAGTTGGTAATACTTACAATATTGGCTTAAACATAGAGCCAAATATAATTAACAGAGAATTATTTTACGTATATTCAAATAATCCTAAAATAGTGAAAATAGAAGGCTATACGGCAATTCCAATGTCAAATGGAGAGTGTACATTGACGGTAAAATATTTAGATGGTACTGAGTTTTCTAAGAAAGTGAAATCTATAGTTGAGGTTGCATCTTTATCACTAAACGATAAGACGGCAACTATTAAGAAAGATAATAGTACTAGATTAAAAGTTAATATTTTACCAGCAGATGCTTCAACGGAGGGAATAAAGTGGTATTCATCAAATTCGAATATTGCTACAGTTGATATGAATGGCAATGTTAAAGGGGTAGCCAAGGGAAGTGCTACTATTAGTATTGTGGCACCAAATGGGAAAAAAGACCAATGCTTAGTTTATGTGCAAGAAAAATCTCCAATTACAATAAATAATATGAAATATACTATTGATTATGTAGGTGGGGTCGAATGGTCATGGAGTTTTACTAATAATACTAAAAAAACAATTAATTATATAACCATGAAATGGACGTGCTATAATGGTGTTGGTGACCTTATTTACGATACGATAACTCTTGAAAATTATGTGGCGGTAAAATATACTGGCCCACTTAAGGCAGGTGCAACGACATCTAGAAAAAGAAACCTTACTAGATTTTATAATAGTAGCTATAAAAGTAGCAAAATTTCTGAATTAATTGTTGAATATGATGACGGAACAAAAGAAACAATAAAGAATGCTGATTTTAATTTATATTATGGCATTACTAATAAATAATTCGAAATTATTGTTTAGGAAAGAATTATTGTACAAAAATAGGACTTCGAAAGTAAATGTTTGAAGGAGGTATTGAAATTGTTACCAGTGGAAGAAGACGACGATATGCTATATGTCAAACTAGTATTCAAAATGTTCCGCAGCAAAATAAAAATATTTCACAAAATCGGAGCAAAAATATTAACGAGGTGGAGCAGAATTTATATAAACAAGTATTAGATATATAAAAGTGAACCTTAGGAGTATGGGGAATGAAGTGATAAATAATTCTCAAATAGAAAATAAAAAATAGAAATATATTAAAAACTTTCTTTTTTGGAAATAATATGGTATAATATTACTATAATCCAAAAAGGAGAGTTTTTATTATGTTAGGAGAAAAAATAAAGTTATGTAGAGAAAATAAAAAGATGACTCAAAACGAAGTAGCAGAAATTTTATCTGTAAGTCCTGCAACTATATCTAAGTATGAATCTGGTACATTAGAGCCTAATATTGAGTCTTTGAAAAAATTAGCTGAATTGTTTGAGATATCAATTGATGAGCTCTTAAAAGATGAGGAAGAGAAATTAGATATTTCAAAAATCAATGTATTAGATGTACTAAAAGAACAAAAAGAAATGAAACTAAAAGGGAATTTATATCATAATACACAAGTTATATTTGCATATAATACAAATCATATAGAAGGAAATAAATTAACAGAGGACCAAACAAGATGTATATTTGAAACTAATACTATCTTATTTGAAGGCGAAACAGTTGCAAGTATTGACGATATACTGGAAACTGTGAATCATTTTAGATTAGTTGATTATATGATAGAAATAGCTAAAGAACCTTTAACTGAAGATATGATAAAAGAATTTCATAAACTATTAAAAGATGGAACTGCAGATAGCAAAAAAGATTGGTTTAAAGTTGGAGAATACAAACAAATTGTAAATGAGGCTGGAAGTACAAAAACAACTCTCCCTAAATATGTTCAAAAAGACATGAAAAAATTATTAGAATGGTATAATTCATTAAATAATATAACCATCAAAGAAATTATTGAATTTCATGCAAGATTTGAAAAAATACATCCATTTCAAGATGGTAATGGTAGAATAGGTAGAATTATTATTTTTAAGGAGTGCTTAAAAAATAACATTATTCCATTTATTATATTAGACCAAGACAAAGTGTTTTATTATAGAGGATTAAAAGAATACCAAAACGGTGGGGAGAAAGGTTATTTAATTGATACTTGTTTAAATGCGCAAGATCAATATGAGAAGTTAATTGAGTATTATTTGAAATAGTGAATATTCCTAGATTTTTATATTTAGGGAGATAATAATAAGAAAAAGAGGCAGAACATTAAAAATTGTTGTGCTTCTTTTTTGTGGCTAAATTGACAAAAAAAGTCGATTTATGGTACAATATGGTAAAATATGTCGGCATGAGGTGAGAGAATGAATAGTTATATATACGTATCACAAAATAATTTCATAGGAAGAATGACTATGGTGTTAAAATCTTTTAAATTTAAAAAGATTGAAAAAGGGGATACTGTATATGTAGCAGGAACTGATAAAGCGGGAACTACTACAAAAATTCATTCAAAATGGGTTGTGGAAATAAAAGATGAAATTAACCAAAAAATAAAAATACGTAAGGAAAAAAGTGATTTTTTTGATTATGTTGGGAAATTGCATGGAATGTATAACAAAAAAGCAAACTTATTATCTAATGAAGACGCGGCAATATTAGAAAGATTTTTTTCGCATAATATGAAAATATTACCGTATTATGACATTCAAAGCGATAACGTTGTCGAAAATAAAGTGTTAGAAAAATTAAGAGAAGAAGCTTGCAATTCTGATATTGAAGTATATACTCATTCAAATAGTGTTGAAAAAGATAGTAAACAGAATAATAGTTTTATAATTCTTAAAAATTTTGGGGTTATAAATTTTATTTGTAAAGAAAAAGATGTTTTGGAAAATCGTAAAAGTCTGACTGAATTTTGTAATGAAGACTTAAAAAA
>JAEEXS010000129.1 GCA_016287855.1 Clostridia bacterium
TCTATATTTAATTTCCCACGAACTTCTTTTTTATTATATGTTTTCATAATGTTATATCTTCTATTTTTATTTTTCCCTTTTTATTATAAGGGATTCTAATAAGAGGGATATTATGATTTTTACAATATTGGTTTTTTATTTCATCACATTCTTGTAAATAAGAAAAATTTTTTTCTCCTCCAAAATATTCAATAGGCTAAAAATGCTAAATTCCATCATATTCTATTAAATATAATAAATTATTATTATTATCTATAATAGCAAAATCAAATAATAATTGCCCTATTTTTGGGCTAATACAGTCCTAAAAACTATATTGCCTAATAAATTTTATATTATTATTAGTTAATAAAGTTTCAATTTGCTATTCTCCAATAGATTTATGATTACTGCAGTTATAGCATTCTAAAACATTTCCACTTAATAGAGATTTACTTGAAACAGTTCTTATACTTCCACATTCACATTGACAATCCCATAAAATATGTCTATCTTTTGTGCTCTATCTATTATTCTATCCTATAACTGTTAATTTACCAAATTTTTGTCCTATTAAATTTTTATAATTTCTACTTTCATAATTTTTACACCCACAACTTTGAGTATGACCGCTTCGTAAGGCTTGCCCAACTACATAGGTAATGTTCCCGCAATCACACTAGCATTTCCAAACAACCTACCTATTCCGTCGTTCTGGTGTTATTTCTAATACTACTAATTTACCAAATCTTTGTCCAGTTAAATCTTTAATTTTTCCCATATTATATTATTTTCTCCTTTTATATTTTTTCTAATAATATAGAAAAAATATAAAAAATGTTTTACCAGATGTGTCCAAAAATTTTCTATATTTGGTATAACATTTTTTTATTAAATTAAATTGGCAATAATGCCAATTTAATTTAAACGGTAAGAACTCTTACACAATTTCCTTTCACACCAAACTCGGTATTTACTACTTGACATAGAAATTTTTGAGGTGGCATATTTTGCTCGGCTCCTTTACGAGTAGCAAGAATTTGCTTTGCCATCTCCTTGCTCATTTCATATTCAATATCTCCCTCAAAAGGTTTTGCCCATACGCTCTTACTCTCTGGGTCTTTTGCTATCTTTGCCATTTTTCTTCTCCTTTATTATTCAAAAGCACTTGGCTCTGTAGTCATAATTTTCAAATTATCAATTTGAACTATCTCATAAGTATATGTTGTCGCAAACATAGGTTGCACTCGGCAAGTTCCTAAATCTGCTTTACACCATAAATAAATACCTTTATATCTGCCTCGACGATTCTTATATATTGATAATTTCAATGCGGGTTTATCAAATGCATTATTCGTCAAAATTTGACTCAAATTATCAACATCATCTTGTGAAGCAGGAAGTAACACCATACCAACATCAATTTTATCCGCAATACTCTTTGCACCACGAAGTAAGTTCTGGTCTGGTGTTTCACTTGTCTGATAATCTGCATTCAACTGAGTTGCTGACATAATAAAGATACCATATTTATTACAAATATCTTTCAAACGAATAGACAACATAAACAAAATACTATCTTCACGCAGTTTTACTCCACCCGACCGTCTAGATATTTCTTCCAAAATTTTCAAACTTGTGTGGATATAATCATGAAATACATATTTTACATCATGGTCACGAATATTTTTCTTTATCTTATTCTCAACATCTTGAAGTGAGAAGTCTGGCAATACTTCAATATACAATGGACTATCATGTAAAATCTTTGCTGCATCAAATACTCTTTGTCTTTCGTCACCGACATATTTGCCATTCAAGATATGTTCTTCATTCACATTAGATAAGAATGCCAACATCATAGTTTGAACTTCGCCTTTTTCTTGCTCTGTTGTGATATATAATGTAGGTTCACATATTCCATTCTTTATCCAACCGAACACATCATCATAGATACGATTACAAGCAATATTACACGCATCTGCAATCATTCCACGAGTTTTACCAACACCAGTAGGAGCAGAACGCAAATAAAACTTTTTAAGTCGCGCTCCGCGAGTTACTGTATTGATAAGTGGTCCATATAATGGAACTCCTACTTCTGGACTTTTCTCTAAATCAATAATTAAACTTTCAATACCATCGCCGGCTTGAATTGCTTCTCCCCATTCGTCATCAACATATATTGCCATAATCTGGTCAATTTTATCCTGAACCTTTTGGACTATGGTTTCTAATGAAGAGTTATCAAGTTGGTCTTCTTGAAGTTGTTTCTTTTTAATATCAACTATATTATCAGGGTCATATATATCACTTACATCAATTCCATAACTATCAAATGCTCGTAACAAGGTCATCTTTTTTACACGATTATAATAATAATCAAAAGCAGAAGTTTCAGCATTCTCAGCCGCTTTAAGTAACCATTCTTCACCTTTTTGTTTAATAAAAACTGCTTCACTCTTTGGACGAGAAGATAGATAATCTAAAATATTATTTACACCAATCTTCTCTGACCCCAGTTCATGAAGTTTAAAAATTGTTCCAAAAACTATTTTATGGAACTGGTCTGGGAAATCTTCTTCTGTTAATGTATATTTATCTGAATAATCCAATAATTGTGGAGTTTTAAATACGCAACCTATTACTTGAACTATACTAGGAGTATCAATATATTTACTTGCCATTAATTACTCTCCTCTTCTTCATCATCCAAAAAATTGAATAATGGTCTTTTTTCTATTTGTCGTTGCGGTGATTTAATTGTTACCACGATATCTTTTGGGACATATTCATTCAAATCTTTACCCTTATTCTGCTCATGCGCTAACCACAAAGCGTAATAATGGTCATACGCTTGTTTATAAATATGAGGTATAATTCCTAATCCAAAATCTTTAAATAGGATTTTTCTTTACTTCATACCAATATTTTAATGCTTTTAACATAC
>JAEEXS010000130.1 GCA_016287855.1 Clostridia bacterium
TAAGAGATACTAATTTCGGAGATGGTACACTCAATAAGCTTTCATATGGAGCAGCCACAACCTTAGACGTAACAGAGACTGTCTGCGATGTAATAAACGTTGCTGATATGGCCAAGAACATGTATAAAGCAGGACCTCAGATTAGTGAGACGTTAGGAATTGAGGGGAAGAAAACCGTACCAGAAGCTAATAAGTTCGGAGAGTATAGTACAAAAATTGATTCAAAAGTTACTGTAGTTGAGAAGCAGGATTTACCAAGTTGGTTGGAAAGTACATATAAAGATGGTAACTATAGAACTGTTGTAACAAATGAGGATATAAAAGTTTACCGTTCATTTGGCTGTAATGCTGAAGCGGGAGGTGCATTTGCCACAAGTAAGCCAGCTATTAGTAGGGTTCAATCTAAAGTAGATAGTGCAATATTACCTGAATGGAAAAATACACTTAGATATGAAGCTGAAATATTAGTCCCTAAAGGAACGACACTAAATATTGGGCGAGTTGGTGAACAATATACAATGAGCGGTGCTAGATTAGCTGGCGACGCGGATCAATTTTTATTACCACAAAATTGGGACTTGAATTGGATACAATCAATTAGAGAGGTAAAGTTATAGAATGAATAATATAGAAAAAAAAGACCTTAGAGAACAGATAATAATTATTATTGAGTTATTAGACAATAGGTTAAAAGATGACCCAGAAAGACCTATTTTAAATACTCTCTACAGTAGATATACAAAGGCAAAAGAAATTCTTGACGACAATGGAGATGTGAGCAAGATTATGATTGCTGGAAGCTGCCGTGCCTATCTGGATGCATTTAGTGATTATATGAATCCGTTGTTGATTGAGATGGATAAAGCAGAGCAAATGCTATTAAAAATAAAATAATTTTTATTATGAAAATCATATATGAAGTAAATAAGAGTATGGTGAAGAGAGTATTGAACTTCGTCAACTGATTGATGACTGGTGTGATGAAGTCCGGAAATTTAAAAGTGAAAATAAAAACTAATTTAGGTGAAGATTAATTATATTAGTAAGGAACTCTAGGAAATGAATCCATGACTATAAGAGAAGTAGATGCATATATTGTAGAACGAATGATTGAGTATCTAAAAACACGAGATAAAGAATTATTACTTCCAGAGGAATATGATATTGATGCAAAAAATCTTACTGTAATTGTTACTAACGTTATCTCATGGTTAAAGTTAGAACGAAAAAGAGAAATTTGGAAAAGTCAGGGGAGAAAAGCTGATAATAAGTCGTTAGAATTAAATGATAAATATCCTTGGTGTGTTGCTTTGCGCGACTTAGTCGAATGGGGGTTATTTAAAGATTATTTTTGCGTAAGAGAATCTAAGTTTGATTTTTTGGAAACTATTTCGCAGGAGGAAAAATCTGCTATAAGAACTTATGCATATGATAATTATAATCCTCAAAAACATACATATGACAGATAATAAAATTCAAAAGAAATATGATGACATCAATCGATAAAATTAATGCATTGAAAAAATTAAAGGGTTGGCAAGTTGTTTGTGACATTGCAATTGGTGGATTTGAGTGGCTTGGTTTTTCACAAGAAAGGCCTGAAATGTTATTTATTATTTCTTCACAAAAAAATACAGTCCTATATTGTAACAATGGTGAAGTAAGAAATTGTGAGTTGATATATGATGAAGAAGAGTTAGTTGCATTTTCTGATTTGGTAGGAGATGAACATATTCATCTAGTGGGACAATATGGCGGAGAACTTAAGGTTAAAGCAATTCAAGGAGATGAAATATTTAAAGAAAAGAATGAGTTAAATGTTTCGCACCTAATTTTTATTACTAAAGACAAAGAACAGATTAGTATTTTTGAAAATTATGGACTGTATACTTATGGATTTAGTTACGATGGGAACTATTTTGTAATATGTACAGATGGTAGTTTAACTGTTATGAAAAGAGTATAATGTTGACAATGTCTAGGTCAATATTAGTAAACTAAAGGTTAGAAAATAACGGAAAGATTCTGATGAAAATTACAGGTGGCACAAATTATGTAACATTTGATTTTGGTAATGGTTATGTTATCAAGGCTGATGGAGAAATGTTAGTAGGAAGAAGATTTGTAGTATACAAGGATACAATGAAAAAATGGGAACCTCCCCATGATAATGAAGAATTTACGGAAGAGCATATTGAAAAAATAGTAGATGAAGTAAATAAGAGTATGACTAATAAGAGTGTTCAAATTATATTCGAGTAGTAATATGTTAGTTTGTTTTACATAGAAATATTAATACTTTCACATTTGGTGGAACGATGATTAAACGAGAATATGTAGTTTATAATATTACAGAAAGAAAAAAAGGTATAGCTATTGTTTGTGATTGTGCAAATGCAGAAACGCTAAATAGTTTTTTATCCACGGATGTTATACCTTTTGAAGATTGGATTAAAGCAGACTTTGATAAAGTTTTAGCGGGTGAAATAGATTCTAAAACAATTAGTGGTAATGTTTGTTCTGCAGAAATAGGCCCTGTTACAACAAAAATATTTGATATATTAGCAGAAGATGATGAGTATTATGATAGTTGTTGTGAGGTGAATACAGACGAACTTCGTCAACTGATAGATGATTGGTGCGATGAAGTTCGAAGATTTAAAAGTAAATACAAAAAATAAATTATTACTTTGAGGGAGGAAGGCAATATGTCATCATTAACAATTGATTACAGTCAATTAAAGACAATAGCTAGTAATGCGGATAGTCTAGCTCAAAAGGCAGAAAGTTATTGCAGTGAGTTAGGAAGTGATGTGTACAGCAAATTTGATTCTGTTACAGCGGGAGTAAATGATGTTTTGGCGTCAGCAATGTATTATGTGGCGGCAAAGCAAAAGAGCTTAACAGAAAAGGCTG
>JAEEXS010000030.1 GCA_016287855.1 Clostridia bacterium
CATATAATGTAGTAGAGGTAGATTATATGACTACATTAAATAAAATGCCTCTAAACAGTATTGGAGAAATTATTTCTCTTGATTTTACAGGAAATCTTAGAAGAAGATTCTTAGATTTAGGTTTTACAGTTGGTTCAAAAGTATATCCGGCTTTTAAAAGTCCAGCAGGAGACCCAATTGCATATATTGTTAGAGGAACAGTAATTGCATTACGAAATAGTGATGCAGAAAAAATAAAAGTAAAATAAAAATCATAAATATGTGTAGCTAAAAAATACGCATATTTATGATTTTTTTGTATGTAAATATATTTGACAATGCAAGGTATATGTTATAAACTACATTTTAGAGTTATCTATGAAAGGAAATGAAAATGGATAAAAATGTTGAAATTTGTTTGCTTTTAGATTTTTATGGAAAATTATTAACAGATAGACAAAGAGAAATAATGACTTTGTATTATGAAGATAATTTATCTTTAACAGAAGTAGCAGAAGAACTTAATATAAGTAAACAAGGAGTTTCAGATAGTTTAAAAAGATCTGAAAAAATTTTGTATGAGACTGAAGAAAAACTTCAGTTATTAAAGCAACATATGGAGAGTAATAAAGAATAATTGGAGGAAATATAGATGGTATTTGAAGGTTTTTCAGAAAAAATACAGGGAATTATGAAAAAAATACGAGGTAAATCTCGTGTAACGGAAGAGGATATAAAGGCAATTTCAAGAGAATTAAAATTAGCTCTTCTTGAAGCAGACGTTAACTTTAAAGTAGTAAAAGATTTTATAGCTAAAATATCTGAAAAAGCTATGGGGCAAGATGTATTAAAAAGTCTTACTCCAGGTCAACAGATAGTTAAAATTGTGAATGAAGAATTAATAGAGTTATTAGGAAAAGAACCTAGTAAGTTAAATTTTAATCCTAATGGAATTACTGTAATTTTAATGGCAGGTTTACAAGGTTCTGGTAAAACCACAGCTAGTGCAAAAATTGCTAATTTTGTTAGAAAAAATGGCAAAAAGCCTATGATGATTGCTTGTGATGTTTATCGTCCTGCTGCTATTGATCAACTAGAGGTTTTAGGGAAGCAATTAGATATACCTGTTTTTTCAATAAGAGATGAAAAAGACGTTGTAAAAATTGCAACGGCTGGAATAAAAGAGGCTCGTCAAAAAGGAAATAATGTTGTAATAGTAGATACCGCAGGCCGACTTCATGTAGATGAAGATCTTATGAATGAGTTAATTAACTTAAAAAATGCAATTAATCCTACTGAAGTATTATTAGTAATTGATGCTATGACTGGTCAAGATGCGTTAAACGTTGCAACGTCGTTTAATGAGAAGTTAGAGATAGACGGTATTGTTATGAGTAAGCTAGATGGTGATACTCGTGGAGGAGCTGCACTTTCTGCAAAAGCTGTTACCGGAAAGCCTATAAAATTTGCTAGTGTTGGAGAAAAATTAAGTGATTTAGAACCGTTTTACCCAGATAGAATGGCTTCTCGTATATTAGGAATGGGCGATGTCCTTTCTTTAATAGAAAAGGCACAAGAGAATTTTGAGGAAGAAGAAGCAATTGCTTTAGAGAAAAAAATAAGAGAAGCAACTTTTACATTAGAAGACTTTTTAACTCAGATGCGTCAAATAAAAAAAATGGGGCCTATTAGTCAGTTGATTGGTATGATACCTGGAATGGGTGCTGAATTAAAAAATATTCAAATAGACGACAAGCAAGTAAATAGAGTTGAGGCTATAGTTTTATCTATGACGCCACTTGAAAGACGTAAACCTGAAATTATAAACGCAAGTAGGAAAAAGAGGATTGCTGCAGGGTGTGGTATGCAAGTTCAAGATGTAAATAGATTGCTTAAGCAATTTGAAGATATGAAAAAAATGATGAAACAATTAAAAAATAATAAAAGATTTAAATTTTAAGAATTGGTGATATAAAGTTGAGTAAAGAGAGATTAGATGTTATTTTAGTTGAAAAAGGTTTTTTTGAATCACGCGAAAAAGCAAAAGCTTCAATCATGGCGGGGATTGTTTTTGTTGATGAACAAAAAGCAGAAAAAGCTGGGGATATGGTGTCGTCAGATGCTAAAATTGAAGTTAGAGGAAACGCTTGCCCATACGTAAGTCGCGGAGGGTTAAAACTAGAAAAAGCAATTAATGAGTTTAACATTGATTTAACAGATAAAGTTTGTATGGATATAGGAGCATCGACCGGTGGTTTTACCGATTGTATGCTTCAAAATAACGCAAAAAAAGTTTTTTCGGTTGATGTTGGATATGGTCAATTTGCATGGAAACTACGTCAAGATGAAAGAGTAGTTTGTATGGAGAGAACGAATATCCGCTATGTTACGAAGGAAGATATAGGAGAAGAATTAGATTTCGCTTCTATTGATGTTTCGTTTATTTCTCTTACAAAAGTATTACCAGTAGCGTTTATGCTAACGAAAGATAGTGGCGAAGTAGTTGCTCTTATAAAGCCACAATTTGAAGCAGGACGTGAGCAAGTAGGCAAAAAAGGTGTTGTAAGAGATAGCAACGTTCATAAAGAGGTTATTGAGAAAGTTATAGAGTTTTCAAATTCTATTGGTTTTGGAGTAAAGGGACTTAGTTTCTCGCCTATTAAAGGACCAGAGGGAAATATTGAGTTCTTGGTTTATTTATATAAAGGTGAAAATTTAAGTTACGATGTAGATGCGGTGATTTCTCAAACAGAAATACTTAAATAAAAGATGGGGCAAAAAGTTTGCTCCATTTTTTATTTTTTAAAAAACTAAAATTGCAAATATTTTTATATAATTTTATTGACAAATTATTAAATTGTGATAAAATATAATACGAGGTGGAGAAAATGGGTAAAAGTGTATATAGTTTAGTACTTATTGATGAATTAGTCGAGAAAATAGATAAGGAGGCGTATTTACTAAATACGAATAGATCTAACTTAATAAATAGAATAATTGCAGAGCATTTTTCTGTCGCTACACCTGAGCAAGAATTAAAAGAAATCTTTGATATAGTAGAAAATACGTTTAGAGATACGGAGGATTTAAAAGTAAAAGCAAAGCAGTCTGATGCTACTATGGCTCTTCATAGCGCATTAAAATACAAGTATAACCCTACTATTCGTTATGCACTTGAATTATATAAAGAAAGAGAAGAAACGGTAGGAGAATTAAAGGTATCTTTTAGAACGCAAAATCAACATTTAATAAGCGATATAACTACGTTCTTTATGATATGGGCTAAGATGGAGAAAAAGTATATTGAAAAATATTTCCCTGAAAAGAAGGTACTTCTTCAAATAAAAGATGGAAAATTAGTTAGAAAATTTATTGTACCTAAGGAAGAAAAGAATAGAACTAATGATAAAATTGGAAAGGCAATAACAAGATATATTGAATCCTTAGATAGAATAATTAAGCTATATTTTAGAAATATAGATGATTTAAATCTTGCAAAAGAGGAGATGGAAAAAGCATATATTGAATATTTGAATAAAGAGAAAATTGTTATTTAGAAAGGATGATGTTTTATGAATGAACAAAAGTTTACACAAAAAACTATTGAAGTTATAAAGAATGCTCAAAGTTTAGCTATAGAACATCAAAATGTCCAAATAGAAGAAGAGCATTTGTTATATGCTTTAATAGATCAAGAAGATGGTTTAATTCCTGAACTTATTAAGAAGATTGGAATTGATTTTGTTGTTTTTTCAAATGCAGTTAAAAAATTGGTTGAAGATATGCCAGGGGTAAGTGGCCCAGGCCGTGAAGCTGGTAAGGTATATATCTCGCAAGACGCAGATAAGGTCTTAGTTTCTGCTGAAAAGACTGCAGATAAAATGAAGGATGAATATGTTTCTGTTGAGCATATTATGCTTGGCTTGTTAGATGTTCCTAATTCTCATCTAAAAGATTTGTTTAGAACATTTAATTTAACAAAAGATAATTTCTTAAGTGTTTTAATGAGTGTAAGAGGTAATACTCGTGTTACTAACGATAATCCTGAAGACACATATAACGTACTTCAAAAGTATGGCTCTGAATTAGTAGAACTCGCAAGAAAACAGAAGTTAGATCCAGTTATAGGAAGAGACGAAGAAATTCGTAATGTTATAAGAATATTGTCTAGAAAAACTAAGAATAACCCTGTTTTAATAGGTGAACCTGGTGTTGGTAAAACCGCTATTGCTGAAGGGTTAGCTTTAAGAATTGTACGAGGAGATGTACCTGAGAATTTAAAAAATCGCAAGATATTTTCACTAGATATGGGTGCGTTAGTTGCGGGTGCTAAATACAGAGGAGAGTTTGAAGAGAGATTAAAAGCAGTTTTGCAAGAAGTTAAAAAGAGTGAAGGAGAAATAATCTTATTTATAGATGAACTTCATACGATAGTTGGAGCTGGTAAAACTGAAGGTTCAATGGATGCGGGTAACTTGTTAAAACCTATGCTTGCACGTGGTGAACTTCATTGTATCGGTGCGACAACATTAAATGAATATAGAAAATATATTGAAAAAGACCCAGCACTTGAAAGAAGATTCCAACCGGTTTTAGTTAATGAGCCGTCTGTTGAAGATACAATATCTATTTTAAGAGGTATAAAGGAAAGATATGAAGTCTTCCATGGAGTAAAAATTCATGATAGTGCTTTAATTACAGCAGCAGTTTTATCTAATAGGTATATATCAGATAGATTTTTACCAGATAAGGCAATAGACTTAGTTGATGAGGCATGTGCGATGATACGTACAGAAATGGATTCTATGCCACTTGAACTAGATGAAATTTCTAGAAAAATAATGCAACATGAAATAGAAGAGGCTGCGTTAAAGAAGGAAACAGATAAGTTATCTCAAGAACATTTGGCTGAAATTCAAAAAGAATTAGCAGAAATGCGTGAAAAATTTAATAAGATGAAGGCTAAATGGGAAAATGAGAAGAACTCTATTGGAAAAGTTCAAAAACTTCGTGAAGAAGTTGAGAAGGTAAATGCAGAAATAGAAATGGCAGAGAGAAGTTACGATTTAAATAAGGCTGCTGAGTTAAAATATAGTACGTTGCCTAACTTAAAAAAAGAACTTCAAGAGCAAGAAAAACTTGCAGAAGAGGCTGAAAGCGGTACGACTCTTTTAAGAGATAAAGTAACCGATGAGGAAATTGCTAAAATTGTTGCAAGATGGACTGGTATTCCTGTTGCAAAACTTATGGAAGGTGAAAAAGAGAAGTTATTAGGATTAGAAAATATATTGCACAAGAGAGTTATTGGTCAAGATGAGGCTGTAACTAAAGTTGCTGAAGCAATATTACGTTCTCGTGCAGGAATACAAGACCCAAATAGACCTATAGGTTCATTCTTATTCTTAGGACCTACCGGTGTTGGTAAGACAGAACTTGCCAAAGCATTATCTGAAGCATTATTTGATGATGAGAAGAATATTATAAGAATAGATATGACTGAGTATATGGAAAAACATTCTGTATCTCGTTTAATTGGCGCACCTCCGGGATATGTTGGATATGATGAAGGCGGTCAACTTACAGAGGCAGTTCGTCGTAAACCTTATTCGGTAGTATTGTTTGATGAAGTAGAAAAGGCCCATCCTGATGTATTTAATATTTTACTTCAAGTTTTAGATGATGGAAGAATTACAGATTCGCAAGGTAGAACGGTTGACTTTAAAAATACAATAATAATCTTAACTTCTAATTTGGGTTCTCAATATATACTAGAAGGTATAAATGATAAAGGAGAAATAAGTGACGAAGCAAGAGACGAGGTTAATAAATTATTAAAAGTTTCATTTAAGCCAGAATTCTTAAATAGATTAGATGAAATTGTATTCTATAAACCTTTAGCTAAAGAGGAAATTAAGAAAATAGTTGACTTGATGTTAAATGATTTAAGTAGAAGACTAGCAGATAAGCAACTAAAATTAGAAGTAACAGATAAGGCTAAAGATTATATAATAGATACTGCGTATGATCCAATTTTCGGTGCAAGACCTCTTAAGAGATTTATTCAACAAAAAGTAGAAACACTTGTTGCTAAAAAGATAATCGAGGGAGATATTGAAACAGATAGTACGTTGGTTATTGATTATATAGATAATGAATTAAAAATAACGATTAAGTAAAGAAATCCCCCATATATGCGGTAAAATTGCATATATGGGGGATTTTTTAGTATTTCCAAATGATTTGAAATTTGGAGAGGTCTTCAGGAGTCGCCGAGTAAGTGTAATTAAGAATGTTGATGGGAGACAAATAAGCTGGCGAAACTACTGTTTCTTCTTCTATACGTAAGTACCAGGCCCAAAATACGAGATTTTTGAAGTGTTTGAGTGGATAGATACTGGCTTCGTAATAGCAGTTTGCAAACGTTGGGAGCAGAAGTTTTTTAATTTGTTTGTTTAAACGTTTTTTGAAAGTTCCTAAGCGTTCTAATCCATTAGAATGAAAGAATGCGATAAAACTTTCGTCAGAAATTGGCACCCATCTGTTAAAATCAACTTTGATATGAGAAGCTGCTATTGTATTCTCGTCAATAACTTGAATATCGTCTGTTTCTTCAGGATAAGGCACTTTTGTATTAGTGCCTTTTGCGAAAATCTTTACGGCACTTAGATAATACATTTTGCAGCCTCCCATTTTTTATTTCCACTCGATTTCGAATTCGCAGATATCTTCAGGAATAATCGACTTGGCGTACGCAACTTTGGGAGCGAAAATTTCGATAGTTTTGGAATTGCCAAAAGTCACTCCGTAGCCTTGGGGGACGTTGTTGAGCATTTCCTGAATTTCACTCAAAGTGTCAAACTGGTAGATGCTGGCTTCGTAGGTGCAGGATGATGCAGAAGAGAAGAGGCGCTCTCTTGTGTATTTGCTTACATATTTTTTGAAATCGTCGAGGCTGTCTTTTGAAATCAATTGATACCTCACAGTTTCTTGCAGGTCAACAGCATTCAGTCCTTCTTCAGCAGAGTAATAGGTTCCTATAGGAGATTTTTTCCCGGTAATTTCTACGACACTCAGATAGTACATTTTCATTCTCCTTTTCTTTTGGGGTCATTTGATTTCACGAAGCAGTTATTGCAATAGTGCCCATGCCAAATCCTTGGGCTCACCGTTTCTCTTGATGGCATTACAAATTGCTTCATCATGGAGAAAATTCAAATCGGTTTCTGTAGCACCCATTTTTTTCATGCATTCTTCAACTTGAGCTCTGAAGGAACGAATCTGCTCAGGAGAAATGTCGGAATAAAGTTTGTCGTCTGTGGATTTAAGCTTCATATACTGTCCCTCCTTTTACGTCAATTCCCCAACTGATTTTGAAATTTGAGATATCTTCAGGGATAACTGATTTTGCGTTTGCGACTTTGGGAGCGGGTACCTCGACATCTTTCATGTCCTTATAATTCATAAAGAAGATAAGGAGAAATTTTTTGATGTCGATTAACATTTCGAATTCGTAGATGTCCACTTCGTAAGGATCATTTGGTTTCGCAAGAGTAGTAAGAGGTTTCATTCTTTCATTTACAAGTTTTTTAAAAGCCTCGAGGGTTAGTGTACCATTAGAATAAAAGGGCTTGGTTATATTTGCTCTTGAGCGAATTTTTACAAATGCGAGATAATACAACGTATCCAATTTTGTTATACCTCCGGTTATTATTTTACGACTTTTCATTCAATAGAGAATGAAATTAAAAATTATTTGTCGAAACTTTATAATTATATCATTGATATGGAAACAATTCAACATTTATGTAAACAAAATATTACTTATATATTTTTCTAGACTTTTTAAATGGTAGATGATATATTAAAAGCGGTGATGATTCTATGTATAAAATAGTGAAAAAAGAAACATTGAATAATAACGTAAAAAGAATGACTATACTTGCACCTTTTGTTGCTAAAAAAGCAGAACCAGGTCAGTTTATTATAGTTCGAGCTTTTGAAGATAGCGAGAGAATTCCTTTAACAATCTCTGAGTACGATAGAGAAAAAGGAACTATAGCTTTTATCTATCAACTTGTAGGTGCTTCTACTATGGAATTAGATAAACTAAACGAAGGCGAAAGTGTTTGTGATTTTGTTGGTCCGCTTGGTAATAAGACTGAACTTGAAGGGCTAAAAAAAGTAGCAGTTGTAGGTGGAGGAGTTGGAACTGCTATTGCTTTACCTATTGTAAAAAAATTAAGTGAGATGGGTGCTACTGTTCATACAATAGTAGGATTTAGAAATAAAGATTTAATAATACTTGAAGACGAATTAAAATCGGCTAGTGATAAATTAGTTGTAATGACGGATGACGGAAGTTATGGAGAAAAAGGTCTTGTAACTAATGCATTAGAAAACCTTATATTAGACGGAAATAAATATGATATGGTATTTGCAATTGGACCACTTATTATGATGAAGTTTGTAACAGAAGTTGCAAAAAAATATGATACAAAAATTACAGTTAGTATGAACCCTATTATGATTGACGGTACTGGAATGTGTGGTTGTTGTAGGCTTACAGTTGGTGGAAAAACGAAGTTTGCCTGTGTCGATGGACCTGACTTTGATGGTACTTTGGTCGATTTTGATGAAACAATGAGTAGGGGAAGTATGTATAAAGAGTTTGAAGTACATATGCGTGAAAAAGAATGTAATTTGCTTAATAAGGAGGTAAAATAATGCCTAATATGGAGCTTAATAAAACAAAAATGGCTGTGCAAGAACCTAATATTAGAAATAGTAATTTTGATGAAGTAGCTTTAGGTTATACATATGAAGAAGCCGTAAATGAGGCTAAGAGATGTTTAAATTGCAAAAATAAACCTTGTGTTTCTGCTTGCCCAGTTGCAATAGACATTCCTGCATTTATTCAAAAAATTGTAGAGGAAGATATTGAAGGGGCGTATAAAATAATTTCAGATTCAAGTTCACTACCTGCGGTTTGTGGAAGAGTTTGCCCTCAAGAAAATCAATGTGAAGGAAAATGTGCAAGAGGAATAAAAGGTGAGCCTGTTGCAATAGGTAGGCTTGAAAGGTTTGTAGCAGATTATCATAGAGAAAATGCTAAAAAGGAAGTTAAAGAAATAAAGAAAAATGGTCACAAAGTAGCTATAGTTGGAGCTGGTCCGTCTGGGTTAACTGCTGCTGGAGATTTAGCTAAAATGGGTTTTGATGTAACTATATATGAGGCTTTACATGTTGCTGGTGGTGTACTTATGTACGGAATACCAGAGTTTAGGTTGCCTAAAAATATTGTTCAAGAAGAAATTTCAAATTTAAAAGAGTTGGGGGGAGATATAAAAACAAATGTGGTTGTTGGGAAGTCTATTACTATTGATGATTTACTTGATGAAGGAAACGAGGCTATATATATAGCTTCTGGTGCCGGACTTCCTAAATTTATGGGAATACCAGGTGAATCTTTAAAAGGAGTATATTCTGCAAATGAGTATCTTACTAGAATTAACTTGATGAAGGCTTATAAAGAAGATTCAAAGACCCCTATAAGACGCGGAAAAAATGTTGCTGTTATTGGTGGCGGAAATGTTGCAATGGATGCAGCAAGGTGTGCAAAACGTCTTGGAGCAGAGAATGTGTATATTGTTTATAGACGTGGTATGGAGGAATTACCAGCAAGACTTGAAGAAGTAGAACATGCTAAAGAAGAAGGAATTATATTTAAAATATTAAGTAACCCAGTTGAAATTTTGGGTGATGAAAATAAAAATGTTAATAAAATAAAGTGTATTGAAATGGAGTTAGGAGAGCCAGATGCTAGCGGAAGAAGGAGCCCTGTTCCAAAAGAAAATTTTGAGTTTGAAATTGATGTAGATGTTGTAATTATGGCTCTTGGCACAAGTCCAAATCCATTAATAAGTAATACAACGAAAGGTTTAGAAACAGATAGACGTGGTTGTATTGTTACAAATGGTGAAGCAGGACTTACAACTAAAGAGCACGTTTATGCTGGAGGAGATGCAGTAACCGGAGCTGCTACAGTTATTCTTGCGATGGGAGCGGGTAAGAAGGCTGCAAAAGCTATAGCGGAGTTTGTCAAATAATTGGTACTTTAACTTACAATTAGTTGACGATTAATAATCAACAATGGTACAATATGCGCAAGAAGAAATATTTGTTAATCAGTTAAAATTTTAACTGAAGATGTGTAAAGGAGAGATGGAAATGCGCATAGACCCCCTTAAGAAAAAGCGGTGGAATAATCCTACTCAAGAAGAAATCGTGAGTTTGGACTCACTTGGAGTTCCGCCGGCACCGCCGACACCAGTAACTGAAGAATTTTGGGAAAAAGAGGAGGGTTATAAGCAAGTAGAAAAAGCTGTAATAGAAGCAAATCGTAAAAAATATTATAAGGAGTGAAAATTAAGAGGGGCTTCCTAAGATTTATGGAAGTCCCTCTTTTAAATTTATGTAAATTGCAATATTTTACTTGATTATTTTTCAATTTTGGTATATATTAGTTGAGTAAAGACAATGATGGAAACAGTAGAATAGTTTTGATGTTTTAGAGAGTCGGGTATTGGTGAAAGCCTGATACGGAGAAATTATTTGAAAATCATTCCGGAGTTCCTAAGTGAAACTAAGTAGCTTTTGGCGGAAGTTCACCGTTATATGAACGCCATATATAAGTATGTAGCGAGTGGTTAGCGAATTCAGTTCGTCTCGATATGAGGCGAACTTTTTTGTTCTCTCTATATACGCGTAAGGAGGAAAGAAAATGTATAAAAAAGTTAGTACAAGTTTGAATTTCGTAGAAAACGAACTAGCAACAGAAAAATTTTGGAAGGAAAATAATATTTTCAAAAAGAGTATTGAAAATAGAGAAGGGGCACCTTCATATACTTTTTTTGATGGACCACCAACAGCAAACGGAAAGCCACATATTGGCCATGTTTTAACAAGGTCTATAAAAGATTTAATTCCAAGATATAGAACAATGAAAGGTTATAAGGTTTTAAGAAAAGCCGGTTGGGATACTCATGGACTTCCAGTTGAACTTGAAGTAGAAAAAGCTTTAGGACTAGACGGTAAACCACAAATAGAGAAGTATGGTATTGAGCCTTTTATTGCAAAATGTAAAGAAAGTGTTTGGAAATATAAAACTGAATGGGAAAAGATGAGTGACAGAGTAGGATTCTGGGCAGATATGGAAGATCCATACGTTACTTATCACGACAATTATATAGAATCTGAATGGTGGGCAATTAAACAAATTCAAGATAAAGGCTTACTATATAAAGGTCATAAAATTGTACCTTATTGCCCAAGATGTGGAACTTCTTTATCTAGCCACGAAGTAGCTCAAGGATATAAAGATGTAAAGGAAAAATCTGCAGTTGTAAGATTTAAAGTCCCAAGTCAAGAAAAAACATATATTATGGCATGGACAACAACACCTTGGACTTTACCTTCTAACGTAGCATTAGCTGTTAATCCAGATGAAAATTACGTAAAGGTAAAATATCCTACTGGAATTGGACATGATGGAGAATTTGCAATTTTAGCTGAAGCGCTAGTTGAAAGCATATTTAAATGCGAGTGCGAAGTCGTAGAAAAATGGACTGGTACTGAATTAAAAGGGTTAGAGTACGAGCCGTTATTTAGCTTTGCAAAATTAAATAAAAAAGCATATTACGTTGTTGCAGATGGGTATGTAACTTTAACAGATGGTACTGGTATAGTTCATATAGCTCCAGCATTTGGTGAAGACGATGCAAGAGTTGGTAGAGATAATAATTTACCATTCTTACAATTAGTAGATGAACAAGGAAAGTTAACAGCTGAAACTGGTGAATGGGCTGGAACATTTGTAAAAGATGCAGATAAGTTAGTATTAAAAGATTTAGAGGAAAGAGGATTACTTGTTGATGCCCCTGAGTTTGAGCACTCTTATCCTTTCTGCTGGAGATGCGATACGCCGCTTATTTACTATGCAAGAGAAACATGGTTTATTAAGATGACAGCAGTAAAAGATAGCTTGGTTAGAAATAATCAAAAAGTAAACTGGTTACCTGAAAGTATAAAAGACGGAAGAATGGGTAACTTCCTTGAAAATGTTGTAGATTGGGGACTTAGCCGTTCTAGATATTGGGGAACACCACTTCCAGTTTGGGAATGCGAATGTGGCCATTATCACGTAATTGGAAGTAGAAAAGAATTAAAAGAATTGGCTATTGAAGATGTTCCAGATGATTTGGAACTTCATAAACCATATATAGATAAGTATCACTTAAAATGCGAAAAATGCGGTAAAGAAATGAAACGTGTTTCAGACGTTTTAGACTGCTGGTTTGACTCTGGCTCAATGCCTTTTGCACAATGGCATTATCCATTTGAAAATAAAGAGAAATTTGAAGAGAATTTCCCTGCACAATTTATTAGTGAAGCAGTTGACCAAACAAGAGGATGGTTCTACACACTACTTGCAATTTCTACCTTGTTATTCGATACAAACCCATTTGAAAATTGTATAGTTTTAGGACTTGTACAAGATAAAGATGGTCAAAAAATGAGTAAGCACAAGGGAAATGTAGTTGATGTTTGGAGTGTATTAGATAAACAAGGTGCAGATGCTGTACGTTGGTTCTTCTACACAAATAGTGCACCATGGCTACCTAATAGATTTTACGAAGAAGCAATTTCTGAATCTCAACGTAAGTTTATGGGTACTTTGTGGAATACTTATGCGTTCTATGTGCTTTATGCAGATATAGACAATTTTGATCCAAGTAAATATAGCTTAGACTACAATACTTTGACAGAATTAGACAAATGGGTATTATCTAAACTTAACACGGTGGTTAAAACTGTTGATGAAAATCTTGCTAATTACAGAATTACAGAAGCCGGTCGTGCTGCAAGTGAGTTTGTAGATGAACTTAGCAACTGGTATGTAAGATGTAATCGTGAAAGATATTGGGGAAATGGAATGGAGCAAGATAAGGTAAACGCATATATGACGTTATATACTGTTTTATCTACATTAGTAAAGACAGTAGCACCATTTATTCCATATATGACTGAAGAGATTTACCAAAATATCGAAAGACCATTCTTTAAAGATGCAAAGGAAAGTGTTCATTTATGCGATTTCCCTGTTTGCGACGAAAAGATGATAGATAAAGAATTAGAAGAAGATATGGACTTAATATTAAAGATTGTAACTCAAGGTAGAGCTGCAAGAAATGGAGCTAATATTAAGAATCGTCAACCTTTATCTAAGTTATATGTAAAAGCAAATAAATCGTTAACAGAAGATCATAAGAAAATTGTCGAAAATGAGCTTAATGTAAAAGAAGTAGAATTTACGGATAATATTGATCAATTTGTAAATTATAGTATTAAACCTAATTTGAAAACTGTTGGACCAAAGTATGGTAAATTACTTAATGCAATACGTGAAGAATTGCCTAAAGCTGATGGATCTAAGATTGTGAAGGAGCTAAACGAAAAAGGCGAAGTAAGTGTTACAATTGCAAACGAAAAATTGACATTTGTAGCAGAAGACTTGCTAATTGAAACTGCAAAAGGAAGTAGATATTTCACAGTTCAAGAAGGCGAAACAACAGTTGTATTAGATACAGAGCTTACTCCAGAATTAATTGAAGAAGGGTACGTTAGAGAGCTTGTAAGCAAGATTCAGAATATGAGAAAAGAAGCTGGTTTTGAAGTTCAAGATTATATTGATGTTTATTACGAAACGGACAATAAATTGGCTGAAGTTATTAAGAAGTATGAAAAAGATATTGCAGCTGATGTACTTGGAAGAACAATTAATAGCGGAAAAGGCGAAGGCTTTACAAAAGAATTAGATATTAATGGTCTTAAAGTTAGTGTTACTGTTAAAAAATAATTAATGCATTTTTAACAATTACAAGCTTATTCACATATTATAGGGTGTGAAGAAATTCACAAAATATAAATAGGAGTGAATAGAAATGGCTTGTGGAGAAGGAAATGGAAATGGCAATAATGCTGTAGGAAATTGCTCAAGATTTTTTCCAGATAATATAGAGGAATTACTAAGAAAGTTAGTATGCGAATGTGTAGTTTTAACTTATAGAAATGGAAACAAAGAAAGAGTAAAAATTGAGTGTATTTCCGGAGACTTATTAGTAGCTAAAGAAGAAGGAAATCTTAAATTTATAGATATGGGTTGCATTTGCGGAGTAACAGCTTCTAGAGAAACTGTACTAGATGCAATTATAAGCCCATTCGATTGCGACTAATTTAAAATTTTACCAATGTTTCATTTATGTACCTCACATATTTTCGATTCATAAGTAGATAATAATACTATCAACTATAGTTGACTGAAGAGAAAAATATAGGAGGGTGTTCAAATGAGCAACAATTCAACATTAATTCCTGGTGCAAAGGAAGCATTAAACAAGCTTAAATTTGAAACAGCAAGTGAAGTTGGTGTTAACTTAAAAAATGGTTACAACGGTGATATCAAAGCAAGAGATGCTGGTATGGTCGGAGGAACTATGGTTCGTAAGTTAATTGGAATGGCAGAACAAAGTTTATCAAGATAAGTTTATTAGTGACGATTGATCTCGATGTGTTTCGGGAGATAGCAAGAAGGAAAAAAGGCATAGTGCATAGGCACTGTGCCTTTTTTACATAATTTGATATTTACAAGAAAAATAACTCATAATATGTAAAAAATATTTACATATTATGGAATATATGATATATATAAAGTGCAAAGTTAACTATAAGGTAAAGTTTACATTATTTTATTTAGTAGAAATTTGTTTAGAAAGTAAGATATGCCAAGTAATTTAATAAAATTTTCTGATGAATACTCTAAAAATTATAGAGAGAAGGTCGCCAATATGAAAAAAAGCGAGAAGAAAGCAATACTAGATAGCGAAGTAAATTTAAAGAGGGCAGAAAAATTTAATGTTACGCAGGATTTTGAATATAAAATGGCCGCCTTCTTAAAAGGACATTTATATGTGGATGAAATTAATAAATTGTGGTGTATACCATGTTTAGTAGCAGAGTTGTTTAAATACAAATTTAAAAGAGAAGCAACTATTTTTAATAGTTTTGATGAAATTATAGATATTGAGATCCAAGATAAGAGCACTTCGAAGACAGTAAGTTATTCTAAAACTAAAGGTGGTTTAGGAAGTGCGGTGGCAGGAGGTATATTATTTGGAGCTCCGGGAGCCGTAATAGGTGGAATGACAGGGAATAGAAAGACAGTTACTAAAGCGGATACATCTTTTGTAAATTGTTATATAGTTCATATTACATTGAATAATATGAACAACCCATACGTCGATATTTATATAGATAATATTGAGGATTTAAACAAAATAACCTCTGTTTTTCAACTAATGATAACAAAAAAACAAGAAAATATAGGAAATAATGATGAAATAGATATATTATTAAAGTTTAAAGAATTATTAAACATCGGAGCAATAACCAAAGAAGAATTTGAGATAAAGAGAAGTCAATTGTTAAATAATATAGAACAAATTTCCTTAAGCAATAAAGATAATGCACCGAAAAATTCAACAACATCTATATTAGAAGATGAAATTCAGTTAGAAAGTGCAAAAGAATTAGCCAAGCAACAGCTGAGAGTGTATTTCAATAATTA
>JAEEXS010000131.1 GCA_016287855.1 Clostridia bacterium
AAGCTCCTTTGACCTTTCTTTTATTGCTAATAACAAATTCTTTAATCCATTAGAGTTATATCCTTCATTACGTTCTGACTTATACTTAAGCCACTCCTTTATTTTGATTTTCAACTTATCAGAGAATTTTTCTAACTCTTTCTCTATATCTTTCTCTATCTCTAACTCTGTGTTACACTTTTGTACATTTGTGTTACATTGTAACGCCAATTTTTGATTTTCTCTAAACCTTCTAACTCTTTCTGCACTTGTTGATTCATTTCCAATCAAATCTTTCATTGCAATTAGATAAATAGAATTGTCATCCAAAATTTCAATTGCATTACATTGTAAAAGTGCTTTTATTGTAAATTTCACAATATTTATATCTTCATCCAAAATAAGTGCCAGTTCTTCTTCACAACTTGGTAGGAGTCGATCATATTGCAAAACTCCAGCAGTAGTTAGTGATTTTAATTGCATTTTTAAATATGTGATAACTAGCTTATCTCCATCAGGCAATTTTCGAAGGAATTTAGTTGTCTTTTCTTCAAAGAAATTAGCTTTTAGTTTAAGCCAATAATACCTCTTGTTATCTGACATATTTCCTCCTTGTCATTTATTTTTATTAGTGCTATACTATTTATGTAGCTTTTAATTAAGCTATCAACTAGAAATCTTGAGGGTCTCTTCTAAAACTTCTCGAGATTTCTTTTTTTACTCTTGCTATATAGTTCCTTAAGTTCTCCATTTCTATAATGCTAATTCTTGGCGATTTCATTTCAATATCAATTAAACTTCCCTCGATATCTTCAAGCATTTTATAAACATCACTTTCTAACATAACAATACCTCCCTATACTCTTTTTTCTTTACACCATTCAATAAATGCATTCTCCTCAACAACATAACTTTTACCTAAGTTTATTGAAGGGAAATCTTTTCTTCTGAAAAGTACTCCTACAGTTGCCTCTGAATATCCTAACAACTTTCTAACATCCTTCCTTGTAAGGAACTTTATGCGTGGCTTGTCCACTCTTAACACATCCCTTATCTCCTCCAAAATTTCAATAGCTTCTTGTGACATTTCAATACCTCCATTCTGTTATAAACCTTACTATAAAACCTCTTTCAACTATCTTTACACATCACTCACCCCCCCGTTTCATACACAAGACGATATTAACATGTCGAACATATTTTCGTCAAGTATATTTTACGAAAAATATTTTAAAATAATTTTTGTGTTGACTTTTCGTATAGTATATGATACTATACCAGTGGAGATGATTTATATGACTTTAGGACAATTAGTTGCTAATTATAGGCAAGAACACAACTTATCACTTCAAGATTTTGCTAATCTTATAGGCACAAGTAAGGGATATGTTCATATTTTAGAAAAAGATTATAATCCAGCTACAGGCAAACCTGTTAAAGCTGGTGTTACAACTCTTACAAATATAGCTAATGTTATGGGAATGGACTTAACTTCCCTACTAGATATTATTGGCACTGACTCTTCCAAAGAAGACGATGAAGGCGAGTATTTTGCAATATTAAAACGCAAACGTACAATTCCTGTTTTAGGATCTGTTATTGCTGGAATTCCTATTGAGGCAATTGAAGACATTGTTGATTATGAGGAAATCGGTGAAGATATTTTGAAAACTGGATCTGAATTCTTTGGATTAAAAGTAAAAGGTGACTCAATGTCGCCAACTTTAATTGCAGGAGATACAATTATCGTAAGGAAACAAGAAGACTGTGAAAATGGAGATATTGCAGTAGTATTAGTTAATGGAAATGAGGCTACTGTTAAGAAAGTTTTGAAAAAAGAAACTGGTATAATGCTACAACCAATTAATCCTGCTTATGAGCCTCTTTCTTTTACAAATAAAGAAATCAACAAACTACCTGTAAAAATAATAGGTACGGTTGTTGAATTAAGAAGAAAAAA
Source organism: Clostridia bacterium (assembly GCA_016287855.1). GTDB lineage: Bacteria > Bacillota > Clostridia > TANB77 > RGIG9151 > RGIG9151. The sequence goes on from JAEEXS010000131.1 coordinate 1,940, forward strand.
CTTGTTATAACTTTGATTGCTCGGATAACCGAGCAACAATTTTATATAAAAAAGATAACATACCCCAGTCGCCAAACTTAGTGTATGTTATCTCCTTAAATACTTTGAAAAGTATCTTCATTTTTATTTTAAGGCATTTCTAACCTCTTTTCAAGGTGTTTAATAAAATTTACTTGAAAGGAGATTTTTTCTATGGAAAAAAGGCGAGGCAAAAATGAAGGTTCTATATTCTATGATGAAAAAAATAAAAGGTGGATATCACAAGCAATCATAGGGTACAAAGATGATGGTAAAATAAAACGAAAAACAATAATTGGCAAAACTAGAAAAGAAGTCGCAGATAAACTATCAAATGTTCTGCGAGATGTTGGAAATAAGAGTTATGTTGAAAAAAATGATATTACATTGATTCAATTAATTGAGGAGCTAAATAACGACAAGCTTTCCTCAAACAGAATTACAGAACGAACTTATTTAAGAAACCTAGATACTGTTCGTCAAATAAAGGATGGCTTTATAGCTAATGCACCTATACAAACAATAACTGAACGTCAAATAGTAGCATTCCTCAACTCAAAAACTAATTATTCTAATTCCAGCATCCACAAAATTTATATGATGTTACGGCAAGCTTTTAGAAAAGCAATGCGTAGGAAACTTATATCTTCTGATCCTATGGCTGATCAGGATGAAGTACCTAGACCTAAAAGTATTAAGGCAGATAAAGAAATAATCGCTTTTACTGTTGAAGAACAACTTAAACTAGAGGAAGTACTAAACAATGAAGAGATGCTCGCTCCCTATCGAAATATTATTCTTTTAAGCCTTCATAGTGGAATGAGAATTGGTGAAGTTCTTGCACTTGATAAAACTAAAGATTTGGACTTCGTAAATAAACGTATTTCAATTCGAGTTACTTTAACAAGAGATATTCACGATAAGGTCATATT
>JAEEXS010000031.1 GCA_016287855.1 Clostridia bacterium
AGCTACTATACTGTATCTTACATTTTTATTGAAATTAAAACATGGAAAGAGGAGTATATAATTCGTGGTAAGTTTCATGTGAAACTTGGCATTTTTGCTAAATTTGAAATGACGTTTGATGGTATTGAAAAGCTTAGAAAATATTCAGACTATATTGAGTCCTTAGCATTTTTAAAAAATGCGTGTGATGAAAAAATTAGTCCTATATTGAATGATAAAAATGAGCTTGCATTTTTATATTCTGATGAGTATATAACTGAAGAAAATATAGGCGACGTGCTAGACGAGGTAAAAGAAGCAAAAGCTTCAGAATATAAAAATATTAATGAAGAAATAAAAAGATTATATGAAGATATAGAAGAAACAGATAATAAAATAAAAGATAGAAAGCAACAAATAAAGAATATGGAGATAAAAATAAGAGAAGCACAAGATGCATCTAAAAATATTTTCTCTGCAATTCATTATTTAACAGTAACGCATAATAATTCTATAGCTAATAGGATTAAGAGAATCTTTAAGAAAGAACAATTAAAGTTAAATTCTTAGAGAAAGGATGAATACATACATGAAAAACAAAAGAAACGAAATTTACGAATTAAAAGAAAATATATATTCTTCCAATATTGAAAAAAGTAAGCTTAATGAAAAATTGTTTTCATTAAAAGAGAATGCTAAGAAAGTTGAAGAAGGATATAATTCATATAAAGAAATTTCAGATAAAGTAGATAATATAAAAACAATAAAAGACGTTATGAGTTTCAAAAACATCACATTAAAAACGAAAATTCCTGGAAAGAGAGCTTCTAATTCAAAGGCTGTAACAATAAAATCTGAAAATCCTCCAACACCCGAATTTATTGCATTAAGCGAATTAAAAGATTCTTTTAACAAGCTTCATTATAACGATAAAACTACTTTGGAAGAAAATAAAGCTTATACAGCTACAGATTGCAAGGAACTTATGTCTAAAAATGTTTCAAATTCTAATATTACTTTATATGCAGCTTTGTCAGATGATGACAAATATCAACTTCAAACTTCTTTTTGTGAAAATATGATAATAGGCTATCCTACATTAGAAAAATTAAGAGAAAAAACTCCTATAGATAATGATATTATGGTTATTGACGTTATGAAAAATGCACATTACATACCTACTATGACGAACGATGGTGGATTTTGTGCTTTGCTTGGTGGAGATATGGAGATAATTTATAAAGAAAAAGTTAATACTGGTGATAAAAAAATAGATGTTTGGCATATTAGAAAAAAATCATAAAGAATAGAGAATGTCTTAAGGTAGAGCTTAAGGCATTTTTTTTATGTATAAAGTAAAAAAATCAAAAATTTTTCCGATATACTCTTTGCAAACATAAGTGTAATGAAATTTTAAATTAACATTGAGGTATATTTATTAAGGGATTAGTTAGGGGGATTAAAATGAAAGAAATTTTAAATAAGGGAGTAGGTTTTTTATTAGTATTCTTATTAGTGATTGGAAATATTTCTTTTGCAGAAGGACTTGATTTAGAGGCTCTTAAGAATGCACCGCTTCCTGATGCGCAAAAAGCAGCTTACCTTACCCAATATGGCTATGATGCAAACGCAGTTATGGCAGGATGGAATAATCCAGCAGGTGAAGAAATTCCAGGAGAAGATATAGTTCCAGAAGAACTTCCAGCAGAAGCCACAGCGGAGCCTCCAGCTGAAGTTCCAACAGAAAAAGATGATCAAGCAGAGATGAATTATTATGTAAATTTTGGAAAACCATTAATGGGATTTAAAAGTGGCATGAGTGATGAGGATAAGGAGAAATGGGAAAATATCGGTGGCAAGTATGAAAAAGGGGATATAAGTTGGAATAAGGATACTAATTCATTTAGACAGACAGGAAATTTTTCTAGTTACATTGATGAAGATGGAAACCTTAATGGATGGTTATATGCTGCTAATGGAATAGGTGGATATGTTGCAGTATTTAATGGGGAAGTTATGGAATCAGATCTTAGACCTGATACGGTTTACTATGATCCTAGTGGTAAAGCTTATGTTATAGGTGAAGATGGGAAATTGAAATTAGATGGAGAAGTATTATGGGTTAGATATGGAGAGTATATTGGCCCAAAAATGGGTTACTATCATGATGGAGACTTTTTTTGGAGTACAGATGAAAATGGAAAATTTATGAAATATGACTATGCGACAGCTCCTGATTCTGTATTAGAAAGGGCTGGGTATTATCGGGGAGAAAAGAATGGGATTTGGCCTATAGATGATCAATATAGAATGGCTCAAGCGTTTGAAAATGGAGATATTACTGCAGAAGAGTTTAGCAGAATTCAAGCATTAAAAAATATAGAGGCAATACAACAACGTGCAGAAGAAAAGGTAGAATATCCTTTAACGAAGGAAACGCCAGAAGTATTGAGAGTTGGAAAAGATATTACTGTTGCAGAAGCAGATCAAATGGTATTTAAAAATAGAAGGGATAAAGCAGGAAATATTGATTTTGATCGAGTACAGGATATGATAGAAGAAGGAGAAATTACTTTAGAGGTGGTTAATGGAGCAGACGGAAAAGTAATAAGGGTGGAGATACCACTAAAAGCAATAAGTAAATTGGCTAAATTGTTGGTACAAATCCGAATAGCCGAATAAGATATTTGAGACAATTAACACAAAAAGAGCGGTTTACAACCGTTCTTTTTTGTGCTAAAATATTCCAGATGGTGAGAAGTATGAAAAAAGTTGCCTTTTATACATTAGGCTGTAAAGTAAATCAATATGAAACAGACTCTATGAAAGCTATTTTTACTAAAAATAGCTTTATTGTTGTTGATTTTAATGAAAATGCAGATATTTATGTTATAAATACTTGTACAGTAACAGCTATGGGAGATAAAAAATCTAGACAAACTATTAATAACGCAAAGAAAAATAATCCTAATGCGATAGTAGTTGTTACGGGATGTATGGCGCAAGATAGCAAAGGAAAAATAGAAGGAGCAGATATAATTATAGGAAATAATGATAGAAAAAATATAGTGAATATTATAAATAAATATAATGGAGAAAAATTAGTTGAGATTGATGATATAAAGAACGATAGAATGTTTTGGAGTGTAGAAGATAATGTGCCTGAAGATAGGACTAGAGCATATATAAAAATACAAGATGGATGCGATAGATATTGTTCGTATTGTATAATTCCTTATGTTAGAGGTCCAGTTCGTAGCAGAAAATTAGAAGATATAATAATGGAAGTAAATGAAAAGGTGCAAAATGGTTTTAAAGAAATTGTATTGATAGGAATACACCTTGCTTCGTATGGCAAAGATCTTAAAAATATAACTTTAATAGACGTTTTAGAAAAGTTAGATAAGATAGAAGGATTACAAAGAATTAGATTAGGCTCTCTTGAACCATTATTTATAAATGAAGAAAATATAGAAAGATTAAAAAAAATGGATAAAGTTTGTAAACATTTTCATTTGTCGCTTCAAAGTGGGTGTACAGAAACTTTAAAACGTATGAATAGAAGATATACAGCAGAAGAATATGAGGAAAGAGTAAATATGATAAGAAAAGCTTTCCCTTATGCTTCTATAACTACAGATATAATTGTGGGTTTTCCGGGCGAAACGGAAGAAGAGTTTTTAAAGACTTATGAGTATCTAAAAAGAATAAAACTAAACAGGATGCATGTTTTCCCTTATTCTATACGCAAGGGTACATTGGCTGAGAAGATGCCGATGCAAATTGAGAAAAATATTAAAAATGAAAGAGCTAAAAGCCTTATTGAATTATCTTTAAAAAATGAAATTGAATTTGCAAATAAATTTATAAACAAAGAAGTAGATGTATTACTTGAGAAGGGAAAAAAGGGGAAATATAGACAAGGTTATACAAGAGAGTATGTAAAAGTTTTGTTTGAAGGTGGAAAAGCTGGAGAGCAGTTTATAGGAATAGGGAAAAATGTTACTGATGAAGGAGAGCTTGTAGTTGAAAAAAGTTAGGACCTATGATAAAATAACCACGTAAATTTTTGAAAGGATGATAACATGTATAATAAGTTAAAGGCAGTTGAAGAGAGATATGAGGAATTAACGGAGAAGATAAGCGATCCAGCCATTATTGAACAACAATCATTGTGGCAAAAACTTATGAAAGAAAGAGCAGAAATAGAAGAAATTGTTGAAAAATATAGAGAATTTAAGCAAATTAGAACAGATATAGATAGCGCGAAAGAGTTACTTAATGACAGAGAACTTCATGAGCTCGCTCAAATGGAAATATTAACAGGAGAGGAAAAACTTATAAAAATTGAAGAAGAATTAAAAATATTATTATTACCGAAAGATCCTAATGATGAGAAAAACGTTATAGTTGAAATTCGAGGTGGAGCTGGTGGAGAAGAAGCTGCATTGTTTGCTGGTACTTTATTTAGAATGTACACAATGTATGCAGAAAGAAAAAGATGGAAAGTTGAAATATTAAACGAAAATCCTACTGGTCTTGGCGGATATAAAGAAATTAGTTTTATGATTACTGGTAAAGGTGCATATAGTAGATTAAAATTTGAAAGTGGCGTTCATAGGGTTCAAAGAGTGCCTGAAACTGAAACTAATGGTAGAATACATACTTCTACAGTTACAGTTGCAGTTTTACCTGAATTAGAAGATGTGGATATTGAGATAAATCCAACTGATTTAAAAGTAGATACATATCGTTCTAGTGGAGCAGGCGGACAACATGTAAATAAAACAGAATCTGCAATTAGAATTACACATATTCCAACTGGAATAGTTGTTGCTTGCCAAGAAGAACGTTCTCAAATTCAAAATAGAGAACGAGCTATGACTATGCTTAGAGCAAAATTATTTGAAAAGCAAGAAGAAGAAAGAATGAAAAAGCAGGCAAGCGATAGAAAAATGCAAGTTGGAACGGGAGATAGAAGCGAAAAAATTCGTACCTATAACTATCCACAAGGTAGAATTACAGACAATAGAATAAACTTTAGTATGTTTCAAATGGATAGTTTTATGAACGGAGATTTAGATGAGATGATAGATGCATTAATTACAGCAGATAGAGCAATTAAACTATCTTCGGAAAATGCATAGAAAGAAGGATTTATGAAATTTAAATATTTGTTTTTAATATTAGTACTTTTTGCCGTAGGATGTACTAATAAAGTAGAAGTAGCAGAAGATAATACTTTTAATATTGTTACTTCTTTTTATCCTATTTATATATTTACTGAAAATGTTGTTAAAGATATACCGGGCGTCAGTGTTACAAACATGACCCAAAATCACGTAGGTTGTATTCATGACTATAGTTTAACGACAACAGACATGAAGCTAATTAGTAGGGCGGATGCTTTTATTATAAATGGAGTTGGGCTTGAAAGTTTTTTAGAAAAAGCATATGAGACTAAAAATGATTTGGAAGTTATTGATTCAAGCAAAGGAATAGAAATACTAAAAGAGAATTTTTCAGATGGAGATAATGAACATATTTGGCTTAGTATTTCTAATGCAATTTCCCAAGTAAGAAACATTTGTGATAGTTTAGTAAAATTAGATGAGAAAAACGCGGATAGATATATTGAAAATACTAATGCATATGTAGAAAGATTAGAGAATTTAAGAAACGAGTTAAGAGAAGAATTATATGGATGTACTGATGTAAAAATGATTACTTCTCATGATGCTTTTTCTTATTTAGCAGATGATTTTGGATTTGAAATTGTTGCCGTTATTGAGAAAGAAGAAGGAGTTTCACCTACATCTAAAGAAATACAAGAAATACTAGATATTATAAAGGAATATGAAATAAAAAGTATATTTATAGAAGAAGATACTTCTACAAAAATTATTGATACTATTTCAAATGAAAGTGGAGCAAAGGTCACAATATTAGATGCTATTACTAGTGGAAGTGGCGATAGCTTAGATTATGAAAATAGAATGAGAAAAAATATAAAGGCTATAAAGGAGAGTTTATAAGTGAAATTAGTACTAAGAAAATGTAATTTGTGTTGTACTAAAATAAATAATTTCTCTGTTAAAAAAGGAGACCTAGTCATATTAGAAGATATAAATCTACATATTCATTGTGGAGATTTAACTGCTATAATAGGGCCTAATGGAGCAGGTAAAAGCACGTTGCTTAAGGCTATTTTAGGAGAAATTCCTCATGACGGGACATTATCTTTTGTTGATGAAAAAGATAAAAAAACAAGAGAACCCAATATTGGCTATGTTCCGCAGACTTTGGAATTTGATAAAACAGCACCCATTACAGTTAGGGATTTATTTAATGTTACTTATTCTAAGTTTCCAATATGGGTTAATCGAGATAAAGAAGTAAATAATATTGCAAACGAGGCACTTAACAAGGTAGAAGCGAAGGATTTATTAGATAAAAAATTAGGCAATTTGTCAGGAGGAGAACTTCAAAGAGTAATGCTTGCACTTTCATTAAATCCGATGCCAGATATATTACTCTTAGATGAACCTGTATCTGGGGTAGATAGACGAGGTATGAATTTATTTTACGAAACGGTTTCAAAACTAAGAAAGGATTATGATCTTACAATTATTTTAATTTCTCATGATTTTGATGCAGTAAAAAAATATGCTAATAAAGTTATATTGTTAGATAGAAAAATTCTAAAACAAGGAAAACCAGATGAAGTTTTTAACAGTAAAGAGTTTAAAGATACTTTTTAAGGAGATGAATTAATTTGAAAAAACCAATTACTTTAGCAATAGTCACAGTTTGTTTAATTTCTTTATCAGTTATATTTTATTATAAAAAGACAGATTTCTCTAATGGAAATACAGAAGTAATTTCTAGAGAAAAAAACATAGAAATTGAGGAAAGCACGGAAAAGAATAATTGGTTTAGTTTTTTAAAAAAGGACAAAAATGAAGAAAGTAAGGAAACGAGTGATACAATAGAGGTAGATGTGACTCCTCAAAAAGATTTATCAGTATGTAATGAAAATGGGAATATTATGGTTTTGATGTATCATAAATTTGCAGAAAAATCCACAGACGCATGGACAAGGAGCTTTTCGGATTTCAAAAAAGATTTAAAAACTTTATATGAGAAAAATTACTATCCAATAAATATGAATGATTATATAGAGGGAAATATAGATGTCCCTTATGGAAAAACGCCAGTCATTCTTACTTTTGATGACGGCACAGCAGGACAACTTAGCTTTGAATGGGTTGATGAAAAGTTTTCTGTAAAAGAAAATACAGCAGTAAAAATATATCAAGATTTTGTTGATGAACATCCAGATTTTCCGATGAAGGGAACTTTTTATATAATGTCTACAAATTTCTTTGGAGCAAAAGGTACCTTTAGACAAAGGCTAGAAAAGTTGGTTTCTTTTGGATTTGAAATTGGAAATCAAACTCAAAATCATTATCCACTACAAAAAGCAGGATCGGCAGAAAAAGTAATAGAAGAGGTTGGAGGACTTGCAAAATTTGTTGATGAGCAAATACCTGGATATAAAATAAGTTCATTTTCAATACCTGGTGGAACAATGACCCAAAAATATGCTAATCAGGTATATGCGGGTGAATATAAAGGTTTTAAATATGAAAACAAAGGGATTGTATTATTATATAGTTCAAAACCAGCATTATCGCCTATAAATAAAGACCTTGATTTAAAAAAAATTCCTAGAATAAGAGTTGCCGGGAACGAAAAAATTAATAATGATTTTGAATATTGGATAAATTATTTTGATGAACATCCTGAAGAAAGATATATAAGTGATGGAGATGTGAATACTTTTGTTATAAATTCAGCAGATAAAGATAAAGTAATAGATAATGGAAAGATTATCATAAAATAATTTTGCGTAACAAAAAAATGTGGAGCTCGTCCACATTTTTTTACTTTTTTATGCGCATAAAAAATTAGTCGCAGTATATTGTATAGTTATTGCCATTATTATTATCCCAATTATTACAAGTATCTTTGAAACAAAGATTAAGTGCTGAGTTATAAGCTGTGATTGTTGTTGAAAAGCCTGTCTTAGTTTTTGACATTTTGATGTCATTTACATTTTCCCAAGAATCTCCCCAACCAATATGTGCATAAATCTCGTTAGCACCAGATTGAGAAAGCAAGCCGTTGTAAGTTACTTTGATTTTGTCACCAGAAGAAAAATTAGTAGGTGAAATTGTTATTCCGTTGTTTTTATATCTGTTAGCAGCAGAAGAACGTGTGGTATTTTTCTTTGATGAAGCAGCCTTTGAAACAGCTTTAGAAGCAGCTTTTGGAGCGGCTTTAGAAGCAGTTTTAGAAGCGGCTTTTGAAGTAGCTTTTTTTGCTATTGCCATGTCGAACACTCCTTTCCTGAATAGATAAATACAATTTATTTTCTTTTTTTTATTTAGATTGTGCAATGGTTATTTTTGCCGTTTTTCTTTGATTTTATTCATTTTTGTCGAAAAAACTTTAATTTTCTTCAAATTGCTAAAAAATAGTATTAAAAATATGTTACAATTTTGTTTCTAGTATAGACTTTTTTATAAATGTGTTATAAAATCTAATATGGTATATTAGAGAATTTTAGTGGAGGAAATACATATGAAAAAAATTTTGATTTTAATAATTACTTTTTTTACGTTAATAAGTACAAGCTCTTTTGCTGCTAATTATATTACAGATATCAAAGTAACTGCGAAACCTCTTGCAACTAAAATAGAAATAAAAACTTCCTCAGAAATTGAATATACAGTTGGAAAATTACCTGCAAATAAAAAAATATATTTTGATTTTCAAGATACAATTATCAGAGAAAAGAAAAATATACCAGTTGATGATGATAGAATTACAACAGTAAGAGCTGCTCAAAATGCTACGAATCCTAAATATATTAGTAGGGTTGTGTTAGATATGAAAAAAATGGAGGAATTTTCTTCAATTCTTTCTGAAGACAAAAAAACCCTTACGCTTATATTTGGTGCGGCATCTGCTTTTAATGAAGAATATACTGGACCTAAAAAAGTAATAGTGTTAGATGCTGGTCACGGTGGAAAAGATCCAGGTGCAGTTATTTCAGATTTAACAGAAAAAACTTTAAATTTAGATATTTCAAAAAGAGTTCAAAAACTGCTTAAAAACGATCCAAGATTTGAGGTTTATATGACAAGAGAAAATGATACTTTTGTTGAGCTAGTAGATAGAGCTAAGTTTGCAAACGAAAAGAAAGCAGATTTATTTGTTTGCATTCACCATAACTCTATGCCTAAGAATTACTCGGGGGCGATGTTATTGTATAATTCTACGAAAGACCCTAAAAATAAAGAAATTGCCGATAGTTTTCAAGAAATTATTCAAAAAGCAAGTGGCTTGCCTGGGATAGGATCTCGCGTAAGAGAAAATTTAGTAGTGTTGAAAAATATTGAAATGCCAGGAGTTCTAGTTGAAGTAGCATGTATGAGTAATATAAAGGATAGAAGAGAAATACGAAAAGAAAGTTTTAAAAATAATATTGCTCAAGCAATATATGACTCTATAGTAAAAAATACTTTTTAGTATATAAAATTTTTCATAGCATAATATTTTATATGAAAAATTTTATTAGAGTGTTTTTAATTTTTGTAATATTTTTTTTGATAATAAATTTAATGGGCTTTTTTATAATAAAAAATAATGAAATAGGGATTGCTTTAATAGGTAAAGGAATCCCTATTGTGCGTGCAGTAAATGAAGAAATTGTTGGCATAAATTTAATTTCGTATGTAGATATAATAAAAGACAAGTTTATGAGCGAAAGGGTTTTTATAGAACTGCCAGAGGACACAGTAGAATTAGAGCAAGAAAATGTTAAGGATAATGTAATTGAAGAAATTTATAATGAAGAAGAAAATATATCAAAGTTAAAAAGCGTTACATTAGATTGGAAAAATGAATTTAAAAATAATACAAAATATAATATAGATGTAGATGCATTAAAAAGAGAGAAATTATCTTTTGATTTGAAAAAAAGTGGAACAGAGATTATAATATATCATACACATACAACAGAAGCTTATACTAAAGGCGAAAAGGATAAGTTTAATTATAGTGGCGAGTATAGAACTTTAGATAAGAAATATAATGTTGTAAATGTTGGTGAAAGAATAAAGGATATTTTAATAAAAAAAGGGTATGGAGTATATCATGAGCAAGAAATATATGATTATCCATCATATAATTTATCTTATAGCAAAGCTGGCAAAGCAATAGAAGCTCTTGCTAAAAAGTATAATAAAGCAAATGTTGTTTTAGATATTCATAGAGATGCCCTAGGGAGTGGTGACGAAGTTTATAGGCCAATTATAAATATTGATGGGAAAGATGTTGCTCAGATTTTATTAGTTGCTGGTAGTAATGAAGGTGGGCTTAATCATAGTAATTGGAGAGAAAACTTAAAATTTGCTTTAAAAATTCAACAAATTGCGAATGAAAAATATCCAGGGTTAATGAGATATGTAATTTTAAGAAAAGAACGTTTTAATCAACATGTTGCACCAGGTGCAATTATTGTAGAGATGGGTGCTACAGGTAATACTATGGAAGAGGTTTTAAGATCAGCAGATTTATTTGCGGAAATTTTGGTAGAGATTATTGAATAAGGGGGGAGTTAAGTGGCAAGAAGATTTTTTATAGAAAAAGATATTAAAGTTGGAGAAGAAATTGAAATAACGGGAGAAGAAGCAAAGCATATTATGGTTTTACGTCACAATATAGGAGAAAAAATTTTAATTAATGATAAAATTTGTGAAATAAAAAATATATCTAAACAAGGGATAGAAGTAGAAGCTATAGAAGAAGAAAAAAAGATAGGTATACCAAGTGTTAATATTACATTATTTCAAGCATTATTAAAATCGGACAAGCTAGAATTTGTAATTCAAAAAGCTGTAGAATTAGGTGTATGTAAAATAAAACCGTTTATTAGTAAAAATGTAATTGTTAAATTGAATGATAGTGATAAAATTAAAAAAATTGATAGATGGAACAAAATAAGTAAAGAAGCTTCAAAGCAATGTGGTAGAAGTGATATAGTTTTAGTTGAAAATATAATATCATTTAATGCTATGCTTGAAGAATTGCAAGGATATGATTTAGTATTAATTGCTTATGAAAATGAAGTACAAAGTTTAAAGGAAGTTATACAAAAAAATATTAATGCTAAAAACATTGCTATTATTATTGGAGCAGAAGGCGGATTTGAAAAAGATGAGGTTTTAGAAATATTAAAACAAGAAAATGCCAAGTCAGTAAGTTTAGGCTCTAGAATTTTAAGGGCAGAAACGGCAAGCCTTAATTTAATTTCGATATTGATGTATGAATTTGATGGGGGTACTAGCAATTTTGCTCATAATATGATAAAATAAGCCGAAAGGTGTGATTTTGTGGAAGAGTTAAGAAGCTTTTTAATAGAAGGAAGTACAGTAAAAACTAAATTAGAAAAATCAACAGAATGGATCCCTAATGTAGCATATAAAGTTAGTTATGAAAGAAAAGAGATAGAAATCGCATTAGATGATAGATATATATCAGATTTGGTTATGGCTGGAGACAAAATGAGAGTAACACAAACCGTTGATGGTTATGAATACATACTTGATTGTATAATTATTCAAATTTGTATTGAGCCGAGAAGATTAATTCAATTAAGAGTCGAAAACATTACTAAAACGCAGAATTTAAGAAAAGATGAAAGATATTCTGTTAATTATGCAACAACAATTCAAAGCTTTTCTGAAGAGGGCGGAGTATTTGGAGTTGTAGTAGATATAAGCGTATCAGGACTAGCATTTGTATGTAGAAATAGTTTTGTGCCTGGAGAGATGGTCAGACTTTCTATTATGCTACCATCAAGCACCTTTACAATCGATGCCGAGATTATGCGAGTAACTGACGGAGCTAAAGGGAATGAATATGGAGTTAGATTTTTAAGAACAGATGATGAAGCAATAAGAGATATAAAAAAGTTGATAGAAGATATTAAAGAAAGAGAGGATAGGCTTTCACATATTGTGGGGTTTAAGATGTTTTAATGGAAAAGACGAAATTAAGTGATTATTTTTATGAATTACCAGAGGAACTTATTGCACAAGATCCTTTAAGTAAAAGAGATGAATCAAGGTTACTTGTTTTAAATAGGAAAACTGGAGAGGTACAACATAAATTTTTTAAAAATATTATTGAATTTCTAAAACCAAATGATTGTCTAGTTATAAATAATACAAGAGTTATTCCTGCTAGACTTTTGGGTAAAAAAGAAAAGACAGAAGGAAAAATTGAAATTTTTTTGTTAAATAATTTAGGAAATGATATATGGGAAACTCTCGCTAAACCTGGTAAAAAAGCAATACCAGGTTCGCGTTTTGTTTTTGGGGATAAAGAGCAATTAATAGCAGAAGTTGTTGAAGTTAAAGAGGATGGCAATAGAATAGTTAAGTTTTTTTATGAAGGAGTATTTCAATCTGTATTAGATGAAGTTGGTACAGTTCCATTACCACCATATATTCATAAAAAGTTAGAAGATGGAGAAAGGTATCAAACCGTTTATTCTAAAATAAAAGGTTCTTCTGCTGCACCTACTGCTGGGTTACATTTTACTAAAGAATTGCTTGGTGAAATAAAAGAAAAGGGAATATCTGTTGCAGAACTTACTTTGCATGTGGGCCTTGGGACATTTAGACCCGTAAAGGAAGAAAATATTTTAGATCACAAAATGCATTCTGAATGGTATAAAATCGATCAAGATGCGTGTGATAAAATAAATAATGCACGAAAGAATGGTGGAAGAGTTATTGCGGTAGGAACTACTTCATGTAGGGTTTTAGAAAGCATAGCTGAAAAAGGGAAAGATATTTGCCCTAAAGAAGGAAATACAGATATTTTTATATATCCGGGTTATGAATTTAAAATATTAGATGGACTTATAACAAATTTCCATTTGCCAGAATCTACTTTAATTATGTTAGTCTCTGCTTTTGCCGGGTATGAAAATACTATGAATGCATATAAAATTGCAGTTAATGAAAAATATAGATTTTTTAGTTTTGGAGATGCAATGTTTATTAGTTAATTTTATTATTGAGAGGTTTTTAACATGTTTGAATATGAATTAATAAAAAAAGATGGAAATGCAAGATTGGGCAAATTACATACTCCTCATGGCGTTATAGACACTCCTGTTTTTATGCCGGTTGGCACACAAGCAACTGTAAAGTCAATGACGCCAGATGAACTTAAAAGTATAGGAGCTCAAATTATACTTGGCAATACTTATCACTTATATTTAAGACCGGGTCATGAATTAATTCGTGAAATGGGAGGACTCCATTCTTTTATGAATTGGGATGGCGCAATACTTACAGATAGCGGAGGATTTCAAATTTTTAGTTTAGCAAAACTTAGAGATATAAAAGAAGAAGGTGTTACATTCCATTCGCATATTGATGGTTCAGCACATTTTATATCTCCAGAAAAAGCTATTGAGATTGAAAATGCTCTAGGTTCAGATATTATGATGTGTTTTGACGAATGCGCGCCATATCCTTGCGATTATGATTATGCTAAAAAATCAATGGAATTAACAATGAGATGGGCAAGAAGATGTAAGGACGCTCATAATAATACAGAGAAACAAGCTTTATTTGGAATAGTTCAAGGTAGTGTATATAAAGATTTAAGAGAAGATAGTGTAAAGAAATTACTAGATATAGATTTCCCGGGGTATGCTATAGGGGGGCTTAGTGTTGGAGAGCCATCTGAGATGATGTATGAAATGCTTGATTTTACAGTACCGCTTTTACCTGAAAATAAGCCTAGGTATAATATGGGAGTAGGTAGCCCAGATTATCTTATAGAATCTGTATATAGAGGAATAGATATGTGTGATTGTGTATTACCTACTCGTATCGCTAGAAATGGTACAGCAATGGTCTCCACAGGGAAAATTGTTGTTAGAAATGCTGAATATGCATATGATACCAGACCTCTTGATTTGGAATGCGATTGTTATACATGCAAAAATTATACCAGAGCATATATTAGACACTTAGTTAAAGCAGGAGAGATTTTGGGTGCTAGACTAATTTCCTTACATAATTTATACTTCTTAATAAATTTAATGAAAAATATAAGAGAATCTATAAAAGAAGAAAGATTTTTACAATTTAGGGAAGAATTTTATAAGAAATGGAAAAAGTAATACTAAGGAGGATTTATTTTGAGAGTTTTAGCTTTTGTAGGTGCGAGTGGTACAGGTAAAAGTTATAGAGCACAATGGATAGCTCGTGAGAATAAATTGGAATGTATTATTGATGATGGGCTGCTTATAAATGGAAATAGAATATTGGCTGGAAAATCTGCTAAAAAAGAGTCTACTAAGATGGCTTCAGTTAAAAGGGCTATTTTTAGTGATGAAAAACATGTAGACGAAGTGAAAAAAGCTATTTTAAAAGCTAACCCAAGTGGGATTTTAATATTAGGAACTTCTGATGAAATGGTAAATAGAATTAGAGAAAGACTAGAATTGCCTGAATTAGAAAAAACTATATATATAGAAGATGTCGCTTCTGAAAAAGAAATAGAGAAGGCAAAATATTTAAGACATCAATTAGGTAAACATGTCATACCAGTACCTACGATTGAGATAAAAAACCAATTTTCAGGGTATTTCTTGAACCCACTAAAGATATTTTCTAGAAAGGAAAATACATCAGAAACAACTGCATTTGAAAAGACAATAGTTAGACCAGCATTTAGCTATATGGGCGAATATACTATTGCTGATACTGTTATAAATTCTTTAGTATATAATATAGGAAGAGATATAGAAGGATTAAAGAAAATTTTAAAAGTGAAAAATAAAAACACAGATGATGGATTAATAATAGACGTTGAAATAATAGGAATTTATGGATATAAGGCTTCTGAGGTAATGGATAAATTGTCTGAAAAAGTTTTAAATGAAATTGATAGAATAACAGCACTTAATGTTAAAAAATTAAATATTATTATGAAGAGTATATATATGGAGAAAGAGTTAGAAAAAGTTGATAAATAATCAACTTTTTTCTTTTTTTAAAAAACTTTACAAAAAGTGTTGACTTACATAAAAAGTGGTGATAATATTAGGAACGTTGTCGAAAAAGTTAACACTAAAAAAATTATTAAAATTTATTAAAAAAAGTGTTGACAAAAGATTGCTTGTGATGTATGATATAAGACGTCGCAAGTATGCGACAAGTACCTTGAAAATTAAACAAAGCAAACAGAGTTCAATCGTTGCGTTATATATAACGTACGAAAAACAAAAAGTAAAACCGAAAGTTTTACGCAAACTAATAAAAAAGTAAGAGCTAAACAAGCTATTATATTGAAATTAATTCGAAAGAATTAAAATATTTAATATGAGAGTTTGATCCTGGCTCAGGATGAAC
>JAEEXS010000132.1 GCA_016287855.1 Clostridia bacterium
GTCCGTAAATGTAGTTAATAACTTTAGGACCAGTTATACCTTTTACAAACATTGCACTAGTTACTTCTTCAAATAAAGGACCACCAGCAGCATTTAAGCTCGAAGCTTTATCCATTACTGCGACAGCCTTTGTATTCTTAAGAGCATCAGCAATTTCATCAACAGGGAAAGGTCTAAATACTCTTGGTTTTACAAGGCCAGCTTTAATTCCTTTTTCACGAAGTTTATTTACAACGTATTTAGCTGTACCAGCAGATGAATTTAGTATAACTAATGCAACTTCAGCATCATCCATCATATATTTTTCTAATAAATCATACTTTCTACCTGTCATTGCTTCAAATTCTTTTGCAACATCAAGTATAACTTTCTTAGCATTTTTCATAGCTTCAGCTTGTTGACGTTTATGAGCATAGTGGAAGTGTTGCATATCAAGAGGCCCTACAGCAATAGGTTGATCAGGGTTAAGCAAACTCCAAGGTGCTTTATATTCTCCAACAAAAGCTTTTACTTTATCGTCTTCAATAAGCTCTATATTTTCAATAGCATGGCTTGTTATAAAACCATCTTGACAAACCATAACAGGAAGACGAACATCTTCATGTTCAGCAATTCTTACAGCCATTATGGCATTATCGTAAGCTTCTTGGTTTGTTTCACTAAATAATTGAATCCAGCCGGAGTCTCTAGCACCCATAGCATCTGAATGGTCGTTATGGATATTTAAAGGGCCAGAAACAGTTCTATTTACTAAGTTTAGAACTATAGGTAGTCTTGAACTTGCGGCAATATAAAGCATTTCCCACATTAAAGACATACCATTTGATGATGTAGCTGTCATAGCTCTAGCACCAGCAGCAGAAGCACCAATACAAGCACTCATAGCACTATGCTCACTTTCAACTGCAACGAATTCTGTATCAACAACTCCGTTTGCAACGAAAGAAGAGAAGTATTGAGGTATTTCTGTAGAAGGTGTAATAGGGAAGGCAGCAACAACGTCAGGATTTATTTGTTTCATAGCAGTAGCAACAGCTTCGTTACCACTTAGTCTTTCTCTTATTGACATGTTATTTTCCTCCTAACTTATTTATTTTCAACGAAATCATAAGCCCCAAAAGGACAAGTTTTAGTACAAACACCGCAGCCTTTGCAGTGATCATAGTCTATACCCTTCATTTGACCTGTTTCTTTATCTACGATAACAGAAGCATCAGGGCAAACTGGATAGCAAAGTAAACATTGTTTGCACTTTTCTTCGTGCCATACAGGCATCATAGAACGCCAATCTCCAGTATTAAATTGCTTTGAATTGCCTGGTTGGTCTATTGTTCCGCCTTCGGTTATATCTTTCCAATTAACATCAGGTTTTACAATTTCATATTTACTCATAGTCCCTTCACCTCCTGTAGAGAACGTCTTAATGCGTTCATATTTCCTTCAATAACTTCTGGTTTTTTAGCAAATTTATGTTTAAAAGAACCTTCCATATCGCTTAAGAATGCATTTTCATCCATAATACCGCTTACTTTTATAACAGCAGCAAGCATAGGAGTATTAGGGAAATAAGAGCCTAAGCAATCAACAGAAATTGTCCTCGCATCTATTGTGCAAACTTTCCCGTTATAGCCTCCAAGAGCTTCACGAATCTCCTCAGGAGATTTTGTTGTGTTGATGATAATTGCACCTGTTTCTTTTAACCCTTTGGTTACAGGAACAGATTTAATCAAAGAATCGTCAACAACTACTACATAATCTGGCTCATAGATATTACTATGAACTGTAATTCTTTCATCGCATATTCTGTTGTAAGCAGTAATTGGTGCGCCCATTCTTTCAGGACCGTATTCAGGGAAGCCTTGAACATAGAGCCCCGTATTGAAGGCAGCATCAGCAAGTAACAGAGATGCGGTTTTAGCACCTTGACCACCACGGCCGTGCCAACGTATTTCAGTTAATTTTGCCATATGTTTTTTCCTCCTTGTATTTTAGTTGTGGAGTTTATCCACGAAAATCAGTAAAATTTATTAAAACTGGATGTCTAAATCCAAATTTTAAGCTTAAAAATTATAAGTTACATACTTTGAAGTCTATTTAAATTTTCATTACCGCCAATAACTAGAAGAGTGTCATTTGGGTTAATTACCGTACTAGCAGTAGGAAAAACGTTTGCTTCTTTTTCATCGGATTCTATTGCAATAATGTTTACACCATATTTATCACGGGCTGAAAGTTCTCCTAAAGATTTACCAGCCCACTCTTTAGGTGGTTTTATACTCATGATACTATGTTCTGGAGAAATGTCTATTAAATCGTATATATTAGTGTTACATAGCGTGTGAGCAAGCTTTACGCCCATATCATATTCAGGTAAAATTATTTTATCTGCACCTAATTTTTTTAATATCTTAGCATGTAAGTCACTTTGAGCTTTAGAAACAATAGTCCTTGCACCATGTTCTTTTAATAATACAGTAATCATAACACTTGTTTCTTGGTTATTTCCTATAGCAACAACACATGCATCGAAGTCTTTTATTGAAATAGACTTTAAAAAATCTTCATCTGTAGCATCTGCTTGTACAGTATGAGTAAGATATGTTGCTGCTTCATTTACTAATTTTAAATTTTGATCAACACCTAGGACATCATATCCCAAGTCGCATAGCTCTCTTGCACATGAGCGACCAAATCGACCCAAACCTATAACTAAAAAAGATTTCAAATAAACCCTCTCCTTTCATTAACCTACAGCTATCTTACCATCAGAATATCTGTAAGGCGATTCGCTTAATAATTGATTCCTAGAGAATGCGATAATTGCAGTAAGTGGACCAAGG
>JAEEXS010000133.1 GCA_016287855.1 Clostridia bacterium
CAATTTGATTCAAGCATTTTGCATAATCTTTCTTAGTTATTTTAACATATTCTCCAGTATTAGTCAACTTAACATTAGACAATATTGTAGAAATACTAAGGCTTTCTTTGTCGTTTATCCAAGCAAAGCTTGCACCTCTACTTATTGCTTCAAGTGCAAGGTTTCCTGTGCCTCCAAACAGGTCTAGAATTTCGCCCTCATCTATGTAGCTGTCTATTATTGAAAACAGTGCTTCTTTAACTCTATCTAAAGTAGGCCTTGTCTTTTCTGTTTTTGGGCTATTAATTCTTTTGGCTTTAAATTTTCCAGCTATTATTCTCATATTATCCCTCCACTTCCATAAAAAGTAGAGTTTTGTTATATTCATCCATAATTTTTTGTATGTTTTTCTCATCAAAAGCAATACTTGCTGTATTGTCATTTGGATGGAAAGATACGAAACCTGCTCCAACTAATTCTTTATCTAACACAAAGGTAACATCTGTATCTGGTGCTCCAATTACATTTAGAATTGATACAGAACCAGGCTTAATATGAAGTTTTTCCCATAGTTCTTCCTCATTTCCAAAAGATAGTCTTGAAGATCCTAGTCCATCAGATATTTTCTTAAGATCTGCTTTTTTATCTACTGGAAGCGATACAAGATAATAATTGTGTTTTCCTTTATCTCTTAAGAACAAGTTTTTGCATTTAATACCGCAAAAATCTATATCTTTTACTTTATATTCGTCTGCAACTCCAAAAAGTGCAGGGTGTTTTACTAATTTGTATTCAATGTTTAATTTTTCAAAAACTTCTATTACTTCTTCCAAAACAAAAATCCTTTCTATTTTTACACATATATGATACTACAAAACCTTGATTAATTCAATGAAAAATGGAATAAGAAACCTAAAAAAACTAAATTTCTTATTCCATAAAAGTCTATTTTTGTATTTTTATATATTAGATTCGTCTATAATATCTAAAATATGTGGTTTTTGTCTTAGAGCAGTAGCTGCCTCTTCTTCAATATTATCTATATTTATTGCATCTGCTATATACTCATATGCATCATTGAATTTATTCTTGTCATTGTAATATACAGTAAGGATTGTGTCTCCTTCTTGTACTTTTTCTCCAACTTTTTTAGCAAATTCAAATCCTACAGAAAAATCTATTGAATCTTCTTTTTTATTTCTTCCACCACCAAGTGCTACTAACGCTTCACCAATCTTTCTACTATCTATTGAAACAATATATCCATCTTGATGTGCTCTTATTTCTTTTAAGTATTTTACTTTTTCATCTAGTACTGGCATATCCATGCTCATTCCTAGCCAATCCATATATACGTTGTATATGTGTCCTCCTTGTGCTTTTATTAGTTCAATGAACTTTTTGTATGCATCTCTACTTAAGATTGCTTCACGTATATCTTTTTTATTCTTTTCAAGGTCTTCTGATACACCGCTCATTTTAATCATTTGAGCTGCCACTTCAAATACAACTTCTCTTAAATCTCTATATTCATCTGAATCTAATGTTTCTTCGTCAGCTGTTAAGAATGAAATAACTTCTTTAATTTCTAATGCATTTCCAACATTTCTTCCTAGTGGTTCGCTCCTTGAAGTTACAACAGCTTTAGTTTCAACGCCTGCAAGTTTACCAATTTTTACCATAGTCTTAGAAAGTTCTCTTGCATCTTCTATTGTCTTCATAAATGCACCAGTTCCAACTGTTACTTCAAGAAGTATCTTATCCACTCCAGATGCAAGTTTTTTAGACATAATAGATGAAGCAATTAGATTTATTGATTCAATTGTTGCAGTAGTATCACGAAGTGCATATATCTTTTTATCTGCAATTGCGATTTCACTACTTTGAGCAATTAAACATACTCCAATGTCTTGTACTTGTCTTATTGCATCATTTATTGGTATTTCTACGTTATATCCTGTGATAGATTCAAGTTTATCTATTGTTCCACCAGTAAAGCCTAGTCCTCTACCACTCATTTTGCATACACCGACCCCAAGAGAAGCAACAATAGGTAAAACTATTAGAGTTACTTTATCTCCTACTCCTCCAGTTGAGTGTTTATCTACTATGTATTTACCTGGTACTTTAATACTAGATAAATCTAAAGTTTTAGCACTATTTGCCATTGAAAAAGTTAAATCTTTTAACTCTGTAGGAGTCATCCCATTTAAATATATAGCCATTAATAGCGCAGACATTTGATAGTCTGGAATATCTCCTTTGCTGTATCCATTTACGAAGAAATCTATCTCCTCTTTTGAAAGTTCTTGTTTATCTCTTTTTTTCTCAATAATATCATACATTCTCATAATTACTACCTCTTTACTATATTCTTACTTCTTTTGTCCATCTTTCTTCATTTGTATCATTTCCAATGTATATTAGTTTTCCATGTTCAATTTTGAATTTAGACATATCTGTTTCAGCCATATTTGGAATAACTTCTTTTAGTTTTGCACCATATACGTTTAAATTCTCTTCATTAAACTCTTCTTGTGTATATAGTTGCTCTGTTTTGTATTCTTTAATCTCGATATTATACTCATAAACACTTAGTTTAAAAGCTTCTTCTTGTGCTTTATCTGTCTTTCCTGTATTAAACATTTTCATCACAAATATTAATGCAACAGACATAACAAGAATTACTATTGTTAATAGTATTAAACTTTTTCCAGATTTATTATTACTAAACATTCATCCACCCCTTAATATACACTTCTATAACTAAATCGTATATGAAAAAAGCATTTTTTTCAAGGAATAGTGGCAAATTTGCTTTAATTTATGAATAAATATTACATTTATATAATATTA
>JAEEXS010000134.1 GCA_016287855.1 Clostridia bacterium
AGTTGCTCTTTCAATGCTTTGTATAATTTTTCTTCTGATAAAGTATTAAATTCAAAAACATTTTTTGGATGCATTATCGCCATAATTATATTTCCTCCCAAAAATTAATTATTCTCTCATCTGTTCCTTCTTCCTCGTAACCGTACAACAATCTTCTACTTAAATCTTTGTTAAAATGTTCACATGCCACCTCATCTAAATATGTACAAGCGCAACAACTACCTTCTGTTGTTTTCATGCATAACGGATCAAATGTACAAATTTTATTATCACGATACACTTTCATTAACATTTTATCTAAATCTTTATCAAACATATGAGTAATTGCCCCTAATGCAGCGCCTTGACTTGTCTTTGAATATACTAAAATTGCACCAGCATTCAAAAAAATTATTTCACCTAATGAGCTTTTATTTATCCCGCATAACTCACTTATTGTGTTAATAAACATGTGAGAGATTGTGTGTAATAATTCATAAATAATTTTAGTACATAATCTTACCATACTACCATTTTCAATATTTATTTCATTAAATTTTTCTATTAGCCCTATATCAAAATATTTTTTACCAAGGAAACTCTTATTCAACTCTTCATCATCACATTCCTTAAATATATATTGATCCAACATAGGATTTTCTCTTAAATAATTATAAAGTGCTCTTTTATCTACATCTATTATTATACCTTCTGTTTTTGTTCTTATATTATAAAAATCTGGTATTGTGCTATCCTTTCCATGAAATGCACGCAATTTGAAATTCTCAACTTTATTAATTTCATCTGCTGATTTATATTTTCTTGTATACCCGTATGCCGTATTTATTATTTCAATATCTGAAACAGAAGAAATATTTTTAATTTTTAATTTTTTTAACATCTCATAAATTTCTATTTCATTATTTATATTTCCATGTTTTTTAACATTTCCTATAGCCGTTTCCATGTCAGTTAATACTTTTCTTTTTATTGTAATATACTCAAGCATCTTATACAACGTTTCTTTCTCGACCTCTGGCAATTCTTCTTCCTTACTACTTACTAAATTTAAATTTCCTAAAAAATCAATATCAATTATAGAATCAAGATCTTCATCTAATTTAGTATCATGGACCTCTTTTTCTATTAAATCATTCTTCATTTTTTCAAATTCCTCATCACTAATTTTTCCAATTATTTTTTTTATTATTAATCTTTCTCCATTTCGCTTTTCGCACAAATCTACCTCTTTATTTTCTATCAATTTAACTGATGTTATTATTCTTGGATAAAACACTCTAGGATCTGTTGCATTCTCAAGTGTACACATATTCCCACACTTGCATTTTTTTTGCATCTTATATATACTTCCATCTTTTTTTATAAAGCCTTCTCTTATTCTTGGATAATATTTCAACTCATTTGCTTTCACTTCTTCTTCATCTATTGAATATATATTGCCACACGAACAAACCCAAATACGGTCATCTTGATACATTCTCTCATTTTTTCCTGTACAATCACAACTCATATTTAATACATCTTTATCATCTTTTAAAAATTTTATTTTCCCACATTCACGACAATAAAACATTTTAGGAAATATATGACCAATTATTTGAGAACCTGTACTATATGGGTCTATTTCTAAAAAATTTACTCCATCTCTGTTATTTGATAATAAGTGCTCAAATAATTTATCTTTGCTTACTCCACCATCTTCACTACTAAAGCATTTTAAATCTGGTAAGATTTGACTCACTATTTTAGGATAATATATATCTTCTTTATCTATCTTTTTAACCTTCCAATACACTATTTTTAAAATTTTCCCATCTGCATACTTTTCCACTCCGCTTTCATGCGAATTACTTGTATAGGTTATACATGCCTCTGGGAGTGCATTATATAATGATTGACTTTCACTTCTTTTCATTATTATCACCTCCGCCACTTAGACCAATATCGTAGTTTTCGTCTACCTCTCTTAAACTAAGCATAGGCAAAAATTTATTAGTAGTTAATTTATTTATATGCTTTCTAAAAGATTGATTAGAATCCAAACTTTCTCCTATTTTACTGTGTAAATTTTTTACCATACTAATTAATTCAAAATATATATTTTTCTTAAATTGTAAATCAACTGATGATTCATCAAGCGCATTTTCACACCTGTAAATTTTACACAACCTACCAAACATATCATTAATATTTTCCTCATTCTTAATGTTTTCATACCAAAAGAATGACTCCACTTCATCCAAAGTTTCATATTTCTTACCATCCCTTACAGAATAATAATGTTTCAACAAACTTATAACTATTCCTGGGAATGTACGATACATTGCAATAGAAGATTTGGAATTTAATCTGGTTTTATCAATCAAATAATCTTTATACTTATGCATCATATTAAAATAATTCAAAAATGATATATCTCTATTTCGTGCTAATCTAATAATATCTATAACCATTCCCGTATAAGTTCTTCCAACACGCGAATATGATTGAATATATTCTGCTATATTACTCGGGACCCCATAAAAAAATATATTATTAAAATCTTTCGAATCAACGCCATGAGATATTGTACTTGTCGCTAAAATTAAATTGTTTGCCTCTATTTTATTTCTTTCAAGTGCTATAGAATTCAATGTATCTTTTATTTGAGAGAAATTTTCGTCACCTGTCATTCTTACGATATTAAAATGTGCCTCCGCTATGTCATCAAATCTAGCATTATTAGCTTGTTGTTCAAAAGTATTTCTCAATTTGTTATTATCATCTTTAGATCTACAATATACAATTGATGTCCAATAA
>JAEEXS010000032.1 GCA_016287855.1 Clostridia bacterium
TAGTTAACACTCTTAGAGAAGCTGAAAAATGCATGAGAGAAATCAAAGAAGGTAAAGCGGATTATCAGCTTCTTGAAGTTATGGCTTGCCCAGGCGGATGTATTATGGGAGGAGGCCAGCCTAGAAAGGTATTAAAAGAAAGAGCAGGAATTGATGTTAGAGGCTTAAGAAAAGGTTCTTTATATAGCGAAGATAGGAGACTTCCTTTAAGAAAATCTCATCAAAATCCTTATGTTAAAAAAGTTTATGATGAATTTTTAGAAAAACCAGGAAGTGAATTAGCACATCATTTACTTCATACACATTATCAAGCAAGATAATAATAAAACATGAAATTCAGGATGCATCTATGTTTCAACGTAGGTGTGTCCTTTTTTTTAGCCTTACCATATTATATTATGAGGTGAAAGAAATGTGTGAAAGATATTGTGGATGTAGACGTAGTTGTTGCCATGAAAAAAACACCTGTAGGAACTACGGGTGTTTAGATAACAGCTATTATGATTTTTTTCTACCTATGATGTTTTGCATGCTTAGAAGTTGCTCAAGAAATTGTAGATGTAATTGGGTTGATAGATACGATCAATACAGATGAGGTAAATTAAATAAATAATGATATTAAAAGTTTTATTGCAAAGTATATGAGCGCAAAGTATGCTATGTATAATAAAACTTTTTTTATTGTGTTTAAATTCATATTATCAGCACCTTTCAATATTAATACATCTCTTATTATACATTATTTTATGTAAAAAAGCCATACTAAAAGCAAGATTTTTTGAAAGGATTGATTTTTATGATAAAAAATATAGTTACATCCATGATTACAACTGTAATTGTGATAGTTTTTGTTTTAATTGGCTTAGATGTATTTGTGAATAATGAAGCTAAAACACAGATAGAAAACATTTCATATGAAGATAACAAAGAAAGAAAAGTAGAATTTGTATATGAAGAAAATAATTCTGTTGTTTCAACATCTAGCGTTGTAGGTATTGCTGTAAAAAAGAATAGTGGGAACAAAATTGCACAGGTTTTAGATAGTACCTGGAGCGTAGGAAGTGGATGTATCCTGGACTCCAAAGGTTATATAATAACGAATCAACATGTAATAGGAAACGAAAAAGATAATATTTTTGTGACATTATATGGAGGAGATTCTATTAAAGGAGAGTTAATATGGAGTAGTAATTTATTAGATTTAGCTGTTATAAAGATAAACATAGGAGGACTACCTTCTGCAATTATGGGGGATTCAGATTCTCTTAGGATAGGAGAAAGAGCTATAGCAATAGGAAACCCTTTAGGCTTTGATTTTCAAGGAACATTAACATCAGGAGTTATAAGTGGCTTAAATAGGACAGTTGAAGTTAATGGGATATATATGGAGGATTTAATTCAAACAGATGCGAGTATAAATAGTGGAAACAGTGGTGGCCCACTTATGAACAGTAAAGGAGAAGTAATTGGCATTAATACAGTTAAGGTAGCAAGTGCAGAAGGAATAGGTTTTGCGATACCTATTAATCAGATAAAGCCAATTATTGATAAAATAGTAAAAAACGGTGAGTTTATAGAACCATATTTCGGTGTTCTAGCTTATGACAAAGCGATGACATCCTATATATCATCTGATATAAAGCTAGATACAGGAATTTTCGTATATGATATAGATTATGGGAGTCCTGCGTATATTTCTGGAATAAGAAAAGGAAATATTATTTTAACAGTAGATGATATACCAATAGACACTTTGTGCGAGTTTAGGAGTATTTTATTTTCAAAAAATATAGGTGAGAAAATGCGAGTAAAAATTCTTAATGATAAAGGTGAAAAAGAGGTAGTAGTACAGGTTAAGAGTAAATAGCAGAAAATAGATGTATTCTTGTTTTTTAGGTTTTTTTGAGTTTATAATATTGACATTAAAATTTTCAAAAAATATAATATACTTGCAAGTTTATTTGAAAGGAAGATGCAGATGTTTACAGATAATTCACTAAAAAACGGGTTTTCTTTTGTTTTTGTAAAGGTTGATGAGGGAGAAAGTGTGGCAAACGAAGTAAAAAACATTGCTGAAGACAAGAAAATAATGTTTTTTGCTGCAAATGAGTTTGGAAAAAACAGAAACCTAAATAGGCTTTATAAAGAGATGTTTTTGTTTTTTGAGCACGAACATATTGGCAAAAGCAAGGTTGATATAGATAAGATTTTTGATTATATCAAGACAAAAAGCATAAGAGAGCCTATGGTATGGGCTTTTGATAATGTTGAGGAAATTTTTGATGAAGAGGATTTTCCTAAGGTTTATGAACTATTAAATTTTCTAAAATCAACTAATAGTACCGTTATTTTTGCATCTAAAAACGAAGTGTTTACTAATAAATTTGAAAATAGTAAATTAATACGTTTTATGACTGCATCTCAAAAAGCGCAGAAAGCTAATTTAAAAGGATTTTATGGACTAGAGGATGTTGATATATCTGCTGAAGATAAATTTAAATATTATGCCATTTTTGGAGATAAGAATGAATATAGAAAGAAAATAGACTTTTCTAAGGGATTAAAGAACAATATTGTAGATAGTTTCTTTAATACACAAGGATTTTTCTATTCTGAGCCTAACAGAATACTAAAAAAAGAGCTAAGGGAAACTCAGGTTTATAACCTCATTTTAGAGGCTATAGCAAAGGGAAATACTACGCTTAACGAGATTTCTGAATTTGTAGAGTTACCTACGAGTATTTGTAATAAATATACGACAGTTTTACTTTCATTAGGCATTATAAATAAAGTAAAGCCAGTTTTTGGACAAGATACTAGAAAGAGTAAGTATAAAATTAAGAGTAATGTTATGGATTTTTGGTATTATTTTGTGCCAGATAATATGAGTGAAATAGATTTTAATAATGGTGAGAAGGTTTTTGAAAAAAACGTAGAAACCGGGATACATCAATATTTGCAGATAAAGTTTCCAGAGCTTTGTATGGAATATGTAAACAAATTAAAAAATGAAAACAAATTAAACTTTAATATAACTGAAAATGGAACCTGGTGGAATAAAAAAGAAAAAATTGATATTGTAGCGGGAAATGGTATAGATGTTCTTTGTGCAGATTGCTTTTGGAGAAATTATGAAGTTGGAAGAGAAGATCTTCTTCGATTAGAAAATAAAGCGAAAGAGATTAGCGCAGTAAATAGGGAATATTACCTGTTCTCTAAAGAAGGTTTCTCTGAAGATCTTTTGGAACTTGCTAAAAAAAGAGGAGATATAAAGTTATTTGCTTTTAGGGACATTGTAAAGGATAACCAAGCGCTAAAAGTAGAAAAACCTAGAAGAATAGGATTCTTCTTTAGAAGATAATAATCATAAAAAGAATAGAGGTTTTATATAAATTAATAAAGATTTGGCAAAATAGAAAGGGTTTTTTACAAGAATGAGTGAGATTATAAAGGTTGAAAAATTAAAAAAGATCTATGATACAGGGAAAATACAGGTTGAGGCATTAAAAGGTATTGATTTTAAAGTGGAAGAAAAAGAATTTGTTGCTATTATGGGAGCTTCTGGATCTGGGAAATCTACTTTTATGAATGTTTTAGGGTGTCTTGATACTGTTAGTTACGGCAAATATGAACTTGATGGAATAGATGTTTCTAAGATGAATTCTAGTGAACTTGCAACGATTAGAAATAAAAAAATAGGATTTGTTTTTCAGTCTTTTAATCTACTTCCAAAAATAGATATCCTAAAAAATGTTGAATTGCCCATGCTTTATGCAGGAGTAGGAAAAAAAGAGAGAAGAAAAAGGGCAACGGAGGCTTTAGAGAAAGTAGGATTAGGAGATAGAATAGATCACAAGCCTAACGAGATATCTGGTGGTCAAAAGCAAAGAGTTGCTATTGCGAGATCGCTTGTAAACGAGCCTAAGATTATTTTGGCAGATGAGCCAACAGGAAATCTTGATAGTAAAGTTGGCGATGAAATAATGAAGATTTTTACAGATTTAAACAATGATGGCGTTACTATTGTTTTAGTTACACATGAACCAGATATAGCAGCATTTGCTAAAAGGATAGTTGTATTTAAAGATGGAATTATTATAAGTGATGAATTGAATCATAACAGGAGGACAATATAATGAAAATTAAGATAAAAAAGAGATATATAGTAATTATAGCAATAGTTTTGTTAATAATTTTATCTTTCATTATTGGCGGAAATGGGAATGTAGTTAATACAGTTAAGATGGTAGCTGTTGCTAGAGGAGATGTAGAATCTATTATTTCTGTTTCTGGTACAGTAAAAGAAAAAAGTGAAAATAATGTTTATGTAGATACAAATGTTAAAGTAAAGGATATTCTAGTTGATGAAAATGCTTTTGTAAGAAAAGGTCAAAAAATAGTTGATTTTGATATGGATTCATTAAATTCAAGTTTAGCATCTTTAAGAATAAATAAAGAAGTTTTAGAATTAAATTATAAAAAAGCTACTATTAGTGATGAAAACGGACTTTTATCGTTGGTATCTACTGAAAATGCAGTAACTAGCGCTAAAGATGCATTGGAGAGGGCAGAAGCCTTATATGAAGTTGGAGCTATATCTAAAGTTGAATATGATAATGCTAAAACAGCGTACGATAATGCTAAAGCAGGGCTTACAATGTCTAGCACAGGAATGGATTATGATTTAGAAGTTATGGAAAAAAATATACAACTTACAAATATTCAAATTAATGATTTGGAAAAACAAATTTCTAAATTAAGAACTGCTATGTATAGTCCAAAAGACGGTATAATAAGTTCTATTAATATGAAAGAGGGATCATATGTAGCACCATCTACACCTATTTATAAGATAGTTAATAATTCAGAACTTGAAATAAAGAGTGAAGTAAAGGAATTTACGGTAAAAAGTTTAAGTGTTGGTCAAAAAGTATATATTACAGGAGATGCATTTGATGGATATACATACGAAGGTCATATAAAAAGTATAGCCCCTATTGCTTCAACTAGTGTAAGTTATTCAACTTCTCAAACCACAATAGAGGTTATAATTGATGTTGATAGCAAAGATACTTTATTAAAGAGTGGGTTAAATGTTACTTGTGATATTGTTTCAAAATCAAAAGAAAATACTTTAACTATTCCAGTTTCAAGCTTTAATGAAGATAAAGATGGTAATATTTTTGTTTATGAGGTTGAAAACGGAAAATTAAAGAAAGTGTTTATTGAAACAGGAATACATTCAGATGAGGAGTTAGAGGTAATATCTGGGCTAACAGAAGGAGAAGAAATTGTTAAAGATATGAAATCAAGTTTTGTTGAGGGTATGCCGGTTGTAGAAGAAAGGTAGGAGATATATTTTGTTTGTTGAAGTATTTTTACAAGCTGTAGATAGCATAAAATCAAATAAAATGCGTACCTTTCTTACAATGTTAGGTGTTGTTATAGGTGTTTCTTCTGTTATTATGATTTTTTCTGCTGGGAATGCTGGAAAAGCTTATATCAACGGGATTTTTGGAAAATTAGGGGCTAATATTATAAATGTGGCTACTTCTGCAACAGAGCAAATAGAAGAAACAGATATGTTTACTTTAAGGGATGTAGAATATTTAAAAAGTAATATAAATGAAATTACCACCGTCCAATATTATGGAAGCAATATGTCAGGAAATACGTCTGTTAACTATGGTGACACATCTAAAATGGGCATTATAATGGGAATTATTCCTACAATGTTTGATACTAGACCTATGGATCTTAGTGGTGGCAGATTACTTAATCAAAATGATATTGATTGTGCATCAAACGTGGCGTTAATACCGGATATGTGTGTAAAAGGTTTATTTGGCAACTTTAATCCTATTGGGAAAAAGGTAGTTATGCAAGACTCTCATTTTGGTAGTAAAACATTAACTATAGTTGGGACAATAGATTTTGATATTGGAATGGATATGACAATGGATGAGGCATCAGATAAAATGCCAGGAATGTTAATAATACCATTTTCTACATATCAAAATTTTTATCAAAGAGATACCATTGAAGAAATAGAATTAGTTTTTCCAAAGGATGTTGATTCTAAAGATGTTGCAGATAAAGCAAAGAGATATTTAGAATTATTACATAATACAAAAGATAAATATACTTTTACAAGTTCACAACAAATTCAAGATACGGTTAATACAGTTATAAATGTTATTCAGATAGCAATTTTAGCCATAGGCGCGATTTCTTTAGTTGTTGGAGGAATTGGCATTATGAATATAATGCTTGTTGCAGTAACAGAAAGAACAAGAGAAATTGGAATAAGGAAAGCAATTGGTGCTCAGAAGAGAGATATAATAATTCAATTTTTAGTTGAAGCAGTTTTGTTGACATTGATGAGTGGAATCGTTGGAATTATTATTGGAATTATACCTAGTTTTCCGTTATCAGTCATTGCAAAATGTAGTCCTTCTGATTTAGTTTCACCAAGTATAATATTGGTCTCTATTGGTGTTGCTGTTTTATGTGGAATCTTTTTTGGAGTGTATCCTGCTAAAAAAGCAGCTGATTTAGATCCAATTGAGTCTTTAAGATATGAGTAAAAGAGGGGTTTTTATGAAAAAAATTTTGTGTTTGGTTATATCTTGTTGTTTGATATTTTCAAATACGCTAGCACTAGAAGAAAATACAGATAATGAAGTAAATATGACGGTAGACGAAGCAATAGAGTTTGCAGTAAAAAATAATTCATCATTGATTGATCTTAGAAAAAGTGACAAAGATCAAAAGGATTTATATGAAGATGCAAAAAAAGAATATAGAAATTGGCAAGAACAAATTAGAAGAAATGGCGGCTATGCTTTTGAAAACACCAATGAATACCTTACTTGCTGGGGCTATAATCTAGAATTAGCAAAACTTCAGTATGATAGCTTTTTATCTAACGAAAAAGGAGCAGAATATAAAATAAGATATTCAGTAAAAAGCCTAATTTATAATATTTTTGAATTACAAAATAATATATCTTTATTAGAAGAAACTATAAAAAAGCAGGAAAATGATTTAGATATAGCAAAAGTTAAATATAAATTTAACATGATAACAGAGAATGAAGTAGATACAGCAAAAAACACTTTAGAAAGTACAAAATTACAGTTAGAAAGTCTAAATAAGACAATAGATAGTTTATCTATATCACTAAAAAAATTAATGGGATATGATATTAATAAAGAGCTTAATATAGAAATGTTTTTAGATGAAAATGAAGAAATAGAAATTGATGATTTAGAAGAAGTTATAGAGGAATCTTTAGCTAATAATATTTCTGTACTATCCTCAAAAATCCAATATAAACAAAAAGAAAATGAATATATTTTGGCGACTAAAACTAGCTTTTTAACTAGTGAAGAAAAAAGAGATGCTAAAAACAATTATTCTGATGCAGAGTTTAGGCTAAATAATGAAATTAGTTCGATAAAAGAGAATTTAAAACTTTTATATTGGAAGGTAAAAGATAAAGAAAGCGAGTTAAAAATTGCTCAAGATGAATTAAAAATAGCAAAGAGGCAATTTTCTCAAGCAAAAATTATGTATAAGATAGGTTTAATATCAAAGAACACATTTTTAACCTATGGATTAAATTTTGCCAATTCTGAAAATAGTTATAAAACGAAATTAAAAGAGGAGAATTTATTAAAAGATAGATGGAATATAGCAATTATAGTTGGAGATATAATTGAAGGCTAAGAGAAAGGGTGCCTTAAAATAATTAATTTATTTTAAGATACCCTTTTTTTTTGTATTATTTTGACGATATAATTACCGATAGGAGAGGTATTATGAAAAAAGTATTATTTGGATTGATTTTTATTTTGGTAATAGGCTTTTTAAATTATAGTACAGCTATACAAGCTAATGGTTTTTGCGAAAATTGTAATCAGCCTAGAGTTGGTGCGTTTAAACCTGTTGAAGGAGGAGCGTATCATGGACTGTATTGTAATATTTGTAATAGGTTAATGGTTTTAGATATAGCACAAGGACTAAAAATGGAACCTCATCAATACAATAATGCTGGCGTTTGCATAAAATGTAATTTTTCAGTTAATAATTGTAATCATGAAGGTACTACTAGGAGATATAGGCCTAATTCAGACAGAACAACACATAAAGTTATTTGTGAGAACTGTAATACAGTTATACAAGAGGCTGAAGCATGTTATCCTGATCAAAGTACTTGTCATAAATGTTCAGTAAAAAAGAAAGCAACTTTTGATATACCTACAAGAGTTTACTATATAGATGAGACTGGATTAAAATCTGTTGATTCTCTTGATACTAATACTAATGTAAAAATTTTTATAGAGAATAATGTAGGAACACCATATTTTTCTTGGACAATGAGTACAACAGGAGCTAATCAATATAATAGTTATTCCAATAATAGCTATGGATCTGCTGCAAGTGATGGAACAATAAGATTTTGGTATACAGGAAATGGTTTTGATGCTATGCTAGAGTCAGCTCCTAAAAATTTATCTGGAGAAGTTTTAATAAAAATAACAATGAAAGTTGATGATGTTGAGATTAGCCAGAATATACGTATAATAAAAAATGGTTCGCCTGAGTCAAATTGTACGATTTATTTGAAAAATAGTAATATTGCATTAACTGACGAAATACTAGGATTAATGATAAGAACTAATTATGTTGATTTTTCTGATGAAGATATAAGAAAATTAAGACTAGAATCACCAGAAACATTACCTTTATATACGGTAAAAGACCAAAGAATAGAAGAATTAAGAAGTTTTGATGAAAGCATATTAAAAATAAGTAGCTATGAAATAAAAGAAGTTACAGATGAAACAATAAATGGTTATATGGCAATGATAAAAATTCGACCTCAAAAAAAAGGAAGGACTAAAATTAAATATAAATTAATAACAGAATATAGTTATAAAAATCATGAAACTATAGAAAAAGAAAGAGAGGGAACTCTCATAGTAAATGTCTTGGAAAAAGCCCCGTCAGAAGGAAGTGAATACCATGGTGGTAGTGGTGATTCTTCAGGTGGATATGGAGGTTCAAGCGAAGACCCTGATGGAGGAGGAGAAGGTGAATCTGGTCGTAGAGGAAGTTCTTCAGCAGGGCTGGCATTTGTAGGAGTTATGGGACTTCTTATAGTTGCAATTATTGGATCAAAAATGATGAACCATCGTTAGGTTCTAAATAAAGTGTTTTGTAATTTTCGTATATTACCATACCTGGTTTAGCGCCAGGTATTTTTTTAACGTTTTTTACCGTAGTAAAATCAACTTCTACTTTGGGTGAACTGGATAATTTACTATAAAAAGCAGCTAAACTTGCAGCAAAATTTAAAACATCTTGAGAAACTGGTAAATTATCTGTTTTTAATATAGTATGGCTACCAGGAGCGTTTTTTACATGAAACCAGATATCTGATTTATTAGCTATAGAAAAAGTTAATTTATCATTTTGAACGTTATTCTTTCCAACAAAAATGTTAAAACCATTGTAAAAGAATTTTAAGTAGGTAGATTTTATTACCTCTTTTTTATTTTTTTGTACTTTTAAGAAACCTTCTGAAATTAGTTCAGATTCTATATCAGAAAGTTCTTCTAAATTAGAGGCAAGTTGAATTTCGAAAGCTAGACTTTCGAGGTAATTTAATTCGTTTTGCAATATGTTTTTTTGATTATTGCTAGCGATAAGTGTGTTTTTTAATTTATTATATTTTTTGTATATTTTTTGTATATTTTGGGATGCAGATAAGTTTTCATCTAAATCTATTGTAATAGGTAAATTGTTATTATAGTAATCTTCTACGGTTATTTTATTTGTATATGGTTCTATTTTATATATATTAGCTTGGAGGAGCTCACCTTTTTTTCTTATATTTTCCATATCAGAAGTAGTTTTTATTTTTTCTTCTGCAATATTTATTTTCTTTTGAACTTTATTTATGCTTGAGGTTACTACTGCTAGCAAATTATTTTTTTTAGTATTTATTTTTTGAGTATTTAACTTACTTAAATAAAACAAATCTACAACCTCTGAAATAGAAGAAAAAGATTTAAAGTTATCGTAATTTAAATGACTAAAATAAAAATCTTTTATTTCATTTTTATTGTATAAAATGACAGGGGAGGAAGAAGATATAAAATTAATAAAATTTTCATAATTGTATAATTCTTCATTAGAATTTAAAATAGAGCTAATCCCTGAAAAATTACTGGAAATAGAATGATTTTTTTCTATTAATTTGTAAAAATCATCTTTTGAAACACAAAAAGGGTTCTGTTTTTCTTGATTTGAAGGAAGTATGTATTTTCTCCCAGGCATAACTTCTCTAACACTACTCATGCTAAAATCTACATGTTTTATTGAATCTATAATTGTGTTCTTTTCAGTAGTTAAAATGATATTGCTGTGTTTTCCCATTATTTCTATAATTAAATTTTTAATTTCTTTATCACCAAGCTCATTACTATTTTCAAAAACAAAATTTAAAATCCTATCATTTTCTATTTGAATTACATTAATTAAACGAGCATTAAGAAGGTATTTTCTTAAAACCATACAAAAGTTAAAGGGCTTTTGAGGGTTTACTATATTATCTATGTTAGTTATATTTGTTCTAGCATTTTCAGCATTTATGGAAAGGAGTAATTTATAAGTGTTTCTATTATTTCTAATAAAAAATATGATTTCATCTTTTGTTGGCTCAATTATTTTATCAACTTTACCATTTATTAGTTTTTCATTATATTCTTTGCATATTTTTCTCGTTACAAGACCATCAAATGGCATAAAATCAACCCCTTTTCTATGATAGTGTAACACGGAAAGGGGTTTTTAGCAATAATAATTTATTTGTTTAACCATTCTAAAATTTTGAATTTTATTTTAATATCAGTTTTTTCATAATTATTTACAAGTTCATATTCTTTATCTGACAAAGAGTCCTTTAATTGTTCTTCTGAGTCTTTATCGAATTCGCCTGAAGAACCATTTGTAAAACATAAAGGTGGGAACATAACACACCACCAGTTGTTCCCTTTACCTTCTCCAATGATTATTTTTAAAGCCTCATAATTTCCTGCTGGAAAAGAAAAATTTCCATAATGTTTTGTGGGGAATTTAGAGGAAGCTAAATAAATACAGGTTTTATAATTTGAGTATTTAGAAACAGTTTCTTGTGCTATAGCATTTATATTATCTATATTTCTAGATATAATTTCTTTCGTTTGAGATAAAGAAATGGAATCTTTTAGTAAAGGAGTAACGTAATTTATAACGTTATCACGAACTTTTAGTTTTAATTCTTGATCAAAGGAAGAATTACTATTTGCTAAGATATGGAGACGAAGTACTTTTGAAGAGATAGATTTTTGAATAGATGCAGAATAAAATACAAACGATATCAAAAGTATAGTTATAACAAGAAATATATGACGTATATTTTTTAGAAACATAGTTATTTTCCTCCTTTGTTTTAGAGTATTTCCTAAAAAATTAAAAAAATACCTATGTTTCTAAAAATATATTTTTAACTTATTTTAAATCAAGCTAGTTAAAGCTTTTTTATATTCTTCAAGTTTTCTTTCACAATCTTCTTTATTATTTCCAGAGATATCAAAATATAGTTTTATGATAGGCTCTGTTCCAGAAGGACGAATTACTAGATTTGAGTGATCTTCCATTTCAAAGAATAAAACATCTGATTTAGGAAGGCCAGTAGGCGTAGTTGAATTGGAAGTAAAATCAGTTACTTTATCTAATTTATAGTCTCTTACTTTTAGAACTTTTTGATTATTTATGGTGCGAGGCAAATTTTCTCTAATCTTTGTCATTGTTGCCATCATCTCTTCTTTAGCAGCAACACCTTCTTTTTTTATGGATATAACGCAATCTTTAACGTATCCGTATTTATCAAATAATTCGTTTAATGCATCATATAGATTCATATTCTTATCTCTGTAAAACGCTGCTATTTCAGTAATGAGCATTGCAGCAAACACAGCATCTTTATCTCTTGCATAAGTTCCACTTAAATAGCCATAACTTTCTTCAAATCCAAAAATATAAGTATATTCCTTAGTTTCTTCAAATTCTTTTATTTTTTCTCCTATAAACTTAAATCCAGTTAAAACATTTATTGAAGTAACACCATTTTTTTCACAAATTCTATCACAAAGCTGAGTAGATACAATACTTTTTACTGCAGCAGCATTTTTAGGTAAAGAATTGTTTTTCTTTGAATTTTCAATTATATATGAAAGCATTAGGGCTCCTACTTGGTTTCCAGATAAAGTCATAAATTCACCATTTGGAGTTTTAATAGCAATTCCCATCCTATCCGCATCTGGGTCTGTTCCTATTATCAAGTCACAATTTTCACGTTTTGCAATTTCAATACCTAGATTAAAGCAAGATTTGAGTTCAGGGTTAGGTTTTTCGACAGTTGGGAAGTTTCCGTCTAAAATCATTTGTTCAGGAACGGTCAAAATATTTTCAGGTTTTGCACCAGCCATTTTAAGTATTTGAGGGACTAATTTATATCCACTCCCATGTAAAGGAGTATAGACGATTTTAAAAGTATCAGCTACTTTTTTTATTGCATCTTTGTTTATAGTAGTTTTTAAAATTTCATTTAAGAAAATTTGATCAAAATCTTCTTTTATTAGAGTAATTTTGTTTTCAGCACAAGCTTTATCAAAATCTACATATAGAACATCATCAAATATGTCTATCGATTTTATTTCATTATATATTTTTTCTGCAGGAACAGGAGGAACTTGCGCGCCGTCTTCCCAGTAAACTTTATAACCATTATATTCTTTTGGATTATGAGAAGCGGTTATCATGATTCCAGCAATACATTTAAAATGCCTTGTGGCAAAAGATAATGCCGGAACAGGGTGAAGTTCATTGAACATATATACTTTTATATTGTTTGCAACAAGTACACCTGCAGTCTTTTCTGCAAATAATCTAGAATTATTCCTGCTATCGTAAGAGATTACAACGCCTCTATCTTCAGCTTTTTCTTCATGAATTACTTTGGCTAAACCTTGAGTCGCTTGCATTACGGTATGAACATTCATACCATTAGTACCAGGTTGCATAATTCCACGAAGACCGGCAGTTCCAAAAGATAGATTTGAGTAAAAATAATTTTTAAGTTTATTTTCATCATCTAAAGATTTTTCTAATTCACTTCTTATAGTACTATCTAGTTTTGGACTATCTAGCCATTTCTTTGCTTGTTCTAAATAAATTGACATATATATTCCTCCTTTTTTACTTTCATCTAGATTCTATCATATTTTTTTAATATTTGTTTAGTATTTTAATTAATATATTTTTTTAATTAACTATTAAATATATTTTATAAAAAGTCGAAGAAATATGAGGAAGAATGAAAGTGGAGGATTTTCATGAAAAAGATAGTGTTATTTTTAAGTTTATTTATATTAACATCTACGTCATTTGCTTTTACAGATGTAAAGCCTAATTATTGGGCAAGTAAAGCTATTACAAAGTGGAGTAATAGTGGATATCTATCTGGATATCCTGATGGAACTTTTAGAGGAAACAATAATATAACTAGAGCAGAAATGGTTTCGGTAATAAATAGATTAAACAATTCAAAAGTAGAAACTTCTAAAAGAGAAGCAAAAGATATAAAAAGTGCTGATTGGTTTTTTAATGATATGAATAAAGCTGCTAAACTAGGACTTATTTTTGTAAATGAAGATGGAAAATTAAGGCCTAAAGATAAAGCAACTAGGGAAGAAACGATAGTGGTTTTAGCAAGATTATTAAATATTTCTTATTCTGGCAATCTTAGTAATGCTAAAATTAATAATTTTTCAGATAAAAATGATATAAGCCCTGAAAACTATAGATATATTGCAGGGATGGTAGAGGAAGGTTTTGTTAATGGATATGAAGATAATACATTAAGAACAAAAAGAAATGTAACTAGAGCAGAGTTTATAGCTATGATAGACAATACAATAGAGTATATTTATTCAAGTGGTATTTATGATAATAAAAATTTAGTGGGAAATGTATTAATAAACGGATCTAATGTTAAGTTATCTAATTCTCAAATATTAGGTCATGTTTTTGTAACTGATGGGGCAAAAGAAGATCCGCCAATTCTTATAAATACGAAAGTGTCTAAAGGAGTAAACTCAAGAGTAGGCAAGTTTTTAATAAAAGATACTGATGAGTATAATACTGTTTCTAATTATAATTTTGAATATCCGGAAGAGTATTTTGATCCAATTTTTGCTACTATAAAATACGATGAGAATGGTTGGAATGATGAAAATATAAAAGTGAAAGTGACCTTTAGTGATAAAGATACAACAGTAGAAAGTTCTAGAAATAATACAGTATATGTAGATAAGAATGGTAGACATGAAATAAAATATGAGCAAAACGGGAAAATACGAACTACCACAATAGACGTAAACAATATAGATAAAATAAGCCCACAATTTAATGCTTCATCAGAGGTTAAGAATGGATACGCAATAATAAAAGTTGAAATTCAAGATGATGGGTTAAGTAAAATATCTAAAATAAGCTTATCTAATGGAGCGATAAATAAACTTAATGAAGAAACAGGAGAAATTAATAAAGAATTTATAGTAGGCGGAAATGGAAAATATACCATTTCAGTAGAAGATGAAGCAGGAAATATTTCAAAAAAGGATATTACAATTGAAGGTATAGTAAGAAGTATAAAAGCTAATACGGCACATGAAGGAAGTAATGTGGTTATTACAGTTGTTTTGGACGATGAAGGACTTGATAATATAAAAGAAATACGATGCTCAAACGGAGAAGTGAATAAGAAAGATGAAAATGGCAATGTAAAAAATACGTTTGATATAGATACATCTGGCGAATATATAATAACATTAACAGATGAACTTGGAAATATTGCTACGGCTACAGTTAATGTGACTATATAATTTAAAGTATGAAAAGATTCTAATAATATTTTTCAAAATCTATTGCAAAAATATTATTAAAAATTTAGAATATACATTGAAAGGGTGGGGTTTTTATGCTTGCTACGGTAGATAAAATAAGTGAAAATACTAAAGAAGATAATGTACTTACTTTTTATGAGAAAATAAAAATCAAAAATAATTTGGAGTCTATATTTAGCCACTATACTGG
>JAEEXS010000033.1 GCA_016287855.1 Clostridia bacterium
TTTTCAAAAACAATATCAACCTCTTTTTGTACTTTTTTCCCGCTCTCATTCTCTACAGTCACAATTAATTTTGGACTATTTGATTGAACATCTAAATTTAATTCAATTTCTTTATACGGCTCAGATATATATTCTGTATATTGCTTATCAGAAGCAAGTTCGTCATCTATATAATACTTATTGTAAGAAGTAATATAATACGTAACTTTTTTATTACCTTCACCTTTTATTGCAAATTTTAATATTTTTTCATCTTCATAAGTATAAAATTTAGGAGTACCATCAAAGAGCCAAATTATCTGCAATTCTTCTGCATCTCCACTGCATTTTTCACATTTGCCATCTGCATTAGGCGAATAATGTGGCTCATTTTGAGTCCCCAATACCTCACCACAAATAGAGCACTTATATTCCACTAAATGTGTCTTTCCATCGCAATTATCTTTATAAGTACTGTAAAACTTATGTTCATGCCCTAATGATATTATTTTACTTTCATTTATAGGTTTTGTTAAATCTATTGTTGATATTTTATTTTCTGATGAATTTTCATAGTATATATATACATTCATATCACTATTAACATTATAATAATCTATGTCTTTATACATACTTGTATTACCTGTTGTTAAATCATACACTAAAATATCTCTAGGCGAAGCATTTGTCGCATAAGTAATAATTATTAGCTTATTATTTATAACATACCCCGCATATGGTTCTTTATCTAATAGAATTTTAGGATTATATTGATTATAATTAACTTCCTCTAAAACAATATATTTATTAAATTCATACAATTTCCCATTTTCATATATGTAATGATACTCACTATTAGGCATAGATACTATATTATAATCATTTAAACTAAAAAATTTTTGCATTACAATTTCATTCTCGTTAAAGCTATATTGTGAAACTTCATCATCCATTATAATATACATCGAATCATTCATAAATATGAGATTATTTATTTTTTTGTCACTTTTATAAAAAGGTCTTCCATTGCAATATATTTCATTACTTTCCGACTCAATTCCATAATATATATTGCCTTTATACTCAAATATTGTTTCAAAATAAATAGTATTATACATATCTTCTATAATGCATTTATATTCATCATTAAATAAATTTAATTTCCCAATAGAATGGTCTTTAGAAGAAACAACCACAACCTCACCATCATATATAGAATTTGCTACAAAAGTTTCTATATCATTAGATAACTTTTTTATCTCCAAAGTATCAAAATTTATTTTAACTGTATTATAATAAGAATCAGCCGTACAATACAATAAATTACCATACCCAAATTCTATACCTCTTATCTCGACTGGTAAATTAATTTTTTCCTTTTTAGTACCATCCAAATCACATCTATACAACTCATCATCTAAAAAATAAAATTTATTACCAGTTACTATAAAAAACGCATTATTTAACATTACTTTACCAATATCTACTGTTTCAGATAATGGCTCTATACTTATAGTATCGGAACCAGTTACCCTAAATTTTTGATTTTTTGATAAATTACACATTAATGCAGCAACCTCTGCCCTTGTTAGTACTCCATTAGGATTAAATGTCCCATCTGGATTCCCTTTCATCACCCCATTTGCCACTGCTTTTGCTATATTATGTTGGTCATCATATTTCAATTCATCTATATCACTAAATTGTTCTAATGTATCCAAAATCTCTACTTCGGTACTACAATACAAACCCAATACCCCAGCAATTGCCCCTGCCACATCTTTTCTTAACACTGCTTCTGATGGTTTAAAATAATATAATCCATCAATTCTATCAGGACGCAAATACAAATTCATAGAATTTATATACTCTGCTGACCATCTGTCAGATTCCACATCTATACATTTAATAGCATATGGGCTTGGTTTTAAGTCTAAAAACTTACTTAAAATAGTAACAAATTCCTCTCTAGTTATTGCCTTATCCGGTTTAAACGTACCGTCCGTATAACCTGATACAAAACCTTTATCATACATTTCGTTTATATTTTTATAAGCCCAATGATTTGTAGATAAGTCGCTAAATGTTGCTGCTTGTACAACTCCAAATAAAAATACTGTAAAAATTGCAAATAAAACCAACCTTTTTAACTTCATATTTTCCTACTCCTTTACTTATAAAAATTTAAATCATTCCCCATAATAAGCCATTTTGTAAAGCTCCATAATCTCCTCAACAAGCGGATATCTAGGATTTGCACCAGTACATTGGTCATCATGAGCATTCTCAGATAATGTTCTTAAATTATTCATAAATACCGTCTCATCAACTCCACACTCTTTTATAGAGCTAGGCAACCCAATATCTTTCATAAGAGTCCTAATCGCACTAATTAAATTATCTACACTCTCCTCAGCGCTACTACCACTAAACCCTAAAAATCTAGCAGCCTTAGCATACTTTTGGTCAGCAATAAAATATTCGTACTTAGGGAAAGTAGCAAACTTAGTAGGTTTTGTTGCATTGTACTTAATAACATACGGAAGCAACAACGCATTAGCTCTACCATGAGGAATATGGTACTCCCCACCTAATTTATGAGCCATACTATGATTTAACCCTAAGAACGCATTAGTAAATGCCATACCAGCAATACAACTAGCATTATGCATCTTCTCACGAGCTATAGCATCGTTTTCACCGTTATCATAAGCTCTCTTTAAGTAACTAAATACCAAATCCATAGCTTGAAGAGCAAGACCATCTGTATAGTCACTAGCCATATTAGAAACATACGCCTCTAAAGCATGTGTCAAAACATCTATACCAGTATCTGCTGTTGCAGACTTAGGCAAACTCATAACAAATTGAGGATCAATAATTGCAACATCTGGTTTTAACGCATAATCAGCCAAAGGATATTTAATATTTCCATTCTTTTTATCCGTTATAACTGCAAACGCAGTAACCTCGCTTCCCGTACCACTAGTAGTAGGTACTGCAACGAACTTAGCGAGTCTTCCTAAGTTAGGGAACTTAACAACCCTTTTTCTAATATCCATAAACTTTTGTTTTAATCCATCAAACGTAGCATCAGGATGCTCATAGAATAACCACATACCCTTTGCAGCATCAATAGCAGAGCCACCACCTAGGGCAATAA
This sequence comes from Clostridia bacterium, assembly GCA_016287855.1. Lineage (GTDB taxonomy): Bacteria > Bacillota > Clostridia > TANB77 > RGIG9151 > RGIG9151. Next base: position 3,143 of record JAEEXS010000033.1, read on the forward strand.
TAACGTCAGGCTTAAATTCACGCATCTCTTCTACTCCACGCATGATTGTATCTACATCTGGGTCAGGCTCAACTTCAGAATAAATCTTTGCATGACAATATTGCTCTCTTTTTCTCAAATAATACAAAGCTCTATCTACATAGCCAAGCTTAACCATGGTATTATCTGTAACAATAAAAGCTCTTGAAATGCCTTCCATATTCTCTAAATATTGAATTGAATCTTTTTCAAAATAAATCTTTGGCGGAATCTTGAACCACTGCATATTAACCCTCCTCTGTGCTATCTTCTTGGTATTTATAAGGTTTACTGTCGAGACATTTGACGTCGTACTATTATTTCCATACGAACCGCAACCAAGTGTTAGCGACGGTGTATTGGTATTATAAATATCTCCAATAGCACCTTGAGACGAAGGTGAATTTGCAATAATTCTTCCAACCTTCATGGTTTCTCCAAACTCTTTTATTATATTTTGATCTGAACTATGAATAATCGCCGAATGACCAAGACCTCCATAATCCAATATACTCTTACAAATTTCAAATCCATCTTTATAATCATCAACAACGTAATATGCTAAAACCGGCGATAGCTTTTCGTGAGAAAGAGGAAAATCTGGACCAACGCCAAAAAGCCTTGCAATTAAAATCTTTGTATCTTGAGGTACACTAATACCAGCATCACTAGCAATTACACTTGCTGGCTGCCCTACGACCTTAGAATTAACTTTTCCGTTTTGCATTACATACGCTGAAATTGTTCTTGTTTCCTCATCATTTAAGAAGTAACAATTATTTTCCTTCATATACCATTCAAAAGCTTCTTGAATGTCCTTATCTACAATAACTGCTTGCTCTGACGCACAAATCATACCATTATCAAAAGTCTTTGAAAGCATAAGGTCTGTACAAGCACGTTTTAGATTAGCCGTTTTTTCAATATAACAAGGTGCATTACCCGGTCCAACACCTAAAGCAGGCTTTCCGCAACTATACGCGGACTTAACCATACCAGCTCCACCGGTCGCTAAGATTAAAGAAACCTTAGGATGATTCATTAACGCAGTAGTTGCTTCAATTGAAGGCTCTTCTATCCATTGAATACAATACTTAGGAGCTCCCGCCTTAATAGCAGCATCTCTTAAAATCTCAGCAGCTCTTACTGAACACTTCTGAGCAGATGGATGGAACCCAAATATAATAGGGTTTCTAGCCTTTGCACAAATCAAAGATTTAAACATAGTTGTAGAAGTTGGATTAGTAACAGGTGTAACACCAGCAACTATTCCAATAGGCTCAGCTACCTCAACATACCCCTCCAACTCATTTTCATTTATAATACCTACCGTCTTTTCATTCTTTATAGAATGCCAAATATACTCAGTAGAAAAAATATTCTTTATAACCTTATCCTCGTAAACTCCACGCTTTGTTTCCTCAATAGCAAGTCGAGCTAGTTCCATATGGTGGTCAAGACCAGCCAAAGCCATAGCATTAACTATCTTATCTACTTGCTCTTGATTAAGCTCCATATATTCTTCTAATGCTTTTTCCGCATTTTTCGCCAAATTATCTATCATTTCATTAACATCTGCCATTATATAAATAGCCTCCTCTTATTTTAATAATAATTAAAACACACAACAATAAACAAAAATAATTATTTATCAGAAACAAAACTACGAATATTACTGCAACAAAGAATTTATATCTACCGAACCAATTAATTGTAAAGCCCACTTAATATATAATAAATAAAATGCAAACATAAATATTGAAAGAAATATAAGAGCCTTGCCAAAACTTCTTTTATCGTACTCATCGTACGTACTAAAGAATACCCCTAAAAATACTCCAATAAGCTGACCCATAATAGGAATCGTACATAAAGCCGCAATAAAGACTTTAGCCAAATTCGACATAGGAGTCGTATATTGAAGGCTATGCCTTACTTCTGCTTTATAAATATAGTCTTTTGGCTCTCCATTAGGGCCAAGCGGAATATTAGCTCTAGCAGGGTCCGATGGGTCGAAATTTCTACTATTATTCGTCTTTTCCCAAAAAACAGTCGTACTCTCTCCTGTTTCGAAAACATTATTAAATTTAGCTTCCTCTTCTAAATCATTTGGCTTTTCTTCCTCTTTATTTTCAGTAGCCTCTACTTCCTCATTTTGTTCTTCTTTTTCAACTTCATCCTCTTTTATTATTTCCTCAGGTACCTCTGCCACTGTTTGATTACAAAAAGGACACTTTTGGCTCCTTATATGTATCTGCTCTCCACAATGTTCACACTTTTTATATTCCATTATTTATCCTATCCTTTCACTAAATTCCCATAATATGGTATCCATTATCTACATACAAATTAGATCCCGTAATACCACGTGCTAAATCACTAAGTAAAAATACCGTAGAATCACCTATCTCAGCAGGAGTAACAGGTTTTTTAAGTGGTGATTTCTTTTGAACAATCTCAAGCATACTATTAAAGTCGTTTATATCTCTAGAAGAAATAGTCTTAATTGGACCAGAAGAAATAGAATTAACCCTAATACCAATAGGTCCTATTTCATTAGCAAGATATCTAACATTAGCCTCTAACGCAGCCTTAGCAGCTCCCATCAAGTTATATCCAGGCATAACCTTACTTGCGCCATAATAACTAATAGTAACAATACTACCACCCTCAGGCATCAAATTCTTAGCATGTTTTGCAACTAAAATCAAAGAATATGACGTAATATCCATAGCCTTAGCATAACCATCTTTAGAAGTCTCTAAGAAGTCTTTTTTCAAATCTTCTTTTTGAGCATGCGCAATACAATGTACTATTCCATGAAGCTCTTTATACTCATTTTTTATAGTTTCAAACGTAGCATTAACCTCTTCTTCATTCTCTACATCGCATTGTAATGCTAAATAATTGCCATCAAACTCTTTAATCAAATCTAGAACAGGCTGTTTCTCATGAGAACCCTTATATGTAAAAATCAAATTTGCACCTTGATCATAGCAACACTTTGCAATTCCCCAAGCGATGCTCCATTTATTCCTTATACCCATAATTAAAATGTTCTTTCCCTCAAGTAATCCCATTAAAATCACTTTCCTCTCCTATTCTAATTTTTCCTTCATATATACTTTATTAAAAAGCTGTAGTTCTTTAATAATATCTTCAGTAACATTAAAAGAAAACAACTTTTTTAAGTCGCTATTAACGATATAATGGATAGCCGAAACGGTTCCAGGCTTTAAACTAATTAAAGACTTATCTATTATTCCACAATTTTTACAAACCATTCCATTATTCTTCATACTAAAGCCTACAATCTCTTTACTACCACACTCTACGCACCCATTCACACGAGGCGTATATCCAAGCAAACAAACACCCTTTAACTCATAAACACTCTTAACCAACTCACTATCTTTTTCACCCGTAGATAAAAGATATATCGTATTAAGAAGTAGTTTTAGAATAGGTAAAGATGACTGATTTTCTTGAATATTTTTCTTTGCAAAGCTAATACAATCCATTGCTGGATTTAGCTTATCATAATCCACACGAAGCGAATAAAAAGCATCTATAAGCTCGGCAGAATTGATATAATAAGTCTCCCCATTTCCTCGATAAAGAACCAAATCACTAAACGCAAAAACTTGCGAAGTAGGCATAAGTTTATTATGTAACCTTCTTGCACCTTTTGCAACACAACTTATCTTACCAAGGTCCGGAGTGAGTATTGTAAGCATCTTGTCAGCCTCAGAAAAATTTGTTTCAGCTAATACTATTCCCTTAGTTTTTACTAACTTTCTTGTATCCACTTTTCCTCCAAATAATACTACTTAGTTTTAAGAACTCGTGATAAATCTTTTGATGTTTCTAATTTATACTTCTCCATAGTTTTGTACAACAAATATGTTTCGACTGACCCTGTTTTTTTGAAATACTTCCATAAATCTTCTTTTTGCATAGTAATTACCTCCCATTTTATAAACGACTTTTTTCTTTAACTTTATCTTGCCCGTTTAACTACCTCAAAATGCATTGATAATTATTCCAAAAAATTCAATCTTTTGAGTTCTACCTCATTGTTTCGCCAATCTTTTCGGACTTTAACCCAAACTTCCAAGAAAACTTTCATATCTAGAAAATCTTCTATATCAACTCTCGCACGAGAGCCAATCTCTTTTAACATCTTCCCACCTTTTCCAATTATAATAGGTTTATGGGACTCTCTTTCGCAATATATATTAACAGCAATATCTATAATCTCTTTATTAACCCTCTTTTTCATCTTTTCTACTTCAACTGCAATTCCATGAGGGATTTCATCTGAAAGCAAATCTAGGGCCTTTTCGCGCACAATTTCAGCTACCATAACTTTCTCAGGGCTATCTGTAATCATATCTTCGGGATAATATTGAGGCCCATACGGTAACCGCTTTACAACCGCCTCAATAACATGCTTTACATCTTCCTCATCGTACGCCGAAACGGGGATTATCTCATCGAACTTATACAATTCGTTATACTCCCCAATAATTTTAAGTATATCTTGTTTATCTTTTACAATATCCGTCTTATTAAGTAATAAAATAACCGGACATTTAACCTTCTTTAATTTGCCCAAAAACAAATCTGAATTTTTACGCCTTGTCAAATCTACCATAGCAATAACTACATCAGTTCCAGAAAGCGATTCGTTTATACTCTTGTCCATAAGCTTAGAAAGACGTGTATGCGTCTTATTAACGCCAGGAGTATCCATAAATATTATTTGGTAGTCATCAGTCGTAAGTATTCCTTTAATAGAGTTACGTGTAGTCTGGGGTTTACTAGAAGTAATCGCTATCTTTTCGCCAACCATAGCATTTATAAGGGTAGATTTCCCAACGCTAGGGTTCCCTATTATAGCCACAAACCCAGATTTAAACTTCTCGTTCATATTGTGCCTCCAAAAAATTTTCTTTTGTTAAAATACCTCAACTATAAATTATCATTTTAAATACAAGTTTTTCAAGTGTTTTACACTTTTATTTTAAAAAAATTTAAGGCAAGGAGTTTTTACTCCTCGCCTTATTTTAAAAATTTTATACCGCAGTTTTTTTCTGCTTTTTCCCTTTCATTTCTCTTTCAAACTCTTCTGCCTTATCATTAATTTCTTCTATTCTTTCTTCTCTTGTCATATCTTTTGTTGTTTCATAATGATACTCCCTTAATTCATGAATATCATCTACTGAAAAACTTTTTTTAAAAACTGGTTTTTTCATTTTATATCTCCTTTTTACTCTTGTATAATTATTATATCACGTACTAAATAAATTTTCCACAAAAAATAAGGCAAGGAAAAATCCTCGCCTTATTTTAACTTAAATTAGAAAATCTTGTTTAACATGTCGCTATCTGTAGCAAATTCCCAGATAACATCTGAATATACTGTGTTGCCAGCTGCTCTATCTAAAGCATTGTTAACCATATCTATAACATCTTCTGTTGTCGTTGTCTTTTCACCTAATAAAACATTATAGATATCCCAAACTCCAACTTGAGATAAATCTCCTTCATAAAGTGTATTAGCAGCTTCTCTTCTAGCAGCATCAATTACTGCATAATCTTCATCGAAGATAAATACAAATAATGCTTTTAATTCAGTCTTATAATTATTGTAATCTTCCATAGAAGTTACAAAATTCTTACTATCTATTGTTATCATTAATTTTTCTATATCTAAGATACCAAAGATCTTCTTAGCAAATGCAATAGCTTCGCTAGAACTCTTGATAGTAGCAACTTCATCTGCATGATTTAATGAAGGAAGTACATCAGCTGTTCCAGTCTCTTCTAATGGTAATGCAGCAGATTCAAATTTAACTGTAACATTGTATTGAGTCTTTTCGAAATTAGTAACTGGATCATTTGCAGGATCTTGGATAAAGTCATAGCTTTCACCATTATCTACAATTGTGTATACTAAAGTCTTCTTAGCTACTGAAGAAGAAGAACTACCATGGCTTACTCCACCAATTGAAGTATCTGGTACTACTACTGTTTCACCAGGTTTAACATTCTTATTTCCAGCCTTTACACCGCTAGTATTCTTACCAGCAGTAACTCTAGCTTTAGCAATAGTTACTGTAACATTGTTTGCATTAACCAAAACATCTTTAACATCAGCATTACCACTAATAGTAGAATCATCTGCGTTTGCATTTATTTCTTCAACAGTACCTCTTCCAGTAACCTTTAAAGAATCATTTGCATCTATTCTTTGAGCAAATCCTCTTACTTCAATAGAGATATTTGCGTTAGCAATAATATGTTCAGCATCACCATCTAAAATAAATGGAGTTAAAGCGATAATCTTTGGTAATACAATAATATCGCTATGGATACGAACTACGCTATTTCTATTGCATACAATAACATTACCATTAATTTTACATTTATCTAAAATATTGATAGAGTTAGGACCGCCACCTCTAATTACAACGTCGCCTTTAACAACTACGTTTTCCATTGTGAAGTTACCAGTACCAACACCATCAGCGATAATCAAGTCATTTTCAACTGTCATATCTTTTAATGTAACACCAGGAACCTTAACGATTACACTTCCATCATAGTCGCTAGTAACAGCTTTCTTAGCAGAAGTAATATAGTCGTCAGTAATATTTGACATGATTTGAGCAAATTCAGCTCTAGTCATAGGTTTCTTAGGTTCTAATTTTCCATAAATACCAGCCATTATGTCGTTTTCAACTAATGCTTCAACATAAGGTCTAGCCCAATCGCTAACTTCGTTAGCATCTGGGAATTTCTTTAAAACATTTTTGCCTGATGAGAAATAGCAGAATGCTCTTGCAATAACTGTAGCTGCTTCTTCTCTAGTAATATTGTCGTTAGGCATAACAAAACCATAACCATTACCAGACATTACTTGCATATTAACAGCTTTAGCAAGGAAGTCATAATACCATTCATTTTTATCTGCATCTTCGAATTGACTTAAGTCAGCCTTTTCAGTAGCAGATAAAGCTTTGGTTAGGACAGTAGCAACCTCTGCTCTAGTAATATTACCTTGAGGTTGGATTGTATTATCCCAATAACCAGCGAGTAGATCGTTATTTACAGCGCTTTTAATAGCGTCGATATACCAATCATCCTCTAAATCAGTAAAAGACCATACGCTTTTACTTGCAGCAGCACTAATAGGAGCAATAATACTACTTAAACATAAAACTCCGACTAGAGCTAGCACTAAAATTTTACTACTCTTCTTCATATTCTTTCCTCCCTACAAAAAATTTAACGAAGATAAAACTACTACTAATAATTAATATAATGCTTCCCAGTAAAATATTAGTGAAAAAGAATTTTTTTAATGCAATTCTAACGATATTTGAAAAATCATTTGACGCGAAGTAAAAATTCTTAACAACATTAAAACTACTAAAGAACCAACTAAATATTAGTACTACTATTCCGCTTGACATTAAAGAGCTACATAAAAACTCTACTTTCTTTTTAAATACAAGCAACACCATTATACCAAATATACAGAAAAATGCAATAATATATGCTAATAAAATTAATTTTATTGCAAAAAAATTATTTACATGTACTATTTCCAAAAGCATATAAATTGCATCTTTAAGCCAAAATCCGCTTGTAGTGATACATACAAATGAAATTAGACAAGTTAGTACTAATGAAAGCAATGAATATACTAAAATCATTAAACTCCACTCCTTTCGCAGTAAACCATATACCTTTTATCTGTATAACCGTTTCCATCAAAAGGATAGCAAGTATAAATCATTAATAATTCTTTATCACTCTCAATTTTCGCTTTACTTTTGTCTGTATCATCAATAACTAATGTATTTGTGACTTTATAACTAAACTTCCCGTATGTAGTATTAACTGTAACGGCATCTCCGACTTTAATATCTTTAAGTCCATATAACTTATCTACAGTATTATGTGCAGTATATAAAATACCGCTCTTTTCTCCTGGGAAATGGCTCCCAGAGAAATGTCCAACTCCACTTTCTAGAATCTTCTCGTTATCTCCATAATATACAGGTAACTCAATTCCACAAGTTGGAATACTAAGCTTTGCATACATCTCGCCAACGCTTGGGTACTTAACAACTTCATTCGTCTTCTCGTTAACCACAACTTCCGTACCATCTTCTTGAGTAACGACAACTAAGTTCCCTTCCTCTGCTTGAGATATGTTATCTTTTATTTCAGCATCCACAAGCTCTATATGCCCTTCCCCTACTTGACTAGACAAAATAGGTTCTACAAGCCTTAGAATCTCGAAATGGTTGCCCAAAATAATAACAGGCAAAGCACATAATATATAAATAATCATAAAAGAATTAATAAGGCAAATTGCAAACTTATTACCCTTTTTATGACTATATACCCAAAAATAAATAGCTAGAATTAAAATAAAACCAACCAAACCTAGAATAATAGGGACTGTATATTCTCTAGCTTTTCCCGTACTCTTAAAGAATACAGGCTTTTTCTCAACTTCTTCAACAATCTTACCAGTAGATTTCTCTGTTGCTACAACCTTATCTAGTTCCCCACTAACCTGAACCTCAATATCTAAAACGCTAGCCGCCTGATTAACAATAGCCGCAGCCCTTTTTAGATCTTCAGAAGAGACTTGATCTATATCTGTTGTACCAACCTCGTTAGCAAAAGCAACAGCCTTGCTAACAAGTGCCATAAGCTCGTTACAATCTTTCTCAGAAATCTCATGAGAATTAATGTAGTTGATAGCCTTTGTCCTAATAGAAGACGGCAAAGTATAACTCTCTCCGGCAACATCATACGTCTTATTAAGAGCGTTTATTAAATCACTCTTTGTATATGCCATAGAAGAGTTACAACAAACAATAAAAATAAAAAAGAATAAAAAACCAAAAAACTTTTTCATTATTTCCTCCAAAAGAATAAACTCTTTTTTGTCTTATGAATATCTATATCCACTTCTAAATTATCTCGAACCTTTGCAGGATTAGTTTCGGTAAGAATCTCAAAAACACCTTCTCCCGCGAACTTGTCTACATATTTCTTAGATAAATTAAAAGCTTCATATCTGTCTTGGCTATGGGCATCACTACCCCAAAACTGGTATATATTCATTTTAAGCAAAGTTATAGCCGTTTTTCTAACTGTATCTCCATAATCCCCTAAAATACTACCAGAATTTCCTTGAAAAAGCAAACCATAATTAGAAAGTTCTATTAAACTCTCTGGATTTTCAATAACAAATCTATATCTCTCCGGATGAGCTAAAATCGGTACAATATCCATAGAAGAAAGCTCAAATAAAACGTCTTGTAAATAATTGATATCGTTATTTCTAGGAAGTTCGAAAAGCAGATATCTACTATCGTTCATACAAGAAACAACTTTATCCTTTACAAGGCTTGGCAAGTCATGAGAAACAAAAACTTCATTACCAAGTAAAAGATTTATACCATATGAAGTTGCAAGTTTCTTTAACTCATTAAAATGAACTAACATATCTTCGCGTTTAATGCTCTTCTCATCGAAATAATGAGGAGTAGCAAAAATTTCTTTAAATCCAGCCTTACTCGCTTCTTCTAGCATTCTCTCAGTAACCATGAAATTTTTAGAGCCATCATCAACCATAGGAATAACATGCGAATGGATATCTATCATACAAGACTCCTCCTAGTAGCCATAGCCATAACCGTAGCCGTAGCCATAGCCCTTTCCATACTTTCCGCCATATTTATAATAAGATCTAGCTTTATTCTTATCCTTATTTAAGATAACTCCACAAATCTTAGCACCAACATTATCTAAAGCCTTTTTAGCTTCAAGTATAGCATTAGTTCTAGTTTGATTCATTGCACCAACTAATATTACTTTATCAACTTTATTTGCTAAAATCAAGGCATCTGTAACAACTAGTACTGGAGGCATATCTATAATAACGATATCAAAATCCTCTTTTACTTTACTAAGTAATTCTTCCATTCTATCAGAAGACAAAAGTTCTGAAGGATTCGGTGGAACATTTCCACGAGTTATAATAGAAAGATTAGCAACAGATGTATTTTTAATAAAATTCTTTTCATTACAATTAACATTTGCTAAATAATTAGAAAGTCCATTAGAATTAGAAACGCCAAATCTCTTTTCTTGAACTCCTCTTCTTAAATCTGCATCAATAAGCAAAGTATTTTTACCTTGATCTGCGAAAACACATGCAATATTTGCAGCATTCCAGCTCTTACCCTCGCCTTGGAATGAACTTGTAACTAAAATAACGGAAGAATCATCTGATGCCATAGAAAACTGTAAATTAGTTCTAAGAATTCTAAAAGACTCAGAAACGTTAGGGTTTGAAGCTGAATAACTTAAATCACTTGGATACATATTTTTACTTTTTCTCATTTTCCTTAACCTCCAATTCTTTTACCATAGGAATAACACCAATAACAGGTACATCTAATAGCTTTTCAATATCTTCTTTTGATCTAATTGAATTGTCAAAGAAATAAAGTAAGAAAATGACTGCCATAACCACAATAACTAAACTTGCACAAGCAAGAGCCATGTTCTTTAGCCAGTTAATATTAACTGGATTTTCATTTTTCTCAGCTCTATCTATAACAAATATATTCTTAATACCGTAAATTCTCTCAACCTCTTCACCAAAGACATCACTAATATGATTAGCTACTTGGAAAGAAATTTCAGGATCTTTCGTTGTAACTGAAAGTTTCATAACATCAGTATTAGCAATAGCTTTAATATTTACCGCCTTAATAAGCTCAGAGTATTTGTAATCAATATTAAGCTCAGTTATAACCCTATTAATAATAGCCTTACTCTTAATTATTTCTCCGTATGTAGAAATAAGCTTTTGGTTTAGAGTTATATCTGACTGAGTAATAGCCTCAGTTATAACTTGGTCTTCTTTGCTCGCTTTAGTTAAGACTAAAGTCGTAGTTGAAGTATATTTAGGAGTAACAAAAAACGCAGTATATATAACTCCCATAAGAATACCAACTACTGCTGCAATGATTATAAAAAGCTTTTTCTCCCAAAAAACTTCAAAAATTTCTCTAAGATCTAATTCTTCTTCCATTATTAAACCTCCTAAGTATAATCAAACACCAATTGTTATTTTAACATAATTTGTTTATATTTTCAACCCATTTTGTATATTTTTTATGTAAATCTGATAAAATTAAGTACAACTACCAAATATTTATTCCCGAAAAAAGCTATTTATTACAAAAAAAGTGCCGTATTTACGACACTCTCTTTTTAACAACCCTTCTAACAAAAACCAAACAACACGCAATTACCCCACCAAACGTATCTACCAAAACATCTGAAAACTGTCCTGTTCTTCCACTAACAAAAACTTGGTGGTACTCATCTGTAAAAGCATATATAAAACAAATCAGTAACGATATAATAAATACTTTCTTCCCTTTTACTCCATAACCAGATAAAACTATTATAAGGAGTAATGTAAGTATAAAATATTCAGTAAAATGAGCAACTTTCCTCAAAGGATAATTTAACTTATCTACTAAGTCTTGAACCTCAACCTCAGTAAGCTCTTTATTCGTCAAACCAATATCATTAGCAAAATCACTTACTTTTTCTATAGCCTCACCTATAACACTTCTACTTTTACTATTCGACTCAATAGATTCCATAGCGGACATATAGAATATCACGCCACACCATATTAACAATAATATACAACTTATAGCAAGTTTCTTTTTAATCTTAACCACCCCATTATTTAATAAAGTGCTATACTTTAATAATTTTCCTTATAATATATTTTATCCTTCTTTTTAAAGAATTCTTTAATTCTAATATAATCTTATATCTAAAATTTAGTATATTTTTGCTTTTTCCCCACAAAAAATGGAACATAAGTGTTTATTACATATATAATTGGTATTAATATAACCAAAACTACTATAGTAATC
>JAEEXS010000034.1 GCA_016287855.1 Clostridia bacterium
ATTACAACAGTTATTTGCTTTTCAGAAGCTAATACAGGAACAATACGCATATTAGTATAAAGCATTAAATCATCTAATGCTATTATATTTGTAGGATCTACCATTGCTACAACCAATTTGCCACCATCAATATCTATTGGAACTGCTTTATGCTTCTGAGCCAATGATTGACTAATCTTTAATACTGCTTCGCCATTTATTGAATAATCTTCTAAATTTACAAATTTTTTATCTATTTTTTCGGATAATATTTTATATAAATCTTCTTCTTTTACAAAACCTTTGCTAATAAGTACTTGGCCTATTTTTTGTCCAGTCATTTTTTGAGCTTCTAATGCTTCAGTAAGCTGCTCTTCTGTAATTAGTTTTTCCTCTAATAAGAGTTCACCTATCTTCTTTTTTATCCTAGCCATAATTATCCCCCAAGATATATAATCTAAATCTACAATAATTTATCGGTTTTTATTTAGTTATATTTAATATTTTTAGCAAAATTATACGATTTTTCTTACTTTCCCAATACCAAAAGCTATGATTGGTAAAATCATAAAAAGAGAAATATTTATCCATGAGCCATAATCTCTTGCAAATACTTCTATATCATACGCATTAGAAAAGATATTAATTGCCAATGTAACAATTAATATAATTAACCACATAGAATTTTTGCTTTGAGCATTTGTTTTAAAAAGTTTTTTAACAAGACTTAAAGCAATTAGTGTAAAAAGAGAAATAATAACGGCATCTGTTGCAAGCCATACCGAAATGACAAGAGATTCTATTCTTTCAATAGTATTTAAAATATTAATATTTTTTAAAGTCACAAAATACGGAAATAGAAATTGCAAGTTTAATCTATAGCCCCAAACTCCAATTGTAGATAAAATTAAAATAATGGCTCCACTGCAAAATACTATTGTAGCAATATTCCCTCTTCTTCCAAAAGTTTTTATATCACTAATTTTATCTCCCAAAAACATTACCCCTGTAATATATGAACTTAATGAAAGGAGTGGAATTAACCCTTTTAACATAGGCAACATATCATAATGTGTTATAGGCCAAAGATTTTTTACATCAATTTTAGAAAAAATCAAAAAAAATACTGCCAAAATAACAAATGCAAAAAAAGGTGTTAAAACTTCTGCCAATCTTCCTAACACATCTATCTTTTGATTAACTATAAAATAAACAAAACATGCCATAAATATTATAATTGCAGTAAGATTTGCATCAAACAAAATGGTGCCTAAGAACCTTTCTCCAAACATTCTTAGATAAAGCGAAGCTAAAAATAAGCTCCAAACAATATAAAAAATAGTTATAAATTTATTAATAGTTGTTCCAAAAATTTCTTCATATATCTCATATAAGCCTTTCTGCTTTTTTTGTACTAACTCTTTTAATACAAATATCAAAATAAATGCTGGTACTAAGTAAATTATAGCTGAAAGCCAAGCCGTATTCTTTGCAAAATATGCCATATAATTGGGTATTACTCTAAGACTTGGTGCTCCAATAGCTAGGAAAAAAATAATAACCGCTTGTTTCATGCTTATTTTGTCTTCAGAAAAATTCATTAAATAGTTCCTCCTTGCCCCTAGCCTTTACTATTTATTGCTAATATCCCGTATCCATTGTTTATTTCTGAATCTACTAAAACTTCAAATTTAACATTTTTAAAAATCTCATTCCAACTATCTGATATAGCCCGCCACTTATATGGATGATAAAATTTAAGTGTTTCCCCAATGTTTAAAAAATCAATTCCTATCTGTTTAGAATAATCAACTGTACTCATAATAACGTTTCTTATTTTTTCATTTTCCAATTCTTCAATAGGCTTAACATCATTATCAAAAATATTTTGACCTGTAGCGTTCTCTAAAATATAATTGTTAGTTTTTATTTTTATAATAATTTTTCTTAAATCATTATTATCAAAATCGAATAAAATATTGGCTTTAGAGGCAATTAACGCAATCCCTAATTTAACACCATTTAGTTCTACACTAATATAATCCTCATCAATAAGATTTTTCACATAATCGTAACCGTTAGACTCATCTTTTCCTAAATATTCAACAAGTTTCCCATCACTTATAACACCATACCCCAAAAATTCCACCCTATATTTTTCATCTTCAGATGTTTCTATATAATAATCTGCCAGCTGAGGCTCTCCATTTTCCACAATTTGTATACATGGAATAACCCCTGTACCAGAGTCAGATAAAAGCATCTTCATTACGTCTATAACCTCGACTGTTCTAACATCTGTATGTCCTTTTTTATTTAGTGAAAGTTTGTCTATTCTTTCAGATAAAACATAATTATTATCTATGCCCTCTCTAAAAATGTCACTAGCACTCATTTCTTTAGCAATATACACTTTAGAATTAAGCCTAAAATTATCATCCTTTCCAATAAAATCTATTGCTTCCCTTAAATTATTTTGTGCTAATTTTTCACCTAAAATAATATTTTTTAAATGAGATGCCACAAATATATGATCTTCATAATGTTGTATTCCTTGTATAGTTTCTGCAAAAGTATCTCCACTAACCGTAACGTATTTTTCATTTATTTCACTTTGCTTTTTGTCCTCATTCTTAATACCTGTATGTGGAACAAAAACAAGTGATAAAACAGCATTTTTATCATAATCTAACCCAGCAACTTCTACAACTTGAATATGACTAATATCTAGCCTTCGTGGAATTATATACTCCCCCCATCCAGCTAAAATAACAACTATGATTGTAATAATTAATGCATTAAACTTATTTTTCATCTTTTTACCCTTTCAACATCCCGTGGTAACCTAACTATTGTGTCTTTCAATATATTTCTCCACTCATTTCCAGCAAATGGTGTAAAATACGGAACACCAAAAGATTCAAGTTTACAAAGATATGCTAGTATAACAAGAATAATAAATGAAAGTCCAAAAAGTCCAGAAATACCAGCTATAAATACCATAATTACCCTAAATACTCTTATAGAATTAGTAAAATCTTGACTAGGAATAACAAAACCTGTAACGCCTGTGATAGCAACAATTACAACAACTGCCGGGGATATGAAACTAGCGTTAACTGCCGCTTCTCCAACAATCAATGCTCCAATAATAGATATTGTTGCGCCAACGCTTTTAGGTAATCTTAGACTTGCTTCAAGCAATAACTCAAATGATAAGAGCAAGCCTAAAACTTCTAAAAAAGTAGCAAAAGGTACTCCTTCTTTACTTTCAATAATAGAAATAAGCAAATTTGTAGGTATCATTTCATGATGAAATGTCGTAATTGCAACATAAAAGGCAGGTAAAACAAGACTTATCCATACACATAAATATCTCATAAACCTTACTGCTGAACTTAAAACATAATTTTGAGAATAATCCTCAGGAGCTTGTAAAAACATCGCCAATACACCTGGGACTATATATACTATTGGCAATCCATCTATAATAATCCCAATTTTGCCATCAAGCAAATTAGCGCAAAATTTGTCTACTCTTTCAGTGTAATGAAGCTGCGGAAAAATTGAATATTTATTATCTTTAAAACTATTTTCAAAGTTTTCTGGAGAAATAAGATTTGGAATATCCATATCTTTTATTCTTTTAATTACTTTATCCAGAATATCTTTATTGACTATACTATCTAAATAAACTACACTGACTGGTGTATTAGTATATGTCCCAATTTTAAAATTTTCAATTTTTAAATCTAATGATTTTACCTTTTTTCTAACTAATGCAGTATTCGTCCTAATATTTTCAACAAAAGCATCTTTTGCTCCCTTTAAGACGTTCTCTTCATTAGGTGGCTCAATACTCCTCTGGGGTATATTTTTAGCATCAAAAGCAACTGCTTTTTTTATCCCATCAAAAACAACTACTGTAACTCCTTGTAGTATCTTAGTTATAGCATCCTCTAAACTAGGAATTTCTTCTTGCGATACATGATATAGCAAGCCTTCTTTAACCAGCTTATAAACCTCTTTTTCGGTAGCAGAAGATAAAATAAATCTATCAAACGTTAATGGCTTTAAAATGCTTTCATCAATAATTTTGCTATCAATCATGCCATCAATAGCGATAATTTTTATTTTTATATTTTTATTATAGCTATAAACATCCTTTATGATAACATCACTACTATCCCCTAATATTTTCTTTATATTATAAGATGTTATAGCGCCACTAACGGGACTTAGATTCTCCTTTGCCTTATTAAACTTTCCAATTCTCCAAAGTCTAAACATTTTTATCTTCCAATAAACATTTGAGTCAATATTAAACCATATCTAGGGCTACTAACAACGCCTATTCCAGTATAGTTATACGAATCTCCCAATATATTCGCCTTATGCCCCGATGAATTCATCCAACCTTCAAAAGCAGCCTTAGCTGTAGCATATCCAGCAATATTTTCTCCAGCCGACTTATAATTTATTCCAAAGCTTTTAAGCATCTGAAAAGGTGTTCCATAGGTTGGAGAAGTATGAGAAAAATAATTGTTATTTACCATATCTTGAGATTTAAGTCTAGCTACTTTTAAAACTTCCTTATCTAACTTCAATTCCGAAAGACCAGCATTTTTACGAGTCTCATTAACCAAATCAAATATGGTTTGTTCATCACTAGTCATAGTTAAATCATTTACATTTGTTGTTGTATTATTGGAAGTGTTGTTTGTTGAAGTGTTGTTTTGGGATGATGTATTATCCACCGGACTAATGTACCACCCACTTACCATTCCAATCGTATCGTCACTAGTTTGCACAATATACCAGCTATTTATTTTACCAATAGCCTTTAATTCTGTACCATATTTTAATGTTTTTACAATTTTATAATTACTACTAGGACCACATCTCATATTTAAAGCTGCCGTGTTTACTGTGCATTTAGTAAAACCAGGAGCTTTAACTATAGAAGCTACCGCATAACTTTCCGAAGTAAGCATAAGAACAATAAGTAAGCTCAAAAAAATTTTTTTCATAATAAAAATCTTCCTTTCAAATCATTTTAATAATATTATCTCCATGTAAAACAATATATTGTTATGTAATTTATACATTTTTTACCATATATGCCTTGACATGGAATTTTTTACCATATATAATTACAGCAAGAGGAAAATTTTCCCATATATAAACTGCAGTTTATGTAGAAAAATCATTAGAAAGGAGGATTTTATGCGGAAGAAATTCTTAATAGGTATTATTATCTCGGCTATATTTTTTACAATAACTTTTGCCTTTGCTGCTCCTATTTATAACGCATTAAATGCCACATTCCCTATATTTCTAGATGGTAAAGAATGGGAACCCGATGCCCCCGTTTTTGTAATCGATGGTACCACTTATTTGCCGTTAAAATCTATTGGTAATTTATTAGATGTAGATATTAGTTGGAATGATGAATTAAATAGAGTTGAAATTAATACAGTGTCTCAAGATAATGAAGAATTATTTGACGACACATATTGGGAAAAATATTATGAAGAATACTATAATGAAATTTTTTCAAAACTTTATGAAGAAAATGAAGAACTAAAAGAAGAATATATAGATTTAGAAAATAATGATATTGAAGATGTTGAAGACAATAGTGTTATAGAAGAAATTAAATCTGAAAATGCTACCTATATAGGAAATAAAAATACTAAGAAATTGCATCTTGCTACTTGCCAATCTGCAAAAAAGCTAAAAGAAGAAAATAGAGAATATTTTTCTAATATTAGCGATGCAAAAGGTTATACAAAATGTCAAATTTGTAATCCATAAAATAATATTTTCATACAAAAAATGACCGTGATAAACACGGTCATTTTACTTATATTATTATAATTAATCCGCCAATGGATTACCATTTGCATCTGTATTAATGTTACCACATAAAATCATAATTCCTTCAATTAAGCCCCATAAGCTACCTATTCCACAAGTAACAAAAGTAACAATAATTTGAATTATTCCTCTCGTTGTATTACCTAAATAGAAATTATGAACACCTATACCACCTAATAAAATTCCTAACAAACCAGCCACTAATTTAGACTTTCTTTCTCCTCCAGTAGGATTTCCATTATTAGGTTGACTTTGTTGATTATTAGATTGGTATTGATTAGCTCCATTATTAAACGTATCTGTTGTTCCAAAATTTTGATTTCCGTCGTTTATTGGACCTGAACCATAATTAGTATTAGCACCACCATTTAAAGCTGCTCCACAATTTGGACAATTATTAGCTCCATCTGGTGCTTGACTTCCACAATTCGGACAAAACATCATCGACTCCCCCTTTTAACATTAACTATCTTTAAATTAGCATAATATTTTTTATAAATCAACAAAAATATATAAAATTTACGGTTGTAAAATCGGAATAAAATTTCTTAGTATTCCATATAGCAATAAACAAGTAGCTAATATAATTAAAAGGACATTATTATATTTTATATTTATCTTGTTTCCTTTAAATATCATATTCCATATAAATATTACGCACACTATAAATAAAATAGGAAATAAAATTATAGAAAAAACATTATATTTAAAAGCCTCTTTAAAATCCAATTTTAATAAAGCATCTACCGCCCTAGTCATTCCACATCCTGGACAATATACACCAAAGCATTTATTAATTACACAAGGAACACCTATATTATAATTAAATACAATATAATCATATGCGAATATTAATAAAATTAATAATATAACTGAAGTTAAAAAAATTAAAATCTTAATGAAATTATTTTTATTTATCAAAAAATCCAGCCCCTATACATTAAAATACTCACTAACCTCTTTTAATCCCTTAAAATCTTTTTGTCTATAATATTCATATACTGCAACGGCAACAGAATTAGATAAATTAAGAGAACGAGTATTTCCAAGCATTGGAATTCTTACGCATCTATCAAAGTTCTTTAACAATAAATCTTCTGGTAACCCCTTTGATTCCTTGCCAAATAATAAGAACGCATCATCCGGATACTCTACTTCTGTATGATTTTGTTTAGATTTAGTAGAAAAGAAAAACATTTCTTTATCTTTATGAATATCTAAAAACTCCTGCAAATTTTCATAATAATAAACCTCTAAATCTTTCCAATAATCCATTCCGGATCTTTTTAATTGTTTATCTGTGACTTCAAACCCTAAAGGCTTTACTAAATGTAAAACTGAACCAGTTGCCACACATGTTCTTCCAATATTGCCCGTATTTTGTGGGATTTCAGGTTCAACTAAAACTATATTAAGTGCCATAACTTTTTATTCCTCTCTATTTAAAATACAAAATATTGGAGACACTTTCACTAAGAAAATATCTCCAACTATTTTTAGTTATCTTGATATTTATTTTTTTAAGCAATCTCTAATCTCAGTAAGTAACTTAACTTCATCAGATACAACTTTTTCTGCTTTCTTAGGTTCTTCTTTCTTCCTAAATTTATTTATGCCTTTTACCATTAAGAATACAACAAGGGCAATAATTAAAAAGTCAACTGCTTGTTGAATGAAGTTTCCATATGTAATAGCTACTTCAGCAGTCTCTTCAGTAGCTTCTGCTAAAACCCATTTATATTGATCAAATTCTAATCCACCAATTAAATAACCAATTCCTGGCATTATTAAATCTTGAACTAAAGAATTAACAATAGATGTAAAAGCACTACCTATGATAATACCAACTGCTAAATCAATTACATTTCCTTTAGAAATAAACTCTTTAAATTCATGAACAAAACCTTTTGCTTTCTCTTTTTTACTCATATAACTTCATTCCTTTCTAAAATATATGGCGAATGATTACATCTCCTTTAACAAATCTAGTTGAGACTTTATTATTGCTTCTACTTTAGATTTATAAACTTGCATTTCTTTACGAATATTTTCAGCTTCCACCTTAGCATCAATCACTTCTTGATTAGAGAACTCTCTATTTTTTTGAGCCATAAATTCAGCTTCTTGAAGAATATTATCTGCTTTTTCTTGAGCATTCTTTTTTATCTCTTCAGCAGAAGTTTGAGCATTAATCATAGCAGTTTTTAATACTTCTTCCATAGCTTTATATTGGCCAATACCTTCATTTAAAAGATTTATCTTATCTTTTAATTCGATATTTTCTTTATAAAGTTTCTCGTAATCCTCTCTTACTTTCGAAAAGATTTCGTTAACGGAATGCTTTGAATAACCCACCCCGCCCTTAAACTCAGTCTTTTCTAATTCTAAAGGTGTAAGCATAAAACCACACGCCTTTCTAATAAGTAATTTTATTGCATAAATTTAATTTAGTCAAGTAAACACAACAAGGTCCCTACTTTTATTTAAGCAAGAACCTCAATTTCCCATATTTAGCTTAAGTTATTTAAGCCAAGAAAATGTATTTTTATTTCTGTCATCTTTAGCTGTGTTTAAAATATCTACATTATATGGTACAAGCAAAAATATAGATGCAGACACTTTTTCAATATGACCATCTATTCCATAAACAGCCCCACTAAAGAAATCTATTAATCTTCTTGCTGTTTCATTATCAGCATACTCCAAATTTATAACAACCGGTTTCTTTTCTTTTAGATGATCACACACATCTTGTGCATCATCGAAAGAATTAGGTTGCATAACAACCAATTTCAATTGATTAGGATCCGTTAGATTTACCACCTTTGAATTTTTTTTGAACGGATTATACGTTCCTTTTACATTTTCTTGTTCATTGTTAGATGCATTTGAATTGTAACCTTCCTCTTCCGTGAGTTCCTCGCCTTCGAAGCCGACTAAATTCAACATCTTGTTGATTAAAGCTGACATATTCAAACCTCCCTGTTTAGTATATTTGCGTACTAGATTAGACACTACTACGTTTCTTTTGTATTAGCACGTTTATAATATCGGCAATCTTGTTTAAAACTTTATAGTAAATTTAAAATTAATTAGAAATTATTATTTTATTCTCACTAATATCTGCTGCATCCTTTGCAATTCGGTCATATAAAATAATTACATATCCATCTTTACTATTAATTATAGCTTGTTCACCATTATCAAGCACAACATCTACACTCTTTTCAATTGCACGTCTTCCATTAATAACATATATTTTTGCACTGCCATCTTCTTCGTGTTTAATCGCAGAAGAAGGTACTAATAATCCTTCTGATGAATTCCAAATCATTTCAACTTTAGTTTTTCTATAATTTATAAGATCTTCTAACATTCTATTTATTCTAAATGTTAAAACTGCTTTATCATCCTCAATAGTTAAATATTCTATTCTTCCACTTATTTCTTCATTACTTATTTCCGGAAAACGCAATTTTAGCTTTTTATCAACTCTTGCATTAAGTGCCTCTTTAGAACTAGAAATAACCGTAACATAACCTTCTATATTATCTACTATTTTAAAGCTATTCTGTTTAGTAGTTCCAACCAATTCACCTGATGGAACATTCATCTTTTCCAAAGTTTCTACATCATAATCTCCAATTGCATTATATGAGAACACGCTTTCATACCCATCAAGCTTATATGCTACCGTACCTGCAATAGGTGCAGTAAGTTCCTCTCTAGAATTAGTAAGCTGACTTTCATATCTTTTTATTTCTTCATAATATTCATTTTCTAAAGTGCCTTTTGCACCAGATTCACCTATTATTAATGCTTTTTTGCTAAGCTTGTCCTCAATTTTATTTCTTATTGAACTTAAATTAGAAAAGTTTTCATTATAATTACTAAGCATCAAAGAGTTTAGCGAATAGTTAACATCATTTTCTAGAAGCTTTATATCATTATTAAAAATAGTAGGCGTGGTAAGTAAACTTAATTTGTTTTTTATTTCTTTTATTTTTTCTTCTATATTGTCACTATTTTCATTTTTAACGACTGCAACTTTTTGATTTTTAGAAACGCGCTCTCCTTCTAGGACAACAGGATATAGGCCACCTAAGATGTCTGCTGAGACGATTTTTTCATTACGAGTTATATACCCAGTAACTAATTCCTTAGCCTCTACTGTGCCGTATGTAATATTGATCGTTTCGTCTATATTTTGAGCAAAAAAAGTATAGACAAACATTATAATATATGCACATATAAGTACAAATATTATAAATCTGCCCAAATTCATTCTATTATTTCTTTTTCTTCTATAGACTTTTTTTGCAGTCTCCATTTTTCCTCCGTAAAATTATAATGGTTTATTAAATAAATCTATTGGATTCTCCTCTGTGCCAAGCATCGTCTTTACTGGTTTCGCTGGAGTAATAGTTGCAACAGCATGTTTATAAACCAAAAATTGTTTTCCGTCATTTTCTAACATTATTGCATAGTTATCAAAACCTTTTACAAAGCCACGGTGTTGAAAACCACTAGTTAGATAAACACTTACTGCTACTTTTTCTTTTCTTACCTGATTCAAAAATAAATCTTGTAAACTTGCTCCTGCCATTTCTACATCACTCCTTCAAAATAATTTATTATTTTTTTAACATTTTCCTCAAAATCACAAGACATATCTATCCACGTAAGTCCTTCAGTTCTCTTAAACCATGTTATTTGACGTTTAGCATATCTTCGTGACTCTTGTTTTATATTATCTATCGTTTCTTGCAAGGATGTTTTACCTTCAAAATAAGGTAAAAACTCTTTATACCCAATAGCTTGAAAAGAAGTAAGCCTTCCTTTATCTTTAACTAATTCTATTACTTTTTTAGCCTCATCTTCTAAGCCTAATTTAATCATCAACTCTACTCTCTCATTTATGCGAGAATATAATTTTTCTCTATCTATATATAATCCTACTATTTTATAATCGTATTTTTTGTCGTTTTGTTTAGATAATTTTTGATATTCAGTAATATTAGTCCCCGTCAACCTAAAAACTTCTAATGCCCTTACTATTCTTTTTGTATCATTTAAATGGATTCTAGTTGCTGCCTCTGGGTCAACCTTTTTTAATTCTTCATAAAGCCTTTCATTTCCATGTTCTCTAGCTTCTTCTTCAAGTTCTTTTCGTATTTCCTTATTTTCTTCTATTTGTTTCTCATAATTTATTTCTTCTACAATACTATTTATATATAACCCTGTGCCACCAACAATTATTGGAGTTTTACCTCTACTCAAAATATCTTCTATATATTTCATTGCCATCTCTTTATATTGAGCGACACTAAATTTTTCACCTACTTCTAAAAAATCTAACATATAATGAGGAATATTAGATTTTTCTTCTTCAGTAGGTTTTGCAGTCCCTATATTCATATCTTTATATATCTGCATAGAATCCGCAGATATAATCTCTCCATTTAATCTCTTTGCAAGTTCAATAGATATTTTAGTTTTTCCACTAGCAGTAGGACCTGCAATAACTAAAACTTTTGGTTTCACTAAAAGCCACTCCTCTTAAATTTCTTTTCCATTTCACTCTTTGTAATTTTTATTGCAGTAGGTCTTCCATGAGGGCAAGTAAACGGATTCTCTAAACTCATCATTTTATCAATTAAAGCTTCTATCTCACGATTATCTAAATTCATATTTGCCTTAACCGCAGCTTTACATGCCATAGTAAAGATAAAATATTCTACTCTATCGTCTTCCTTTACACCACTTTCTTTTTGAAGGCTATCTACTAAGTCATAAAATAACTCTTTAATTGCAATGCCCGTAATTTCTCCAGGGACAGCCGAAATTTTAAATGAATTTCCGCCAAACTCTTCCATTTCAAAACCAGCTTTATCAAAAAGTTCTTTATTAGAGTTTACAATATCGACTTCATTATTCTTTAACTCAACAATTTCAGGTATCATAAGCATCTGCTTAGTATTTACACCATTTTTTACCTTTTTAACAAGGCTCTCATACATAACTCTTTCATGAGCTGCATGTTGGTCTATTATATAAAAGTCATCATTTTGTTGTATTAAAATATATGTTGAAAAAACTGTACCAATTATTTTATAATTCTTTACATTCTGGACTAAATTATTATTCTCATCGGAAAACAAAGACTCATTTCTCTCTTTTATAGGTACATATGGATCTTTCTTTATATACTCACTTGATGAAACAGTCTCTTCTTTAGCTGAAGGTTTCGCAAAACTTGACGATTGATTTACAGGTTTGTATGAATAATTTGCCTTCGGCACTATATCATTAGTTGGGCGACTTGCATATGTTCCAACTTTTTTATATGAAGAAAATAAATCTGTTATTGTTTTCTTTGGCTCTTCTTTTATATTATCTTCATCTTCTGGCACCAAATCTTGATTTAGCATAGTAGAACGAATTGCATTATATACAGCTCTATAAATTAAACTCTCATCTGAAAATCTAACCTCTGTTTTAGTAGGATGAACATTAACATCAACCAACTCAGAATTTACTTCAACATTAATAACAACAAACGGGAATTTTCCAGCCGGAGCTATAGTCTGGTATGCATTATCTACCGCACTAGACATAGTTTTATTCTTTATATATCTACCATTAACAAAAAATATCTGGTTACTTCTGTTGTTTCTACAAGTATCTGCTTTTCCAGCAACACCATTTACCTTTATTCCTTCAAATTCCAATTCAAAAGGAATAACACTTTTTGCGATATCTTTTCCATATACACTATAAATAGCATTAATTATATTTCCATCGCCCGAAGTTTGAATAATAACCTTTTTAGAATTTACATATTTAAACGCAACATTAGAATGAATTAAAGCCATTTTAGCAACTACGTCTTCTACATAACCAGCTTCTGTATAGTCTTTTTTCAAAAATTTATATCTAGCAGGAGTATTATAGAACAAATCTTTTACTGTCATAATAGTTCCTTGATTGCAACCTATTTCATTCTCTTCAATTATATTTCCACCTTTTATAACTAATCTATTGCCAACACTTTCCCCTTTATATCTAGAAACCATTTCTACTTCAGCAACAGACGCAATACTAGCTAAGGCCTCGCCTCTAAATCCAAATGAAGATATTGTTTTTAAATCTTTAGCCGAACGAATTTTACTAGTTGCATGACGTTCAAAAGAAATAGCCATATCGTCTTTTTCAATTCCAGAGCCATTGTCCGTTATACGTAAAAGCGAAATACCGCCATTTTCAATTTCAACAGAAATAGAAGTTGCTCCAGCATCTAAAGAATTCTCTATCATTTCCTTTGCAACTGAAGCCGGTCTTTCTACTACTTCACCAGCTGCAATTTGATTAGAAGTAAGTTCATCAAGTATTATTATTTTACCCATTTTTTCCACTCCTTAGGGTTTTAGAATATCACAAAAAAGGTTAGTTTGCAAGGCAAAAAAATGAGGACTAACGTCCTCTATTTCCTAAGTTAAAGCAACTATATCTTCTGGAATGGGTGCCTCAACTTGTATTATCTCCTTTGTAATCGGATGAATAAATTTAACCTTTTTTGCATGTAATGCTTGCCTGTTTATTCTACCTGTCTTTATATCTGAATATAGGCCATCTCCAACAATAGGATGTCCAATAACCTTCATATGAACTCTAATCTGATGAGTACGACCTGTTTCTAGTCTTAACTTTACAACACTCATATCATTTTTTCTATCTAATACTTCAAAATGAGTAACTGCACTTTCTCCATCAGGAGAAACAGTTCTTGTCATAATGCTTCCTTCCTCACGTTTTATTGGCAAATCAATAGTACCTTTGTCTTCAGTTATATATCCATGAACTACAGCAATATATTCCTTCTCAAACTCTCCTAATTGCATCTGTCTAGACAAGCTTTCTTGAGTATACTCATTTTTAGCAAAAACTATAACTCCAGACGTTTCCCTATCTAATCTATTAACAAATCTAGTTGTAATATTTTCCCCTTTTTCTTCTAAATAATTTTTTACAAAATTAGCTAAAGTTCCACCTCTATGAATGCATGTCGGATGAACCACCATATTCCCTGTTTTATTTATTATTAAAAGGCAAGTATCTTCATATAAAATATCCAACTTGCCTTTTTCTGACTCAATCTTGTCGTTTATCTCTTCAAATGTAATATCCACCGAAACAACATCATTCGCCAAAACTAAATCATTTATCCACGCTTCTTTTCCATTACAAAAAATCCTATGATTTAGTTTTAACTTTCTTAATAAACGAGAAGAAATATTCAATTTATTTACTAAAATATCCTTAATAGTTGTATCTTTTTCTGATGTATGTTTTAAATAAACATGTTCCAAAGACTTTCCTCATTTCTATAAACTCATATGATCTTTCGCCATTTGAGTAACCGTTCTACCTCGCGGAGTTCTAGTTATAAATCCTAATTGCAATAAATACGGCTCATAAACATCTTCTATCGTATCTGGATCTTCTCCAATAGAAGCAGCCAAAGTATCTAGCCCAACCGGTCCGCCACCAAAATTCTTAATAATTGCATTTAGCATAATTCTATCTATATTATCTAACCCTAACTCATCTATCTCTAACTTTTCTAAAGCATTTCTAGCTATATCTAGTGTAATCTTTCCATCGCCTTTTACTTGTGCATAATCTCTAACTCTCTTTAATAGCCTATTTGCGATTCTAGGTGTACCACGAGAACGTGATGAGATTTCAAGTAAAGCTTCCTCTTCTATTTCCGTTTTTAAAATACCAGCAGATCTTCTTACTATTTGAGATAGCTCCTCTGGAGAATATAACTCTAATCTTTGAATTACACCAAACCTATCTCTTAATGGAGACGTAAGCATTCCCGCTTTAGTAGTGGCTCCTATTAAAGTAAACTTAGGCAAGTCTAAACGTATAGAACGTGCTGAAGGTCCTTTCCCAATAATAATATCCAACGCAAAGTCTTCTAAAGCAGGATATAATACTTCCTCAACAGAACGACTAAGCCTATGTATCTCATCAATAAATAAGACGTCACCTTCAGAAAGATTCGTTAAAATTGCAGCCAAATCTCCAGGTCTTTCTATCGCAGGGCCTGACGTTATTCTAATGTTTACACCTATTTCATTTGCAATAATATTAGACAATGTTGTCTTTCCAAGTCCAGGTGGTCCATAAAGTAATACATGATCTAATGGTTCATTTCTCATCTTAGCTGCTTTAATAAATATTCTTAAATTTTCTTTATTCTCACTTTGACCA
>JAEEXS010000135.1 GCA_016287855.1 Clostridia bacterium
TATATAACAATATTTTTTTCATCTCTTATGCTTTCAAAAAATTCTCTCTCTTCCATAACTTATGCCCCTCTAAAATTTTCCTAATCTATAAGCTGTTTTAGTATATACTCACATATCTTTTTACCAGAAGTACCAATATTCTTAAAATACTTATTTAATACTTCTTCGCGTTGTTCTTTTTTAGAATCATTTTCTTTAGTAATTACTTCATCAAAAGTATTCTTTATTTCATCCGCGCTATTACAAATATAATAACTATTTAATATATCTTGGCCATTTTTATAATATGAATCCATTTGATTTGGTAAATCAGGATTAAACAAGTAAATACATGGATGCCCTGACGGCAAATATTCCGCTATAAAAGAGCCACAATCCGTTATTAAGCAAGCACTTTCATTAAACCACTCTATATAGTTAGTTCCCTCTAACACTATACCGTTTTCAGCCTCGTTCCAGCGTTTACAATATTCAACGTATTCATTATAAGTAATTTTAGGATTATCTTTAGCTTCCTCAATCTCTTTAATTCTATAACCTAAAGTAGGATGAGGCTTAAAAACAAAAAATATTTCTTTATGATTATTTCTAAATTCTTCAAATAATTTAAAATATCTCTCAAAAGTCGAGAAATTCATATTAGTTCTTATACTCCAATGAGGAGCAATTATAACTATCTTCCTAGGATCTCTTTCTTTTAGTTTAGATGATTTATAATTATCCAACTTAGGATATCCTAAGGATACAGCATTAATTGCTTTAATTAACGAATATTCTTGATTCAATTTATATTCAGCATCTGTTGGCATAAAATTTATCCAAGAAGAATTGATATAAAAGTTATTAAAATGATACTCTGGAATATTTACAACCTCTACACCATAAGCAATATAACATGTGAGATATCTGTAATTAAGAAGCTCATAATTTATATAACTAACTTCTAAATCTAAATAATGCGAATGATATACAATAATATCTGGCGAATAATCATCTATAGCAGTTAATGTATCTATTTTTGCTACATTAAAGCCTTTATCGACTAGTTCTTTATAATCCCTAGTGAAGTTTTTTGTTCCAATATCCATCATTCCATTTTCCCAAACTAATGCTAAACCTACAGCTGGTTCAAAATATTCACTTTTCTCCATTTCATGGTATAATGACTCACTACAAAATTTACTTACAGTAGATATTAAAAACAAAACTTTTACCTTTTTACCAGCTTTTATCTTTTCCCTAACTCCTTGGACTTTATCGTAGTTATGGTTATTATACTGTAATAATATTGAACGCATATGATTATCTACCAAACCATAAGTAAAATTAACTTTATTAATATTCTCTATTTCTAAAAATAATCCCCAAGTAAGCGCATATATTTTTTTAGCACCCTTGGTTTTTAAATTACTCTCAATTTCATCTTTAAATCTTTCACCTGCTGCTATAATAAACGTACATTCTGGAATATTAGTAAGTTCATCTAAATTTTTTACTATATACCCCTCTATTCCAACTTCATCTTTACTTTTATCGCTTACTACTACAGCTTTTGGAATTATTCCAATATACTTCATACGTTTAATAAGTTCTTGAGCTATTTTTTTAGCACCATATATAACAATGTTTTTATCATCTCTTATTTTTTCAAAAAATTCTCTTTCTCCCATAACTTATGCTCCTCTAAAACTATCTCGTACATATTCCAACTAATAAAATGCTCAATATTATTTGATATTAATTGCCCCATTATCTGCAATGAAACAGCCGGATTAATCGCAATTATTATATCATATTTATCATGTATTTTTAATAGCTCTTCAAAAGATATTATTTTTTTGCCATCTACAAATTTACCAACCTTATCAGTATTATTATCAACGAAAAATTTAACCTTATCTCCCAATATTTGATTAGCTTCTTTGCCTTTTTGACCAGAACCAAATACTAATATTTCCTTACCTAATTTATAATTTTTAACGTTTTCGTACTCAATTTTTAATTCAGGAAACTTGCCCCAAATTTCTTCTAACAAACTATAACTAATCTCTCTATACATAAGATAATCATAATACATTTCAAAAGGCAACTCGCCTTTATTTTCAAAATAGGTCCATATACCATGCTTTTCTCTTAACTTATTCAATTGATTCCTTATTTCTTTAGCTTTAGAAAAAGTTAAACTATTATTATGCCATCTATATTTATATAAAACCTCATTTACTCTTTCAATATAGCCATATTTTTTATACACTCTTATCCAATAATCGTAATCTTCTACTAAAGCCATAGACGTATCATATTCGCCTATTTCTTTTAAAACTTCTGCTCGATATAAAAAACAAGCCCCAACGTTATCATTTATATAAATAGTATCATTACTATGTTTATTAGCTTTACCAATAATTTCACCTATATCATTTATTAAATCCATATCTGCGCAAACCATATAAGTGTCTTTTTTTTCGTTCAACGCACTTACCATAGTTGCTATTGCATTAGGTAAATAAATATTATCGTCTGAAGTCCAAGTTAAATATTCTCCTTTAGCCTCTCTAAAGCCAATATTTAACGATTCTGGAAGTCTCTTGTTTTCTTTATTATGAATAACTCTAATTCTATTGTCTTTTTGAGCAAAATCACCTATTATTTCCGGTGTAGAATCAGTAGAACAATCATCAACTATAATCAATTCAAAATCAGTAAAAGTCTGATTTAAAACACTATCTACAGATTCACAAATATATTTTTCACCATTATAAGTCGGTAATACTAT
>JAEEXS010000136.1 GCA_016287855.1 Clostridia bacterium
CTTGAAATAGTACCTGCTTTTAAAGCTAAATCTGTTGGCTTAGATTCTGCTTTCGTTGGTGGCTATGGTCAAGACGATAGAGTTTGTGCATATACAGCATTAAAAGCAATTTGTGATACAGGCTTATGCCAAAAAACAGCAATTTGCGTATTAGCAGATAAAGAAGAAGTAGGAAGTATGGGAAATACTGGTATGGAATCTCGTTCTTTTGAATTCTTCCTTGCAGATTTAATGAATTTAAGAGGAGAATATGATGAGTATTCATTAAAGAAAGCATTATCTAATAGTAAAATGCTTTCAGCTGATGTTGATGCAGGATATGATCCTACTTATGCATCTACTATGGAAAAGAATAATGCATGTTACTTAGGTGAAGGTGTTTGCGTTGCAAAATATTCTGGCCATGGTGGAAAAGCTGGTGGAAACGACGCAAGTGCTGAATTCTTAGGAGAAGTTAGAAGACTCTTTGAAGAAAATGAAGTTGCTTGGCAAATTGGAGAGCTTGGAAAAGTTGATCAAGGTGGTGGCGGAACAATAGCTTACTACCTAGCTGATCAAGGATTAGACGTAATAGATTGCGGGGTTGCCGTTTTATCTATGCATGCACCATTTGAAATTACAAGTAAAGCCGATGTTTATATGGCATATAAAGCATATAATGTGTTCTTAAAGTAATTAATAAAAAAGATACTAAAATCATTTTAGTATCTTTTTTTATTTCTTAAATTCTCAATAAATATAAATAAAAAGTACGTAAAAGCCGAACTACTAATTGTAGAATTGGAGGAGTAAAATGTCATATACTATTTTTAGAGATTTGGCTATAATCTTAATATTTGCAAAAGCATTTGGATTAATTGCAAAAAGGCTAAATGTTCCCTCGGTTGTTGGAGAAATTACAGCGGGAATTGTAATAGGACCTACTGTTTTTGGTTTTGTTACTGCAAATGATTTTTTAACACCAATGGCAGAAATAGGCGTAATTTTATTAATGTTTTTAGCGGGGCTAGAAACTGATTTAAATGAATTAAGAAAAGTGGGTTGGGCAGCAGCCCTTATTGCGGTATTTGGTGTGTTTGTGCCGCTGTTAGGCGGAACATGGCTATATATAGCTTTTTATAAAATTTCTTTATTAGATTCGATGGAAATTTTAAAAGCTGTATTTTTAGGCTGTGTACTTACTGCAACATCTGTTAGCATAACGGTTCAAGTATTAAGAGAAATAGGACATCTTCGAGGTAGAGTAGGAACTACAATTATGGGAGCAGCCATAATTGATGATGTAATAGGTATAGTATTACTTACATTTGTACTAGGAATTAGAGATCCGTCCGTTTCACCCGTACATGTAATAATAGCAACAATGTTATTCTTTGTGTTTGCAATAGTTATAGGGTTTATTTGTAGGTTCATATTTATAAAATTAAGTGCCATGTCTAAGCATCATACTAGAAGAATACCTATAGCAAGTCTTGCCCTTTGTTTTGCATTATCTTATATTGCTGAAGTTTGGTTTGGTGTAGCAGATATAACAGGTGCATATATAGCTGGAATTATTTTGTGTAATATTCGTGATGCAAAATATATAGCTAATAAGTTAGATGTTAATTTATATATGCTGTTTGGTCCAATATTTTTTACAAGTATAGGATTCAAAACGGAAATATCTTCAATTAGTAATGATATGATACTTTTCTCAGTATTATTCCTAGTAGTAGCATGTATTACAAAGATAATAGGCTGTGGTTCAGTTGCAAAACTTTGTAAATTAAGTTGGAAAGATTCACTAAAAGTTGGAGTAGGAATGATGAATAGAGGCGAGGTCGCCTTAATTATAGCTCAAAGAGGAGTAGATACTGGAATGCTTAATACAGTATTCCTAACGCCAATTATCTTGATGATACTATTTTCAGCAATAATTACGCCAATAGCATTAAAATTACTGTATAGAGGAGAAAAGCGAGGAGCGACAACGTAGAAAGGATGGGGTATTAATGAAATTTTTCAAATTATTATTAGTTATATTTTTTGTAGGCTTAGTTGGTATGCCAGTTTGTAATGCATTTACAGATATGGACGAAACTCATTGGGCTTATAAAATGGTTAATCTTATGGTGGGAAAAAATATTTTGAGTGGATTTACAGATGGCTCTTTCAAACCAGATGATTATATAACAAGAGAACAATTTGCTACAATATTGAGTAAAACTGTAGAATATGCAGGCATAGAATTACCGATTAATGAAGAAAATACTCACCCAATTGAAGATTGTTTAGATTTGTATGAAACTATGTGGGCTTATGAATATATTGAAAAAGTTTTTAATATAATGGGAGCACGTTATTATAGTGATATTGGTTGCTATTTTTCTCCTCAATCTCTGATGACTAGGGAACAAGTGGCAAAAATAATGGTAAAAATATATGATTTAGAAAATGCTAAAGTAGATTATTCTATTTTAAAAAAATTTTCAGATAGAGATATGATAGATTATACATATGAAAAATATGTGGCGATAGCAGTTGCAAATGGTATAATGAGTGGAAATGCAAACGGCACGTTTGAACCTCAAAAGAATTTGACACGAGCACAAATAGCATCACTTATGAGCAAGCTGCTTGAAGATGATAAAAATATAGAAGAGAATTCATTTAGCATAGAAGAGAATTCATTTAGCAACGTAGAAATTGGAAGTTACATAAAATACAAAGGTGGGGACTATAAAGGTAATTGG
>JAEEXS010000035.1 GCA_016287855.1 Clostridia bacterium
AAAGCAAAAAAGAAGAAGAGTAAAAGAAACAAGATCAATATGTATAGTACTGTATATATTGATAATTATAGATATTTATATGTATTTTTCATTTATACAGGGAAATCGGTATTATTTAAATATAATGACAAACACAGATATAGGAAGGTGTATTTTAGATATAAATTTTTTAAGTATTTGGGGAATTTTATGGCTATCGAGAATTGTAAAAAGATTTGATTATTAAAGGTGAAAAGAATGTTTATTTTTATTAAAGTTATATTTTTAGCAGTATTATTTTTGATTACTAATGAAATAGTGAAAATATTAATAGGTAAGAGAATAAAAAGAGATATTTTTAGAGAATTACAAAAAATAGGCCATGTCAGAAAAAGAATAAAAAATAGAGCTTTAATGGCTCTTATAGGTATATTCATGTGCTTATTGTTGTTAGGACATGGTTTCATAAATAGCATAGGAATATCTATAATCATATTATTTTTAGCTTATGGAGTTAGAAACGTAAGAAAAAATACATATAAAAAGCAAGTTTTAAATGATTTATTAAATATAAGTGAGTGCCTAAGAGTTCAAATATCTTCTCAGATACCGTTTGCAAGCGCCTTAAGAAGCTTGCCAGAATTGTGCGTTAATAAAGAATTTTCAGGGCAACTTAAAAATTTATATTTAGAATATGAATTATCTAACTTTATAATCTTAGATTCTATTGAGAATTTAAGTACTAAATTTAATTATCCAGAGATAAAAATTTTTGTTTCTTGTCTCAAACAGCAAATGCAGGGTGCATCTGCAATAGAGGCACTAGACAACTTGATTTATATATTAAAAGAAAAATATATAGAGTTTTTAGAAGAAAACACTAAAAATAAGATGGCAATTATGACGTTAGGCGTATTTGGAGTGGTTCTAAATATTGCAGCTATTGGAATATATCCTGTAGCGATAGAGGCATTTAATGCTATAAATGTCATGCTAAAGTAAGAATACAAATGGGACCGGCATTGTAGATATAATATAAGCAAATGCGAATGTACATGAATTCGCTTTTAGAAAGGAATGAATATATATGAAAAATAAGATAAAAAATTTTTTAATTAGTAATAAAGGAGCATCAGAGGTAACACAATCATTTTTATTAATAGGAGTAGCAATAGCACTAGTTTTGACAGTATTTTTCCCAACTGTAAGTAAGGCATTTAAAAATACTAGTAGTAGTTTAGAAACATGGCTTCAAAATGCAGCAGAAAGTATATTTTCTGTAGAAGTAGAAAATACTGGAGACTAGGACTTTTTTGAGAATGAAAGGGAAATATGTTTAAATGAAAAGAATCAATATATTAGTGATTTCAGGCTGCATTGCAGTTATTTTGTTTGTAGTTCTTACGGTGATACAAAACAAAATAGTTAGAAAAGAGGAAATGATACCAGTATATATGGCTAAAATAGATATTATGCCTGATATGAAGATAAATAAAGATGATTATAAAGAATTCTTAGTGCCAATATCACTCACAATAGAAGGTAATGTAGTGTTAAATGAGGGAGATTTGGTAGATAAATATGCCAGAAATATCATAAATAAAGGGCAAATTATATTTAAGCAAGATATTGCACTTAAGGAAGAATTAAAAATAATAGAAGCTGTAGATGGTCTTGAAAGAATTGCATTAAAAATAAAATCTTCTGAAAATGCAGTGGCATATCAAATAAAACCGAAAGATAGGATACATCTATATTTCACGGGGAAAAGTGCAGTAGTAAAAAAGGTTTTTTCTAAATATGGAATGTCTTATGATAATACCGTTGAGGATAATTCGTTGCAAACAGAAAAAATCATAGAAGATGTACAAATTCTTGGAATATATGATGAAAGTGGCAGAGAATATGAAAATGGTAACTTTTCTAAATTAGATACGATTGTTATAGCCGTAGATAGTAAAACAGCTAAGGCCCTTAATAATTTAAGGACGCAGGGAACGTTTGATATTACAAGATAGTGGAGGAAATATGTGTAAAAAAATATGCCAAATATGTTTAATATTCTTATTATTGATAACTAAATCAAGCGCTTATACTGATGTGCCTCAAGAGCATTGGGGTTATGAATTAATAAGCGACCTAACAGAGAGAAATATTTTATCTGGATATCCTGATGGAAGTTTTTGCCCAGAAAGCAATATGAAGATAGCAGAATTTTTATCGATATTAACAAAACTTATTGCACCAGACCAAGATGTATCCAGCACTTCAGGTTATTGGGCAAATGGCATTATAGAGCTTGCAAAGGAGAAAAATATCTTATTAGAAGAAGATTATAGTGAATTTGATCCTGAATCAGAAATTACTAGGTGGGAAATATGCCAAATGCTTTTTAGAAGCATAGAAGGAGAAGAAATTATTGAAAATGTTGAATTGAAAAACACCCTAGTATTCGCTGATATAGATAAATACAATTCTATTGAGTATAATGTTACGAAATTGCTTAGATATTTAGGAATAATTAATGGATATCCGGATAATACAGTAAGATTAAAAGAAAAAGCTACAAGAGTAGAGGTTTGTGCTTTTATTAAAAACTATATGAAAAGCAGATGTACGCTGCTTTCCACGCTTAACGATAATGAATATATTTTATATGATAATGATATTGCTAAAGTAAATAAAGCTGATTTACCTAGTAAATTAAAAA
This sequence comes from Clostridia bacterium, assembly GCA_016287855.1. Taxonomy (GTDB): domain Bacteria; phylum Bacillota; class Clostridia; order TANB77; family RGIG9151; genus RGIG9151. Next base: position 2,690 of record JAEEXS010000035.1, read on the forward strand.
AATGGAGATATAGTGAAGATATTCCTTATATTACTACAGAAATCGCTGAAATAGATATTTTTGAGTTTAATAATCCAATAGACAAATATAAAGAGTTATTTAATGAGATAAATCAATCAAATGAGCTATATTTTCAATATAGGCGAAAATTTGGCGAAAACAATTATGTTGTAGCAGTATCTTTTAACACATCCAACAATATGTATGATAAGGATATATACTCAGGCTATGAGTTTTTAAGACTTAGTTTCCCTAAAGAAGAAATTAATATAATTGATTCTTTTGATACTGATGAAATAAAAAGGCAAATGGCAGGTGATGCTAATATTGGAGAGAAAGTACCACCTTGCCAAACCCGGCATACATCTGCGTTTTACATAGTAGATACTCTCCCAGAAGAAGAAATTCGATTTGATAGAGATATCTTGGATATGGATGCTGTACCTTCCTTTCATTCGCTTAAGGTTGAGCTAAAAGGTTGGTGAGATTATGAAAAAGATAGCAATATTAGCTATAATAACGATTTTGATGCAGAATATGGCTTTTTCATTTACTGTTAGAGACATAGAAATTATAAATGAAAGGGTAATTCCATATAGTTTTTCTTCAAAAAACAAGGCATTAGGGGAGAGTTTAAGTATAAAAGGGTTATCTAATGTAGAAATACAGAGAGCATATGTTGATAATGGCACTATAAAAGCAGAAAAAAATAATAATTATATAGATTTGGAATTCGATGATGGAGAATATATAAATGACTATAAGATAGTAAAAAAGGTCAAAAGCTTGGAATTAAAAGACATAAAAGCAGTAAACAACAAAATAGTTATAACCCCAGATCAGAAGGTAGATAACATACGGAGTGTATCTGGAGACTTTGAAAGCGCCAAATTATTATCTAATGGAGATATAGAAGTTACTATAAAAGACTCTGCTGAAGGAGTTTTAGGATATGATGAAGATAATTTGATTAAATCAACGTTTACGGTAAATATAGATTCAAAAAATTTAAGCCGTAATGTATGGAGTGAAGAAGTTAATTTGCCACATGAAATACAAGGAAAAGTAAAACCTAAAAGTGGGGATACATCAAATGTTCAAGATATTTACATGAATAAAAATAAGGTAAAAATAATGTTTGATAATGGAATTCCAATAGAAAATGAAACAACTGTTAAATCAGGCTATACATATTTTTGGATAGATAGAAATGAAAATGGTACTTTTAAGAAATATAACCCTAATTCGGTATATTCTACAGATATTAATAGAATTACTGGGCTTGGAAAGTATATAGATGAGGATGAATTCTCTGAAATAGGACTTAATGTCACAAATAGTGCTTGGAAGGATTATTGTGGAATAGAGAAAGATGGAATTAGATATATTTATATATTTGATGAAAATAAAGGAATTCCAATGTCATTTGATGGGAATTTAGTAGAAGGAGACAAAATTGAGTTTGATGGGCAAGAATTAAACAGTGAAAAGTTCACTGTAAAATTATCAAATGCAGGTGTATCCTATATTCCAGAAGGCAAGCTATATAGTATGGGAGAACTAGTAAAAAATACTTATGGGTGGGGTGAAGCAACTCCTAATCAAAGTAATGAAAGTACGAAAACGTTTTTTAATGAGCTTACAGGCAAGCTAGAAACATATGTAAAGCATTTTAAGTTCTTTTATGGCCCTAAAGAAAAGAAAACATTTGGTGGATATTATACATATCCATATAGCTGTACGTTCGAATATGAACATTATGAGCCAATTACATGCTATTCAGGGCAAATCGTTTATGAATATGAGAGCCAAGAGAGGATAAATGGCTATTTTTACAATGGTTGGATTAAAATATCTTATTCTGAAGATAAAAAGGTTAACGATTACCCTCCAACTATGCCATTTAATGTTAAATACAACTCATCAAATGGGAACATTACATGGTCTCCAGGTAAAGATGATTATACAGAAGCAAACGAATTAGAATATGAAATTGAAGTATTTGATGGGAAATGGAGAGTAATTGAGAAAAAAAGCTTTGAGATACTTTTAATTAATCATTATATAAATTATAGCGAGCCTAAAGTAAGAATTAGAGCTATTGATGATATCGGACAAGCATCAGATTGGGCGTATTCAATAGACAGCATGATTAAATTAGTTGGAGAGGTAACACCGAACATAGTTGAAGCTGGGGATAGTATAAATCTTTTTGCAAATACAAAATCATTTTCAAAGGTGGAAAAAGTTATAGCAAAAAACGATGAAATGCAGATGTATGCCGAGCTACAAAAAACAGAAGAAACACAGCCTAACTTTTTTGAAATGAGTTATAGTATTGAGGAAAACTTTTCGAAAGATTCTACGGATTATTTATCTGTAGAGGATGGAATGGCAGCTTCAGGGCAGAAAGATAGTTATGCGCTATATAAATACAACGTAAGCACGAAATTTGACAAAGGAGATATAAAATTTGATCTCATAGAGGAAAAAACAATAGGAAAAAAAGGTAGTATTATATTTTCTAATCTTAATTATGACTCTATACCTAAAGAAATGTTCAGATATGCTAATAAATACTGGTTTGCATCGTTTAATAATAGTATAAAGATAAAAAGAAAAGGAAGCTCAACAAAGGAGGAAACATTTATAGCAACAAAAAATGCTGCGAAATCCTCATATATAAACAATAAGAGCGTATATATACCGACAGCAACTATAACTATCAACACCTTTAATTATAAAACTAATGGAGAGCCCGTATATGAAAATATAGATGTGGATAAATCATTAATTTCAAAACCGGTGTGCATAACATGGAATACTGATATAGACGACATTACGACATTCGACATATATCTTGGAGATGAAAAAGTATACACATATAATAGTGATTGGAATGAGATTTATGCACATGTGGATAACTTTAAATCGGTGTATATGTATAAAGACATGAAAAGCTATTCTAAAGCCACATATGGCTATATAAGCCCTAGCTCTACATATAGCGCTAAATGGAATACAATTGCGTTTTCGCTTATCAATAAAGAGGATTTCCCTAGTTTCTCTTGGCTAGGGTATAGAATAGGTAAAAATGAATATATTACATCTCAGTATTTAGAGGAATATAATGCTAATCCTAACGTAAAAAATAATTATAGGGTGCTTATTTGTGATGACTGTATATCAAAAGAGGCAATAAAAAGATATATGGATACATTAAAAAACGGAAATATAGCAATGACAAGTCAAAAAGATACCGTTTTTGGAGATGGCGTAATCCAGCATACATCTATGTTCCAGGCACTTAATATAACGATACCTGTAGCAACTCGCCCAGGTAAATATGATATTACGTTTATAGCTACAGATGAAGACGGAGAAATGGCGGAAGATAAGGTTACTTTAATAGTAAAAGGCGAGGAAGATGAGGAAAATCCGACAAATGAGGCAATAGAAGAGCCTAATATACTTAAAACTAGTGTTGAAGGAGAATTTTTAGGCAGATTCTTTTATAAAGATGGAAAGGGATATCTGGAGGAGCTTAAAAAGACAGAAAAGAATGGTGATATAGGTTTTATATGTGCTGGAGAAACTTTGGGCTTTTATTTGGTGTGCAAAAACGTAGATTATATAGAGATGGATTTTAATGGTAACGATACAATCAAAACCTTTGATACTCTAACAAAGAAGTTTTTAGAAGATATGCCTGCCCAAAACAATGAGGACGTAGTGGATATAGAAGATGAATATAGGAATTTCCCTAAAATAATATATCCTCAATATACAGATGACGAAATAAGCATATTTAAGTGGACATATGTAGTCCCATATAGGACAATTCCTACTTTAGAATCTTGGAGTTCTTTAAAAACCAGTATACTCGAGGAAATAGATACATCTAGGCTTTTTGATAGGAGATACCAACCATATGAATTAATTATATATTTGAATGGTGATAGTGAGTACAGTATAAAGATTCCTTTTGATGTATTTGAACGCTGGGATACGGTTTTAAATAGAGATATAACTAAATATATTATAAATTCTCAAAGCAAATGGGAAATGAGGCTTGATAAATGAGTAGTAAAGGAAGTATTTATGCAGGAATACTAATATTTTATATTGTAATGTTTATATTTTTAATGTTTCTAGGAATAACGATATATCATATTGTAATTACAGGAGAACTCCATACCATAAAGAATGATCTATATTTAATTAATAGGAATGTATTATTAGCACTAGATAGAGAGCAAATGGGAGAGGATATAAATAATTTTTACGAAAAAGATGTAAAAAATTTGGTCATAGAAGAAATAAAAAGACAATGGAATGTAGATGTATCCCAGGATACAGGTAATGGGATATTTGATAAAGTGGATATAGAAAATGCTAAAATTATAAAAGAAAATGAAAAAATGTATATAGAAACTACGCTAAATATTAAATTAAAGCCTGTTATTTTTAAGAACATTTTGCAAGATAAGCTTGCTTTTAGGACAAAAGAGAGGCTAAAAGTTGAGAAGATGAAGGGGTGGAGCTATGATTAAAAGAAATAAAGGCAGCACAATTTTAGCGACACCGATTATATGGGTTATAACCATTTTCATATTTATTTTTTTCATTGTGTTTATGGTTCGAGTATTAGAGCCTTTTACAATTTATCAGAAAATATCAGAAACAACGCTTAAATACATTTTTGTAATGGAGGAATTTGGCTGTTTAAATAAAAAAGAAAAAGAAGCTCTTCAACAAGAGCTTGCACAAAAGGGGCTTGATATAAGCAATATTAATATTTATGCTACAGAAGTTGAAAAGGAATATGGAGAAATGGTAGAATTAAATATAGAATACAAATATCCTTTTAAAAAGACCGTATTTAATAATACTTTTAATCCGCAATACGAGGAAGATAGCATTAATATTTGTGTTTCAAAAAAAGGTGTAAGTAAACGATAAAAAAATGGTAAAAAAATAAAAAAACAGTTAAGAAATCTCAAATATAACCGATGATATCTTTGTAAAATAGGATGTTATTAAAAGGAGAGAGGTTCATTATGGGAAGACGTTTAGCGTTGTATAGCGATATTTTGGAGAAAATGAGTATTGGGATTGATGAATATATCAATTACTATTCAACTAAGGTTGAAAAATATAAAAGCTTAAGTGAATTAAAAACTCGTTATGAAAATTCAAAGAATGGATATGAAGCTAGTCTTATGATTAGTTATGACTATGATTCAAAGGATTTTCATGAAAAGAATATTTCTAAAATAAATACGGAACTTACAGTATTAAAGAGTAATCTATATCCTATAGTTTATAGCAATAATAAGATAAAAAGTACATTCCAAAGATTATTCTTTGTTCCTTTTGCTAAGAAGAATAAATTGGCTGGGAATAGGATTAATGAACTAGAAGAGAGATTAAAAAAGAGCCAAGAGGCTTTTGAATTCTATAAAAATAAATATGAATTGGGTTGTAACTATTTAAAAGTTTTAGGTTTTGAAAATGTTACAAAAGATAGCTCCGAGTACATAAAAGCGACATTAGACAATACAATTTTTGAATTTAATGCATTTATTGATAAAAATGCAAAATATTTCGAAAATTTGAATGACCATGATGATTTTTATAAATTATCAAAATCAGATATCGAGGAGAATCTAAATTCATTTATGAATAAAACAATAAAACTAGCAGAAATAAAGAATGAATTTGAAACGAAGAAATTAGATTTAGAAACGGTTACAGAAGCGAAAAAGCTACTCGCAGATGTAAATAAAAAGATAACATCAGTTGTTGAATAGAACTTGTGCTGTTCTTATGCTTTCGGAAAGGAATGTGATTAAAGATGTTAGTTATCGGCATAATTTTTTGCATAATAACAGCTGTGATAATTATGCTTTTAGTCACTTCCAAAGTTGGTAAAACTGAAGAAACGGATAAAGAAAAGAAATTTGCGATACCGCCACCAAAGAGATATCCATTTTTATATGTGATGGATTGTCATTTTTATGAGGAGACGGTATCGGATTTTATTTATTCGGAGGAAGAAATAGAACAGTTTTTAGGAGCTTTAGAGGATTCCTTTAATAAAGGGGAATATGTAAAAGTTTTTAAATTATCAAGCGAAATAATAAAAATCTTACCAAAAGCGGACAAAGTCTGGATAAGAAGAATTGCATCTATTTTCTTGGATGTTATAAATAATGAAAAATGTTGGAATGAAAAGCTATCAAGACTAGTTGTAAACGGTTGCTTTGGATTTTTGCAATGCTATAGTAATGTTATAGATAAAAGTATTGCGGCAAAACATATTTTATTGCCGGTACTTATTAATAATATAACGGAATTAATTAAATATCAAAATAAAAATGTTACAAAATATCATAATTTTGAGGTTTATAATATGATGTTTAATTTATATCATGTTGTACCTTATAGGGATATTTTAGTTTTGATGTCTAATAATTTAATAGAAGATAAAACGGATAAAGATTTCTCAGAAAATACTTATGTACAACAAACATTAAAGAATATGTTAAAACAAGTTGACATCATTAGAACCCGGAATACATCTAGGTTACAGGAGACGTTTGATAACAAAAAGATTACAAATTGCACGTTAATAAATGATAATAAAATTGAAGCAAATATTGTAGCTTTTGAATTGAATTTTGCGCCAGGTACAAATAGAGAAAAAATTGAGGCAATATTTTTTGATGCTAATGGTACAGAAATGCATTTAGGAGAAAAAGAAGAAGATAGATACGTTGATATTTTTGAAGTGGCTTCAGATAGAGGCTTTGTGGCAAAGGAAGAGATAGTCTTATTAACAAGTGAATTTATTAGTAAGGTTAGTTTAAGCATATATAAAGACAAATTTCAACAAAAAACATCAGAAGAAATGCCTAAAGAAAGTTTGAATACCGAAGGTATGAATGCTAAAAACGATGGCACAGAGCCTGAAAATAATGGGGATTTACAACAAAATGGTTCTAGTGAAAAAGAAGAAGAGGTTATGGAGGATTTTGAACCTAGCAATGAAAATGGCAGGTCTCAAATGCTGATGTATCCAAGTTTTGGACAAGTGGCAGACATGGCGCTTAGTGATACACAATTCATTGGTTTAAAGGAAAATAAAACGGTAATAGCACTAGGTGTTGGAGATAAATTAAAACAACAAGTTAATAGTTGGAATAATATAGATAAGGTATATATAAAAGATGATGCGGCCTATGGAGTAAGAACGGATGGAACAGTTATATATGCTGGAGACTCTCATTATGAGGGAATAGAAAAAATATATTCGTGGGAAAATGTGGAAAGCTTGTCTTTAGGAGAAACACATATGGTTGCTATGACCAAAAATTCTACGATGTATGCAGTTGGCGAGAACTTATCAGGAGAGTGTAGCGTTGAGGATTGGTATGATATTATACAAGTTGCAACAGCATACCATACAGTAGGACTCACTAAAAGTGGAGAAGTATGGGCTACTGGAGAAAATAATTTTGGAGAATGCAATGTACAGTCCTGGCAAAACGTTGTTCAGGTAGCTGTTGGTGATTTCTTTACTTTGGGACTTACTTCTAACGGTAAAGTTTTATCTACTGGATTGAATTCTTGTGGACAGTGTAATGTTTCTGAATGGGCAAATATAAAAAAGATATTTGCTAAAGGAAATGTAAGTGTAGGTTTAAGGTATGATGGTAGAGTTGTTATTGCAGGAAAAAATTCTTACTATTATGGAGATATCAAAAATTGGGAGCGAATAGTAGATATAGTAATGTCTAATAATAGAATTGTTGGAATTGAGCAAGATGGTACAATTCGTGCTACAGGCAAACCATTTAGGAATTTTGTTAATGGCGACTGGGAAAACGTAAAAAGTGTTGTTATAAATGGAAATAATATAGTTGCTCTTAAAGAAGATGGGAAACTAATTAGCAATATTTTGCTTTTTGGACAATGTATATCAGATGATTTTAATAATATTGTTCAAATATGCGAAGACTTAGTTGGAGGTAGAATAGCTACAGTAAGCGATAAGGGAGTAGTTACAATTAATGATGAAACTAATAAAATCGAAAATATAACAGATAGTTACCCTCAATTTTATGAAATTAAGTTGGTGGACATGAGTAAAACTCATATTGCCATGTTAAAAGATAATGGTACAGTATCAATTATGAAGTTTTCAGATAGAATTGTCGAGGGAATAGACAACTGGGAAAACATTATTGATGTTGAAACGGGAGAAGATTTTACGGTAGGACTTGATATAAGTGGTAAAGTGGTTGCTAAAGGCGATGATAATTATGGACAATGTGATGTCTCAGATTGGGTTGATATAGTAAAAATCCGCGCAACAGGGAAACGCGTAATTGCATTATCTATAGATGGCAAGCTTTATGTAACTGGAATGTGGGAACCGGAAGAAAGAGAATTTATAAAAAATTTAAGAAATATAAAAGATTTTGCTATGTCGAGTCAGCAAGTTATGATATTAGAAGCAGATGGAACGGTTAAGGTTACGCACTGTGCTACAGGAATTAATATTGATAGTATTAGTTCATGGAAAAATATAAAGAAAGTTGTAGCACGTGGAGATAATTTCTTAGGCTTATCTGAAGAAGGGAAAATTTATAGTACAATTCCTGATGAGGCAGAGATTGGAAATTGGGAAGACGTCGATGATATAGATGCATCTGGCAATTATGTTTGGGCAAAACTTAAAGAATAAAATTATGGAAACCACTTGACAAAAATTGAGAAATAATGTATATTAACTTAGTATTTTGCCGCATGAAAAAGGTTCATGAAATTTCTTATTTAAGAAATACCTTCAAAGCGAGTCCGAATCTAACGGAGGGGGTGTAATTATGTACGCTATTATTGAAACAGGTGGTAAGCAGTACAAAGTAGAACAAGGTGATGTTATTTACATCGAAAAGTTAAATATTGATGCTGGTTCAACAGTGGAATTTGATAAAGTTTTAGCTGTTGGCGGAGATTCTATGACTGTTGGCAATCCTATTATTGATGGGGCTAAGGTTTCAGGAACAGTTCTTTCACAAGGCAAGTCTAAAAAAGTAGTTGTTTTTAAGTACAAAGCTAAGAAGAACGAGAGAAAGAAACAAGGTCACAGACAACTTTATACTAAAGTCCAAATTGATGAAATTAAGGCTTAGTAAGGAGCCATACTATGATAACCGTAAAAATTGAACGTAATGAAAATGACGAAATAATTTCTTTTTCACTAGACGGGCATGCAGGATATGATGTGGAAGGGAAAGATATTGTATGTGCAGCAGTTTCGGCTGTTACGAATATGACTCTTATAGGGCTTCATGAAAAGCTCAAGTTAAATTTAAAAGTTGAGAAATCTGATGGCGGGTATATTAAAGTGGGATTACCTGATAATATCCCAGAGGCTGAAATGATGGTTGCTCAATTTATTCTAGAGTCAATGGTTACAGAGTATTTAGATATTGAATCAAGTTATGGAGAGTATATATTAGTGAAAGAAAGATAATAATAGGGGGTGTAAGATATGTTATTTAGAATTGATCTTCAATTCTTCGCACATAAAAAAGGTGGCGGAAGCACAAAGAATGGTAGAGATAGTGAGTCCAAAAGACTTGGTGCTAAAAGAGCCGATGGACAATTTGCGTTAGCTGGAAACATTTTAGTTAGACAACGTGGAACTAAGATTTATCCAGGAAAGAATGTTATGATTGGTAGTGATGATACATTATTTGCTACAAGTGATGGCATTGTAAAATTTGAAAGAAAAGGTAGAGATAAAAAGCAAGTTTCTGTTTATGCTACTGAAGAAAAGTAAAAGCAAATTAAAAGGAAAAAGAGCCATCATGCCTTTTTCCTTTTTCTTTTTGCTTAAAACAGGAGGATTATATGGTTGATTTAGTTAAGATTACAGTTAAAGCTGGAAAAGGTGGAAACGGATATGTTTCTTTTAGGAGAGAAAAATATGTCGCAGCGGGTGGACCAGACGGAGGAGATGGAGGCAAAGGCGGAGATATTTATTTTGTCGTAGATCCTGACGTTAATACACTCGTAGACTTTAGATATAAGAAAAAATTTATGGCCGAAGATGGTCAAAGAGGCGAAGGTGGAAATCGTTACGGTAAGTCGGGTTCAGATTTATATATAAAAGTACCTGCTGGAACGGTTGTCAAAAATGCTGAAAATGATAGAGTATTAGCTGATTTAACAGAAGTAGGAGAAAAATGCCTTATTGCAAAAGGCGGAAGAGGCGGAAGAGGTAATGCTAAATTTGCTACATCTACAAGGCAAGTCCCTAAATTTGCTGAAGAAGGCGAAGAAGGCGAAAAATTTGAATTAATACTTGAATTAAAACTTTTGGCTGATGTAGGGCTAGTAGGCTTTCCTAATGTGGGGAAATCGACAATTTTATCTATTATGACTGCTGCCAAACCTAAAATTGGGAATTATCAATTTACAACTTTAGTGCCAAACTTAGGAGTAGTAAAATTAGATAATGGCGCAGACTTTGTTTTAGCAGATATTCCAGGGCTTATTGAAGGAGCACATACGGGATCAGGTCTAGGACATGAATTTTTACGTCATGTTGAGCGAACTAAGGTTATAATACACGTTATAGATTGTTCTCAAAGCGAAGGAAGAGACGTAGTAAGAGATTTTGAAGTAATAAATTCTGAACTTAAACTTTATAATTCTAAATTGGCAGAGAGACCACAAGTAGTAGTGGCTAATAAAATGGACTTGCCTAATGCAGAAGAAAATTTCATAAAATTGAAAGAAGTTACAGATAAATTAGGGTATGAAATATTTAGAGTTTCTGCAGTTACAAAACAAGGACTAGATGAAGTCTTTTATAAAGTTAGTGAAATGTTAAAAAATATTGTCCCAGAAGAAAAAGAAGAAATAATTATAGAGGCTGAAATTAAGGATAAATCTGAATTTGAAATAAAAGTAGAAAATAATATTTATATTATTTCTGGAAAAATTATTGAAAAGGTAATGAGAAATATAAATTTTGACGATTATGAATCTGTACAGTATTTTCAAAGATTTTTAGACACAAAAGGAATTAATAAAGAACTAGAGAAAATGGGCATAAACGAAGGCGATACCGTTAGAATAGGCGAAGTAGAGTTTGAATATATTAAATAGAAGAGTTGTTTATGCGTTGAGAGAGGATGTAGTTAAATGGAGGAAAGTAAAAAAGCAAAGTTAAAAAGAATAGGAATCATTACAGCGATTTGTATAGGAGTTATTTTATTTTTATTTATTATAGCATCGCTTTCTATAGTAGGTTATAGCAAAATATATGCTGGAATAAAAGTAAATGGAATAAAAGTAGGAGGGCTTACAGAAAACGAGGCAAAAACTGTATTTGATAACTATTACAGATATCTGGGAGATGTTGATGTTTCTTTATATAATGGAAGCGATAGAATAGGATTTAAAGCTCAAGATATAAATGCAAGTTTTAATTCTGGAGAGGCAGCTAAAATGGCCTTTAATGCAGGAAGAGAAGGTGGATTTTTCAAAAAGACAATATTAGGACTAAAATATAGTTTGTTTGGCGAAAATTTGGTATATGATGTAAATATCGATATAAAGAAATTTGATAAACAAATAAATACTATAGCTAAAGAGCTTGGAAACGAGGTCGTTCAGCCTAGTTATATCCGAGAAGGAGATAAGTTAATAGTAAGAACAGGAACAACAGGAGTAAAGATAGATCGTACACTTATAAAACAAAACGTTGTCAGCAAACTAAATGTTTTAAAGAATGCTGAAGTTGAGGTAGAGACTATCAAAGTAAGCCCTGAAAAAGTAGATATTGATAAGATACAAAATGCTATCAAGCAAAATGTACAGAATGCAGAGTATATAACGGAGACAGGGGTTCTAGTAGATCAGATTATTGGCATAGAAATTAAAGATATTGAAGAGGCAAA
>JAEEXS010000137.1 GCA_016287855.1 Clostridia bacterium
CTTCGTTTTCTTTAATGTATTTTTTCAAAGCCAGAGATTCCTGTTCAGTCAAAGGATAAATTGGTCCATAATGAAGTTTGGCATTTGGTTTTAATTTTATCTCGCAATCATATGGACGATGTGGAGGTAGTTCATTAGCAGCTTTTTCATCAAATACATCTTTGAATGGAATAAGTTTTGCTGGTAGTAATTGTTGAATGTTATTATCGTTTTTAGAGATTTCTTTCTCGATTTTCACAGTTTCTTTTTCAGATGTAAAGGTAGTGAAAGTGCTAGGAATGACTATACAATTTTCAATACAATGACTTGAATTGAATTTTAATATTTTATTTTTGAAATCGATTGTAGGGTTGTGAGTAGATATCCATTCGAAGCCTAAGATAGCACAATAGGAAGGAAGATCAACAACATAGAATTTTGTTTTACATTTATGATTGCCATATGTCATGGAGATAGGAAGGGTTTCGCCAAGTATATTTTGTTTTCCACCGATTCCCGATACTTTGGGAAGATTGGTTTCCGTCGAGTATGGAATGTTATTCTCTTTAATGTAGTAAATGTCCATTAAGTTGATCTTGGAGCCAGTATCGAGCAGAATTTTAGCAGTTGAAATAGAATTTTCAATATTTAGAGAAAATTCATAAATAGGGAGATTTGAATTAAGAATTCTTGGTCTTGGGATTGGTTTGGGATCAGGATTGGAAATATAAGTACTGCTTGAAGAGGGTTTGTTGTGATTTTTGTTTTTGTTCTTGAGTGGGCAATTTTCGAGTGAATGTTTAGAAGATCCACAATATAAGCAGAGATTTTCTCTTCTTCTTCTTTCTTTTTCTTCATTCGTTAATGGATCACGGGGCTTGGAATTAGAAGGTTTTTTATTGAAATTCCATTTCCTTCTGTTAGTACTATTATTATTTCTCGGTCGGTTATTGGGTCTGTTTTGAGGATTAAAAAAATTTCTATTAGCAGTGATTCGACTGTCTATTCTTGATGCAATAGTTTGCATAGCTGACAAGGATCTTGGGCCTGGGAACATTTCTAGAATTCTATTAGCGATTTGATCATTAAGTCCAGCAAGAAAAGCATCCATCTTGGCATCTTCATTCCAGGAAGACTCATCAGCGTATCTGTTGAATTCAAGGATATAATTTCTAACATCACCGATACGTCTTTGTCTTATTGTTCTTAACGTTTGATTTGCAACGAAAGTAGAGTCGAAGTCACCATATAAGGAATTCAGTTTGTCGATAAATGCGTCATAGTCAAGAAGGCAAGGGTCTTGGTTTTCAATTAGTGAAGCAGCCCAGTTCATAGCGTTTCCGTAAAATCTTGAGATCACGTAAATTACTTTAGTTTCGTCGGTTGGAAAACGGTCAGGAGAAATCATAAAAATGAGATTCATTTTTGCTATAAATCCCTTTAAGAAGCGACGGTCTCCAGAAAAACCATCTTTAAAAGTAGCGTTATTTGGATTAATGTCTTCCATTTTGCTTTTAGGATAGTTTATATTTTAATAATGTGGTTGATGGATTATTAAAGGTAGTCAGCAAAGATAGTCCTATAAGAGTTAGTTCTTGAAGGAGTAGTTCAGGGAAAGGGGATAAAAAGGGTAGTCCAAGAATAATCAAAGAAATCGTCCAAGAGAAAGTAGACTGAGATACTTTTTAAGAGAGGAAATAAAGGAAATAAAGAAAAGTAAAGTATAGAATTTGGACGGAGAACAAATAGAATTAAAATTAAATATAAGATTTTAAATATGATTGTTTATAAATTTTCTTTTTTGGTTGTTATAAACCAGGTTATAGAGTGTTGGGCCAGGAAATCTATAATCTGTTTAAGTCTTATACGGTGGTTTCCCGTTGCTCTTCAACGATAACGCAGATTATTTCGATTGTTAATATTGAAAATTTCAATAAAAGAAAGTAATGTTATTGTATTTTTTGTAATGTCTAATTTATTATTAGCCCGAAAAAATACAACAAATTATTTTTCCCAGTTATCAAAATAATCTGAACGCTGAAGTATAATGAAAACAGAGTCCAACTTTTGTCGCTTGGGAAGTCGAATAAGCCTTTTATGTATAACAAAAGAAAATTATATAACTAATTATAATTAAAATTTATATTTATTTTAAGAAAAGAATTAAAAAAAATATTTAAGATTATATTTATAGTGAATTAAAATGAGGAAATAGTACTTTTTAACTTACAACTTGAAAATAACCGTTAGTACTATATTAACTAGTGCTGCGAGTAAGCACAAAATAAAAATAAAAATAAGATACTATATAATATTAATCTTACGCCTTCGGTGACGTAAGCTCCTTATTTGCCAGAGTTGTTGCTAACCTAGAACCGTTTTCTTTTATAATAAGCTACGGTGTACTCTTAAAGAGTTTTATCTAGTCTAGAACCAAATCTATTCGTCGAAAGCAACACTAAAGAAAATAATTTTTCTAACTCTGTATATGAGCTCTAATCGCTCCTATAAACGCTTCTTTTAATTAATAATTTTATTATCTTTTTGAACAAGGTTTTCTTGCTACTATTTCAAGCAAGTAATTTATTATTATTATTATTATTTTTTTTTTTTTTTTTTTTTTTTTTTTTTTTTTTTTTTTT
>JAEEXS010000036.1 GCA_016287855.1 Clostridia bacterium
TTCCTCTTCTTCTTTTTTGCTTTAGGGCTTCAGCCAAAGTTTCTTGTGTTTTCTCTGTTAATGTGGTAATATCGCCCCCATAAACCTGGCAATGCCGCAGATTATTGATATAAAAGGAAAACTTTTTAATATTAACCTTATATGCAAAATTTTCTAAAGCTTTTTCTGGTAATTTTCCTGTATTTATCTCTATCAATAGCTGTTTTGTGTAACTTAAAAACGGTTCCATCGCTATATTTTGTATTCTTCTTAATGCCTCTATAATCTCAGGATTTACTTTTAATGCTGATTTTAATTGTATAAAGAAATCATTTAACCCATATTCAAGCTTCTCTTGCTCTTTATTTGCTATGTATTTTATAAGCCAGGAAGGCGCTAATACCAGCGGGCAAGCTATTATAAAGCTTATTGACTTTAGTGGGAAAATTAAATTGCACACGAAAAATGCTATTATACTTATAATAAATCCCATCAACAACAAGCATAATACTGTGATTGTGTTATATGGTATAGATAATTTCCTAAAACAGATTTCTATATTACTTAATTCTTTAGTCGAAAAAATCTTTCTCACTATTCCTTTTTTGCCAACTGATAATGCTTGTATGCTAGATGTATCCTCGTTTTCAAAAGTTTTAAAAAACATATAACTAAATACAATTACAACAAAAATTTTTAAAATAACTATAATAACTTTCATTTCTTTATCCCTTCATAAGTTGCATTTTCTGCCTAGCTTTCCCTATTGGGGGCTTCTTTTTCTCAAAATGTCCTGAAATATTCCCATTTTCCTCTTTTTCTGGTACAAATTCAAATAATTTTTCATAATTTATACCATTTTTATAAGAAAAAACGACTTCACAAATTTCATATATCTTAAAATCTTTCATATACACGATTATATCAACGGATTGAGCCAATATCTCTTTGAGGTATATATCTGAATACTGTTGTGCTAAAACATCCTTTTTCATAAGTGTTACTAGCCTATCTAGCACTAAATTAGCACTTTCAGCATGGACTGTAGCATATCCAATATGCCCTGTACTTATTCCATCAAAAAAGCTCATTGCCTCAGCACCCTTTAGCTCCCCAATAACAATAACGTCATTACTCATTACTAGTGAATGTTGCGTTAAATCTTCAAGTAATATGTTGTTTTTATCCCTATTTTTAACTATTTCTCTCTGAATGATGTTTTCATGCCTGCTATATAGCTCTGCCGTCTCCTCATTTGAGGTTATTGCTTTCTCTGGTGGTATTTGTTCTAAACATGCTCTAAGTAATGTGGTTTTCCCAGATCCTCCTTTGCCAGCTATAATAATATTACATCCAGCTTTTACAGCTTTACTTAAAAACAAATACATTTCCTTATTCATCATATTTTTCTGATAGCAAAGCTCTTTTAAGCCTACTTGTTTCTCTGGTCTATGGATTCTTATAACCAAGCTTGGAGAAACAATGTTTACTGGAGAAATACCGGCTTCAATTCTTAAATGATTTTTTCTATCTGAAACAATTGCTATCGGGTTCTCATGAGTGATTTTCCCATTATTCTTTAATACACAATACCTTACAAAATTATAAAATTCTGTCTCACTGTTAAAGTTTTCATTTATTTTACACCATTTTCCGTTTTTCATTATATATATTGTATCCCACTTAACAGCCCTTATATCGCTTATATCACTATCTTCTATGTATTTTTGTAGTATGTGATACCCAAATATCCTATCTAAAATGATTTTTACAAGCTCCTCCAGATTATAATTACCATAGTTATATTCTTTACTAAGCTTTTCTCTTATAATTTTCTCTACCGCGATCTTACTTTTCGTCTCAAAACCAGATGTACCCAGAGTTTCAGAATACTTATCTATTAAAAATTCTATTATTTCATTAACTATTTTATCTGTTTTATTTGTTAATTTTTCAATATTTATATTTTTATTAACAGATTTATAAGGATCTATTACCATATTCCCTCCATTCCACTAAAAACAGCTTATTTGTTGTCTTAATATTCCTTGTAAAATCCAGCTATATTGGCTTTTATAGCCTTTTTTCTCAATAAGATTCATTTCCTCCAAAAAGAACTTATATTCCTTTTCTAAATCTAACGGTAATTTACTATTTTTAGCATTTATATTTTCTTCATATTTCTCTGAAAAGCTGATGTATCCTGCTATTGGGTACTTATTAAATATTTCTTTTATTGTTGTTTTATCTAATGAATTTTTACTATATTTATTTATAATTATTTGAATTTTCTTATCTGGCACACCCCAAATAGGAAAAAGCTCCGCTAATAACCTTATTGTACGTTCTATTGAAATATAATTTCCTTCACAAACAATAAATATTTCTGTAGAATTAAGTAGTGAGAACTGCATAGAATCTAAAAATATATTGCCAGATGTGTCTATTATTATGTAGTCATATATCGTTTTAGCATTTTCTAAAATTCTTGAATAATACTCAGAACTAAGAATATTTTTGCAAACATATAGTGAAGTATTGCCAGTTAAAACGTCTAAATTACTATATTGCTTAGACTTCACTATATATCTGTCAAAAATATTAGCATTAAATTTTTTCTTATCTATTGCATCTAGCATATAGTTAAGAGAAGCATTTTTATCTGGAGAAAGTATATATCCTGGCTTTTCCGGGGATTTTTTCACTCCTAAAAACCTGTTTAGCCCAGCATTTATGATGTCTAAATCAACTAAAAGTATTTTCGCATCAGTATTTTGGGCTAAAATTTTTGAAAAATGGCTTGCAATTGTAGTTTTTCCACATGAGCCAACCCCTGCAAAGGAAAATATTTGCTGTCGCTGAAATTTAAGCCTTAAATGCTCATTAAATTGATTTTTATTATTACTGCCATTATTTTCTCCTGAAATGCTTTTGTCCCTAAATTCAGAGCATTCTTGCTTATACTCATCATCTTCTATTGCTATTATCAAATCTTCCATGAAGCTTTTACCGTCTGTTAAAATATGATAAATTCCCTTAGAATATAGGAAACTCTTATAGTTGTCCTCTATTTCGCCTACAATCACGATTATTTTTGTATTCGTACTAATCTCTCGAAGTTTTTCTATAAAAATATATTTATCATAATCTCCTACTAGATCTGACGATACTATTGCTGTATCAAATGATTCTCTCTTCATTACCTCAATTAATCCTTCTTGGTATGGAATATCTTTCTCTATATCATATGACTTATCAATTAAATATTTATATATAATATCACTTCCTGTTGCTGTTACTATCCTCTTAGACACTAGCTTTATCTCCTCTCATATTTTCTGTAAATAATTTACAATGTATTGGAAATAATGTCAATATTTTCCTGTAATATTTTTGAAATTCTTATCTTGTTACTTTGACATATTTTTTGCACTTTTTGTCGTCATATTTTTCCCTTGACAAGTTAGTTTTTTAGTGTTATAGTAAAAAAGTTGACAGGTATCAACTTGGAGAGGTGTCCGAGCGGTTTAAGGAGCTAGTCTTGAAAACTAGTGATTCGTAAGAACCGTGAGTTCGAATCTCACCCTCTCCGCCAAAGGAGAAGTACCCAAGTCGGCTGAAGGGGACAGTTTGCTAAACTGTTAGTGTTCGCAAGGGCAGCGAGGGTTCGAATCCCTCCTTCTCCGCCAAAAAAGCACTCTGATTAATTCAGAGTGCTTTTTTATACTAATTTTTTATAATAATTTTTTATAATAATTTTCTCCTATTTTACCAATATACCGCTTCAATATTAATCGATTTGTCTGGCATTGTTAATTCTACTGCCCTTCCTAAATCTAAATAAACATATCCATCAATTCTCCAAGCTCCAAAGCTTCCACTATTAGATATTTCTGGAGCTAAAAGCTTGATGTTGCTCATCTCTTCACCTTCAAACTCTACTAAAACGCCATCTCCTAATATTAAATTTATTGGAGATATTTTATTATACTTAGCCACTAATCTTACTTGATTAGCTGGCATTGTAAATTCTATAGACGGGTTTTTCTTCTGTTGCTCGGTTAATTCTAAACCTTCTGTTTGCCAACTTCCAAATTTATAACCATCAATAACTCCCGCTGTCAAACTTACCTGACTTCCGACATCTTTTGTAATATTTATTGAACTATACATATTTTCTACTGTTAAAGCTGCATCAAAAATTTGTTCAAAATTTATCTTTATTTCTACATCTCTACTTGGCATCTTGAAACTTAACTCACCTAATAAACTAACTTGTACATTCTCCAAATCAGAAGGTATCTCCCAATTTGAAATTCTATAACCTGTAATAGGTGTTGCTTTTAATGTTACAATAGACCTATTATTGTGTTGACCTATGCCTTCTATTGTAGCTACTCCTGCATTTTCCCCTACTCCTACAACATATTTTTTTACAGAAACATTATATGGTACAAGCTGATTATCAAACTCTACATATATATCATGATTACTATTTATATTATTAAAAGTATATGTCGCATATGTCCCATGATTTATATAATTAGTATTATTATAATACTCACTAACTCCATCAACTATAACGTCTACTATTTCATACCCAGGATTAGGTTTTATAGAATATATAAAATTCTTTCCTTCTTTAATCGTTATACTTCCATAAGGGCTCATGTTTCCACCATAATTAGAGGTTGCAGTTATAGTAAAATATTCACTATCATCATCGTTATTTATTCCATTTCCCAGTATAACATTTCTAAAACCTATATCACTATCTATAGCACCTGAACTATTTGAATAAGAATACAAGCCATCTACGCCTCTTATTAGGAAAGCATTCTTTTCATAAGGTATTGATTTGGTAACTATACCACTTATAGCAACGTCTACTTCATTCATAGCTATTCCATAGTATTTTGAAAATACACTATAATTTAGTCCACCATTATCTTGAGCTTTTCTTAATCTTATTGAATCTACATCCTTAGAATTTACAATTGGATTATACAGATACTTAAGCATCGCATATGGGATTAATGATTTACCATTTTCTCTTACGTTAAAGTTACTTATACCACCAATTAACTCTATAAAAGTTGAAACATACTCAGGATCATCATTTAAATTATATATTCCATATTTATTTCCAGTTGTAGACTCTTTCTTTATATTACCTTTACTAGATGTAAAATAAGCCACTGCACCCCATTCTGTATTTTTCATCATATGGCTTGTCCCGCCTTGTAATCCATATGATGCTGTTGTACTAACAAGTTTTGATTTTAAGAATGCCTCGCCCACACTAAAATCTCGTATTTCTTCTACATTTGATGCATATTTAGGAACACTTGCATTTCCAGCAGGATATTTTGCCACCCACATACCTAAGTATTTATCTTGAGAAGTCAACTCTTCATAATTACTACTATTTGAAGTGTCTCCGCCTTTATACTTTGCATAATTAAATGCTGGATGGAGAACATACCCTTCATCAGTATAATCTACAAGTCCTTCACTATATTTGGTATTTACTTCATTATTCTCAATTTTAAATGAATATCTCGGTATCCATACATACATTGAACCAGTATTTTCTTCTGGGACTTCTCTACCAATCAAACTATCTAAAGGTGTATTTCCTACATCTTTCAGAGTTACTCCATCTATATCTATATATTTTGCTCCATCACGTAACATTACATTGGCCCATCTTTTAGTGCTATAATTGTACCATCCATTATCTCTGGCATTTGTTATTATCCAATTCGTTCCATCATGTTTTACTGGAATCATGCCCTCTAATAATTGAGGTTCATTAGGATTACCATCTTGATTTGCTACTAATACATAAAATTGAATAAACAAATTCTTTATTCCAGTAAATTCACTTACATCTAAAACATTTTCCTCAACAGCTATCCTTTCTCCTTCTACATAAACTCCATACGGCACTACAGACAATACTAAGCTTTTATTAAATCCTACAATTACTCCACCATCTCCGCTAATTTCTAACTTTATTACACTATCAGCGCCATTATTTGTAATAACAACATCCTTGTCTAAAACTACTAATTCTAAATCCAAATTATTTAAATTTACCGAAGACAAATTAGGGTTTCCAAAAATATATAATTCTTTAAGCTTAGTGTTATCACTTAAACTCAACGTTTTTATTTTATTATATGTACAATCTACTTTTTCCAAATCAACATTATTGCTTAAATTTAAATTTTCAATTTCATTATTATTACAATAAAGTTCTTTTAACTTTACATTATTCGTTAATGAAATACTAGAAACAAAATTGTTTGTAAAGTCTAATTTTTCTAATAAATTGTTCGCCCCTATTGATAAAGTCCTAAGATTATTATCTGCACATTCCAAGGCTACTAAATTTGAGAACGTGGACAAATCAAGAGTTGAAATATTATTACTATTAATATATAACTCTTCTATCGAATTAGGCACATCTAAAGTGCTTATTCTATTATTATTGCAATTTAATGCCTTTATTTTGGTAGACCATATTTTTAATTGAGATAAGCCATTACCTTCGCAAAAAAGTATTTCTAAATCTAAATTATTAGATAAATCTAAACTACTAATTTTATTATTACTAACTTTTAATTCTTTAATTGAAGAAGCTCCTGATACGTCTATTGATAATATATCGTTTGCATTTGCTTCAATTTTTTGAATATTTTCTGCTGATATAGAAGCATCATATCTACTTTTTTCAGAATATGTATGCGCTAATATAGTCTCTCCGTAATTATTTGTTAATGTTACAGGAGCTTGTTCTATTGTACCATCTCCCCAATTAACAGTAATATTAGAACCTGCCCCTACTACAATATTTTTGCTTAAGCTAGTTCCTAAGTCCCACGAAAAATTCACAATATCTGTTGTAGCTAAACTCTCCGTACATAATATATAACTCATCAACACCATTATTAAAAATCCAAAAAATTTCTTTTTCATATAGACACCTCTACTATAAATAAAATTTACCTCTACTATATTGTAATCGTATTTTTTTTAAAAAAATTAAGTAAATATATAAAATCCTAAAATTTTTTTAATTTTTAATAGTGAAACTATCATATTTTCAATGTTTCAGCTATATGCATATTTTTTATTAAAATGGATAACCTTTTATATGAGGTGATATTTTTATATGGAAACCACATCTTTTAATGTTAATACCCTATCAGCCAATCAAGCTTTAGAATTAAAAAACTGGCTAGCTTCTATGCCTGGTGTAGACGATGTCGCTGTTGATATTAATGGGTCAAAAATAACTGTGGTTTATGATCCTGCCACAACAGATAAAAGTTCTCTAACTAGCTCAATGGCTGCAATAGGAGTACTGCTCCAATAAATGAAAGGACTAAAAATATGAAAAATAATGAAATGAAAAATAAAAATAAAGAAAAAACTTCATTATATGGAGAAATGATACCCTCAATGTTTAACTGGTTAACTCCCGATATTCAAGAAATCAGAGCTAAACACTTGGCTAAAGCAACAAAAGATAAATAATAAAAAAGGTGTAGATATATGTATATTTACACCTTTTTTTATTATATTTTCTTAGAAAACTCATACATTAAAATACCTGCTGCGATGGAAGCATTAAGCGATTCAGCATTTCCATTCATTTTTATCTTTACAAACTTATCTGTTATGTTTTTTACCTCTTCAGATATCCCGTTTCCCTCATTTCCTATAATCAAAGTAAATTTCTGAGGAATTTCTATTTTTTCTAGAAACTCAGATTTTTCTAAAGTAGAAGAATAAACCTTATTCCCAATAGATTTTATTTCCTCTACCTCTACATTTTGTATTACTGGAAGATGGAAAATCGACCCCATTGTAGCTCTAACAACCTTCGGTGAATAGACATCTGCGCACCCTTTTGATAAAAATACAGCATCAAATCCAAATGCATCTGCAGTTCTTATTATTGTACCAACGTTTCCAGGATCTTGAAGTCTATCTAAAAATAATATCTTATCTTTCTTAAATTCAAAATATTTTGGCATTTCGCAAACGGCAATTATTCCTTGAGAAGTAGTTACATCTGTTATTTTTTTTATTATTTCTTCTGTAACCTCTATTCCAGGAAAATCAAGCTTATAATCTATCATTCTAGGGCAATAATATATGTTTTTTATCTTTTGATTAAATTTTATTGCCTCTTTTATACTTTTTTCTCCTTCAATAAAAAACTCTTTATACTCATCTCGATATTTCTTATTTTGTAGTGACGCTACTCTCTTTATTTGAGAATTACTAATCGATGTTATCTCCATAATTCTTATTCCTTTCTAAACAACAAATATCTATTAAGAAAACATTTTTATTATATCTAAATAGTATTTTGATGGATTTGCATACCATTTATTGCAAATGTCTATAGCTTGGTCTTTAGTCGGAACAGACAATTCGAATTCGATGGTTTTCTTTCCACCTTCAACAATTCTACATTTTACAATAAATCTATCATCTTCTTCTGGAAAATAATCTGCATATATAACTGATTTTTGCTTTATTTCCCTGGATTCTCCATCAACCTTTTTAGCTACTCTAGAAATAATAAAATCTGGTACAAGACTTATTAGTGAATCTAATAAAGTCGTTCCTTCTTCTGTTATTTTATAGTACCTTGTTTCTTCTTGATAAAACAGGCTTATTAATCCTTTTTCATTTAAATCTATTAAAATCCCTTGAAGTGTAAAATAATCTATACCTGTAACATCTAAAATTATATCTACTATTTGTAGGTTGGTTACAGATTTAGTCAATTTGCTTATTATGTATAAAATTATTAACTTATCCTGGGTATCTTTTTCGTTTTCCATTAATTACACCTCACCGCTTGTATTTTAGCACATTAGTAGCTTTTTATCAATAGGAATGCATATTTTGTGTTATATATCATACAAATATATCAAGGAGGAATTTATATGCTCATCAAATTTTTAAAAGGGCTTGGTTTTAGTTTTATTTTTACTTTAGTATTATTCTTATTATTCGCTATAATATTAAGGTTTTCAAACATATCTGATTCTATAATTCCAGGAATAGTATTAATTGTTTCAATAATATCTATTCTTTGTGGTGCATCTATTTGCACTAAAGATGCTAAAAATCAAGGTTGGCTTTGGGGCGGAAGCATAGGCGGAGCATATGCCTTATTATTATACGTCATAAGTAGCTTTATATTAACTGGTTTCTCCCTTACAGCTACGACTATTTATTTAATTTTAGGATACATATTAATAGGAGCTATAGGAGGAATTATAGGAATTAATATATAGTATTTACTTTAATTGCCCCATTATCTATAATAACGTTTATTTCACCGTTTTTGTCTGTTCTGTATATACTGGCTCCAACTTTATTTAATCGCTCTAAAACTTCTTGCCCAGGGACAGATTTAAAACGGTTTCCCACACTTATTAATGCTATTTGAGGTGTGGTTGCTTGTATAAACTCTTCTGTACTAGATGTTTTTGAACCATGATGACCTATTTTTAGTATATCTATATCTAAATCCTTATATTTTTTTATTAACTCTTCCTCGCCTTCCTTCTCTAAATCCCCCATAAATAAACTTTTTACCCCTTGATATTTCATTAGTAAAACTATTGAATCATTATTTTCCGAAACTATTTGCTCTGCTTTTTGAGGAGCTAATATTTTAAAATTAATGCCATCAAAACTAAATTTATCTCCCGCTTTTAAGCTCTTTATATTTTGAAATTTTTCTCTAATTCTTTTATATTCTTGTTTCCGTCCGCTATTTACACTAATACCTATATTGTTTATTTTGACTGCTTTTAATATACTCTCATATCCTCCAATATGGTCTGAATCCATGTGAGTTAATATAAGTAAGTCTATTTTTTTTATTCTATTTTTTAGAAGATATGGTACTATAACCTGCTCTCCATAATCAGTAAGTTTGTCTTTTTTATAGTATTTATCTCCTGTATCAATCAAAATATTTTTATTATTAGGCGTCGTTATTAAAATACTATCTCCATGCCCCACGTCTATAACAGATATTTTTAAAGATTTGTCAAAATCAATAAAATTAGTGTTAAAGCCAATTATAATTATCATTGTAAAAATTGATACTATCAATTTAAAATTTTTGCGTAAGAACGCCATAATAGGATTATACTTAGTTATATAATAACTTTCGCTTATATTATTTTCTATTGAAAAGCCAATAAACACATAAAGTAATAATAAATAATATAGTACTATTGAAATTAATGTTGGAGTTACTTCGTAATGAACAAAAAAATCAATATTGCCAAAAAATTCTGCTATTTTATTCATTGTCATAACAATAAGAGATAAGATTTTCATTGGGAAAAAGGTAATTGGAGGTATAAACAAATATACTATGAATAAAACAATTCCACCCATCATTATAATTCCTGCTAAACTTAATACAAAAATATTTGATATAAAACCACCTAGATATAGTACATTAAAATTATATAAAATTATTGGTGTAACAAATAACTGTGCACAAATAGTTAAACTTAAGGGTTCTCGTAATTTTAAAGGCAATTTTATTAGCCATTTTTCTATTCTAGGATAGCATATCATTATGCCTAGAGCTCCTCCAAATGATAATAAAAAGCTAATTGAAAATAAAATATTTGGGTTATTTATAAGTACTATCAATGAAACTAAAAAAATAGTAGTAATTCCATCATTTTGTCTACCTATAAGACCAGCTATAAGCAGTATTATTATACCTACTCCTGCTCTTAAAACAGAAACAGATGCTCCGGTTATAAAAATATAAAATATAAGACCGAAAATACATATTATTTTAAATATATTAGGGTTTAATTTAAATAACGATAAAACAAAGCTTAAAAGTATTATTATAAAACCAACATGCCCTCCTGATACAACTAAAATGTGTACCATCCCAGCTTTCTTATAACATTCTTGCAAATCCTCATCTATACCTGATTTATCTCCTATTATTAGCGCATTTAATATTCCTGCTTCCTTCGGTTTTAACGTCAATTCTGTAAATTCCCTTACTTTATCTCTTATAAAATGACTTAATCTTTCAATAATAAAAATACTTTCTTTTTGTAAATATACTATATTCTCACTATCTGCTATTATATAAACATTTTTCTCCATCAAATACTTTCTATAGTCAAATAAGCCACTATTCCTTGGGCCTTTCGGCACTTCCATTTTGGCATTTATTTGTATTTTGCTTCCATACTCCATTTTTTCTTTGCTTTTTAATAAAATTCTACTCCTTATTTTTTCTCCATTTATATAATTACTTTTCAGATAATATTGCCAATACGAGTCTTTATCCTCTCCATCGCTACATATAGTACCAATTACTTCACACATCGTTTCGTTGTATTTACTTACTTCTTCAACTCTAATAAAATTAAATCTAACATAAAATACGATACCAACAATAAAGCATATCGTTATATATGCTATATCTCTTTTTTCTACTTTTTTCAACAAATATATACATATTTCATACAAAAGAAAAAGGATTGTGAAAATCACAATCCTTTTCATACCATATTCACTTAATAATATTCCCATCATAAAAGACAAGATACAGCATACTAACGGTCTTTTCATTAAATCTATCTTATTACCCTTCTAGCCTTTACAAAATGTTTTGAATAATACGAATCATTTATATCGTCTTGTACAACCCCTCTTGTTGGATTTGATGCGTGTATAAATTGACCACTACCGATATAGATACCAACATGTGAAATTCTAGCATTAGCAGAAGTTGCATTTATTCCACTAAAGAATACTAGATCTCCTGGTTGAAGATTTTCTTTTTTAACCGCAATTCCTTGATTAGCTTGATTATAAGAAATTCTCTCTAAATTTACCCCTACTTTTCCAAAAATATAACAAGTTAATCCAGAACAATCAAACGAATCAGGACCGTTTCCGCCCCAAACATATCTCTTTCCAAGTTGTTTCTTAGCAAGCTCTACTACCTTTTGAGCTGTTGAATTGCTTCCCGAACGGGAAGTAACAGTAACCCTATCAACACATCTAGCAACAACCCAACCCTCTTGGTTGTTAGCTATAATTTTATACCATTCACCTTCACATCCAATTATCTTAATTTTACTATTTGGCGAAAGTGTCGCTAATTTTTCTCCATCTGTCGAAGGCTCTGCTCTGAAATTAACGGTATCATTTATA
Organism: Clostridia bacterium; assembly: GCA_016287855.1. Lineage (GTDB taxonomy): Bacteria > Bacillota > Clostridia > TANB77 > RGIG9151 > RGIG9151. The sequence goes on from JAEEXS010000036.1 coordinate 12,226, forward strand.
GTTCCATCTCCGAGTATTTTTTCAATATCAGTTGAAACATATTCAGAGTAAATATAACCTTCAGTATTAGCAAATTTTACTTTATACCACAAACCGTCATTAGTTTTACCATACGATACTAAATTATCTCCTTCAACAACTTTACCAACTATTGAAGTCTGAGTTGTAGGACCTTCTCTTAAATTAACTGCACTGCCTACAACAGCTAGAATAGTAGCATCTGTTTCTTGTTTTTTCTCCACAGGTTCTTTTTCATCGGTTTTATCAGCTTCTACATCTAATAGCGACTCTGCGACCCAACCAGTATAAGAACCAAATTTTATATTATACCAATCTTCTTTTTTAGAAATTACTTCAACTTTAGTTCCTTTTTCCATTAAAGTTATTATTTTAGCTTTAGTAGACGGTTCCTTTCTTAATCTTGCAGGGCCGTCATTTATTTCACCTGTAGTTGCTAACGATATATTAAGAGATAACGCAGTTACAAGTGATGATATAAATAAAAATTTTAACATTCCGTGTTTTAGCATAAAAAACTCCTTAGTAATTTTTTCAGTTGTATTTTATATACTTTTTTAATAACTGTCAAGTTTGTTATCGGCAAACCTTACCATTTACTTTAATTTGTTGATATTTTTCATTTGCTTTGTGCCCCTCTAAGGCTTTGGTAGAACTAAATTTACATTTTCATTATAACTTATATACTCTGTTGAATATTTTATTTTTTCCCTTACAGCTATTCCCTCTTGGTTAGTTTGCATATCAAGCTCTAATGTCAAAAGTATTGGCAATTTTGTTGTTTTGTCTATGAGCAAGTTAAACTTAAAATCATTCACAGTATCATGCATAAAAGTTTTTTCGTATAGTTCCTTATATCCTAATAATTTTAATACACTTATGTTGTTAGATACTGTTGATATTGAATATGAATCTTGATATTCTTTACAAATGAATGATCCATATAAAGTTGTATCGAATTTAAATAGTCCAGTTTTTGATTTGTCTTCAAAAATATTCGTTCCTTCATTAGAGTAATCCCAAACATCCCAACCAGTATTGTGTAAAACCTTGTCTTTAACATATTTATAACAATTATAAAAAACATTTGGAGTATAATATGAATAGTTTATATTTTCTTCATTTTTGTCTTTATATGTCACTTCTGTATATACAATTTTTTGATTCAAATCTGCTTTTTCTGAACTAGACCTCGTATACTCTGTATCATAAATTGTCCCTTGCGTTTTGGAACTTTCCCACCCCTCTTCTTGTGAAAAAGTTTCATACGTTCTTACATTATCCAGTTTTGTCTTCATATCATTAAATATTTGTGTTATTTTTTCGTTGTTTGCTTTCGACGTTACCAAAACAGCTGGTGTATATTGATCCCAATTTATAGTATAACCTAATGCCTCTCCTACAAATCTAGCTGGTAGATATGTTCTATCTCTATAAATTATTGGTGCTGAGTCTAATTTTTGTTTTTTCCCATTTACGTATGCATTTTCATTATCAATACTTAATTCTATTTTTACTCCATTGTAAGAAACTTTTACTTGTTTTTTTGAGCCTATCCATTCAATATTTTCTGTATTATCTGGGACTCCTAACCCAACTAATAGCTTTCTTAACGGCACTAATGTCCTACTATTTACTATAATTGGGACTTCTTTATCAAGCTGTAAAGATTCTCCTTCAACAATAATTTTCACATCAGGTTTTTCATAAACTGTATTATCTGCAAAAGTAGTATTTAACACTAAACTTGCAAAAATTACAATCATTAGTAACTTTTTCATATTTTTATTTCCTTTCTTCAGAAACGTAATTATATGATATTATAACATTTTTTATTCTATTTTTCAATTTATAACATCAACTTTTTTGCCTTGTCAATTTTTATTTTGAATCCCTTTATTTTCC
>JAEEXS010000037.1 GCA_016287855.1 Clostridia bacterium
CAAGTATGGAGACTGCCACTATCACCGTTTTGAAGTTGTAAGTTCTAACAAAAAAATCGGTCTTGAAGAACTCCTCAACCTCTCTGCTGATTTTCCAAACAACTCTACGCCTATAAACATCATTGGGCTTGGAGACGAACATTCCGATTTCGGTTTGGCAGAAGCTACTATCGGAATAAATCTTACCCCACCAAACATCGGCAATTTTGCCATCATCCAGAATAACACCAAAGGTGGCCTTGCACTTACCAAAGACTGCGAAAACCTCGTAACCTGCATAGGCTACCCTGAACGCCTTATAAAGGTCCCCGGAGTAAAAGAAAACGGCTGGGTAGAAGCTATAAATACCTGGCTAGAAGTTTAAAAAGTTACTCCCTCGGCATTTTACTGCCGAGGGAGTTTTTTATTTAAGTAAATCTGAAATTTTTCTAAATATTTGAATCGTTTCTATTCTTGTAACTTCATTCGTTGGATTTATCTTATTGTTTTTATCTGTAGAATACACATTGTTCATAACAAACCAACAAACTGGTTCATATGCATATTCTTCAATTTCGTCTCTGTCAGCAGCATCTAACAAGAACATCCACATTCCAGTAAATCCTTTTCCTTGAGATTTTACATACTTATAGAGGATAGTTGCTAAATCTTGTTTTGTTACATTTGCATCAGGAGCGAATTTATTGTCTCCTATTCCGCTTACAAAACCATTTTTAGTTGCCCAAGCAATTGGAGCTGAATAATACTCTTCCTTATCCACGTCTTCAAAATCTGACAATCCTATTTCTTTTCCGTTTGCAAATTTGTATAGAACTGTAACTAACATGCCTCTTGTTATTTTTATATTAGGACCAAATTCTGTTTTAGATATTCCGCTAAATAATCTATTTTTTACTGCATACTTTACATCACTATAGAACGAATCAGTTTTAGATACATCTTCAAAGTTAATCAAAGATATTTCTTCATTATCTTCTTTAGCAGTAGCTGATTCATTATTTTCTTCAATAACGGTTTTTCCAGCTTTCGCAGTCTTAACTTCTATTGTATGGTTTGCTCTTACCTTTTCTATTATATAGCTATCTACAACTCCTATAGATTTACCATCTACCAAAACATCTGTTATTTTATACCCTTCATTTGCCTTAAATCTAAATTCCTTTGATTCATTCTTCTTCATACTTGCAGCATTAGGTGTAACTGTTCCGTTTTCAATATTTGTTGTTATTTTATAACTAGATGGGATTATACTACCAGAAGAAGATTTTCCGCTAGATGAAGAGGCACTATCAGTTGGTATAGTTTCTTTCAACTTCCATAAAATCTTAATATTAGCATCTTCAATTAATGTATATGTTGAGCCAACTTCATATCTTACCCCATTTATTTCTAATGCATCAAATTCATATCCTTCTGGAGCTATTGCAAAAGATTCTGGAACATCTAATATTGGTCCTTCTGTATTTGCATCTAATTGTTCAGATTCTTGGAACTCCGTTCCTGCGGTACCACCATTTAGATCAACTGTTAAAGTATATTTTACTGTTGTCACTGGTGTTAAAGTATCCCAACCAGCAATTAAAGAATGTGCTACATTTTCAATATTGGTTTCAGATGTAACAGGAGTTTTATATATAGAAAACTCATTTATTGTGTATCCATCATAATCATATGGATCAACATCTTTTGTAATTTCTACATCTATAAAATCAAGTACATACCAAATATCATAACTATTCGTTATTTCAACAACACCTTTAACATTATGTCCATCCTCAGAAATAGTATAGCAAGATGTTGGAATATAAGTATCATTTAAATCAACTCTTAATATTTCTGCATCAGGAACAGTTACATTAAATACTAATATATCTCCATAATTAAAATAGTGAACACCTGAATTGTGATGATTCATGTCGGCTGCTGGAGTCGCACGAACAACATAATTAGTTATTGTTGTATCATTGAAACACGCATTATCATCATAAACTACTCTGCTCTTAAACCAGCCTAAGAAATTTATTCCTTCTTCAGCAGGTTCTGGAATAGGCAACTCCCCATAAGTACCATCTTCTTCGACTTCTATACTTGTAGGAGTAACACTACCACCATTTGGATTTAAAGTTACTTCGTATGTAACTGGTGCATCTTCTTTACTTACTTCAACTAACATGACTCCATCTTCAGTAATGGATCCTGATGAAGTAACATTGCCTTCTTCATCAATTATAAAAGTACTATAAGTAGGAAGTACATAATTATTTGGAACAACAGTCACAGCTAAAGTATATTCTTCCCCTGTCTTTAATCCTTCTATTACATGTTTTTCGGTTGTTGACTCCCATTCTTCTACAACATTACCTTCTCTATCTAGTATTTGAATTGTGACTCCATCAAGTTCAGAACCATCTGAACTTTTTACACTCGACACTTCAACATGAGTTTTAGCAAATTCCACTAATAAAACTGTATTGCTATCTTCATCAGTTGTTGTACTTCCTGTAGAAGTAATTCCTCCGTCAGAATCTATAGTAAATGTTGTATCTGTTGCAATTGTATAACCTTCAGGTGCAACAATTACCCTTAGAATATACTCTTCATCACAATTTAATTCTTCTGCTTCGTAACCTTCGCTTGTTGAAATCCACTCTTTAACTACAGTTCCTTGACTATCTATTATTTGAATAGTTGCTCCTTCTATTTCCTCACCATTTGCAACATCTATAGCATACACTCTCGCTGTATAGGTTGTTGGTGTAACTTCAGGTAAATCTTCCATTGAATCAGTGGTATATACTTTTATATTGTCATAATACACGGTATTTGTTGCAATATTACCACCAGTTAAACTAAACCATTCAGGAGTTGCTGAAGCAGCTTCATAACCCTCATTATTAACAAAAGAATCATCTATACTTATATAAAATAAATTATTTGTTCTATCTAATATTAATTTAGTATCATACCAATTTCCATTTGAATATGTTAAATTTGTATCTGCATCCGTTGAAGTATCATTTTTTCCATACCAAAATCCATTATCCTCAAGGCCAAATCTGCAAACTGCATTTGTCCAAGTTCCTCCTGCAGAAGAAGATGCAATTGTGACACTACTAGGTGATGTTCCAGATACAGGTTTAACACTAGCTTCAATAACCATGTATTGTTCGTTATCTGGGGTAAAAGCATGTCTTACTTCTGAAGCCCATGAATTTCTTCCTTGCAATTGTAAAACTTTTCCTGTATAACCATCTATTTGTTCAGAAGATATTATTTTTTGATTTCCGCTTCCAGTACCCTCATATTTTAAAATATACTGAGTAACTGCGGAATTTGCTGCTGTATTCTCCTCATAAATTTCAAAATCATCATAATAATAAACATCATATGGCATCTCAACAGTTAATATATCACTTGTAACACCATTATCTACTAAAATATAAACATATTGTTCTCCTGAAGATAGTCCAGTTAAATCAATGCTATTTATACCAGCTACTGCATCATCATTTCCATATACCCCACTACTCGCCTCTTTAATATCACTTACTGAAGGTACATCATCATCATCTGTTACGTAATAATAATAAGTTCCAACAGAATCAGAATAAAATTTTACTGTTGCTTTTTTTGCAGAGGTTCTCCAAACACTACTACCTACAATTACTGGGCCCACTGTGGTTGTTGCTGCAAATGTTACATTCCCAAAGGCCATTGCAGCTACTAAAGTCATAACTACGAAAAATACTGTTTTTTTTACTAGTTTGTTTAACATTACGTAAACTCCCTCCTTTAATTTTTTGTTTTTAAGGAAGTCTGATTTCCTGCTTTGTTAATATGTTTTGTTCTCCTTAAAAAATTTATTTTTTAATTCTTTTATTTTCTTAAGTAAAACAATGCACCTACACTATATCATATAATCCTTATTTTTTCAAGGTTTTTGAAAAATAAACATAAAAAGTTTTCGGCTTTTTACGCACATAAAAAAAAGAATACCTTAAAATAAAGGTATTCTTTCTTTATTTTATTCTATTTTACGACTTCTTCTACAACTTTTATCATTTCATCCTCGGTTAAACGGGTAGTTTCAATATCTAAATAGTATTCACCTTTTTCGAGGTTAATAATATACCTATCTTCATACTGTGAAATTTTTACATTAGTTCCAGCAATCTTGGATTTATCATTAGATATCTCTTCGAAGAAATAATCTCTTAATGGAGTTCCTACTTCAGAAGCACTAACTTTAATACTTGTATTTTTCTCTACATCATGAAAATATAAAACATAATCATGAAGCAAATCAAATTCTTCACTTGAAGGATCTGTCTTTGTAGAAAGAGTAATAATATATTCTGGTTCTTTACCATTTAAGTTTGCAAGATTTATAAGTTCAGCTGGTAATTCCTCTTTAGTAATATCCATCGATTCTGCATTTATTTTGGTATGCGCCAAATTTTCTATTTTATTAATCTTAATATCCGAGGCATTAGAACTATCTCCATTTTCTTGTTGTGATTTTGGGCCACAGCCCACCACGCCGATAGCAACTACCAAACACATAATAACAAGCACCAATTTCATTTTTTTCATATAACTCATCCTTTCATAACAAATAATTAACTTTACTTCTCATTTTCCAAATATTATAAAAATCATTCCTCACTAAATATTTTACTTCTTTTAATATAAATTAATCAACTAATTATAAAAAATAACTATGTTTTAAATTATCGGTTAGTATTTCAATTTTATTTAATTAATTTGATATTTTTGTACTCATTCCATTCACAATTTTTAAAGCAATCGCCTATTACATAAAATATATAGTTTAAAATAAAAAAACCTGGTAGCCGTGTAGCTAACCAGGATTTTTTATTATTAATAATTTACCATCCTGTTCCATAATTAGTTATAGTATAGATATCATCTGCTTCGTTATATCTTAAAATTCCAAGTCTGTGAATATCACTTACCCAACCTGTCTCTTCGTTATATTCTCCATCAGCAATAGTAAATAAATTTATATCTGCACCTTCTACAGGCAATAAATACATTGATACTTCAAAAGGAATATCCTTCTCGCCTATATTTAAACTCTTAATAGCTTCATTTTGCTCAACTTCTTCTGCTGTGTACATCTTATCTACATATATTTTAGCAGAATCAAGTTGATCACCATAACTTGCTTTTAACAAACCATGTATCAAATGCTCTATTTTTTCTTCGTCACTTAATGTTTTAATATCAATTTCTCCTGCAGTTTTTGTTTCATCTACTACCGGCTCATTACTTGTATCTTTATCTTTGCCACATCCTACTAACCCAAAAGTAGCAATACAAATTACCATTAACAACAATACACTTTTAACAAATTTTTTCATAAAATAATACCCCTTCCTCTTATTAACTATATACAAAAAGGATTAAGCTGCAAATTTCACTTATATATATTACAACTTAACCCTTTCCATATATTATTTATTTCTCGTCTTTAATTGCGGCTTGTGCAGCAGCAAGTCTTGCAATAGGAACTCTGTAAGGTGAACAAGAAACATACGTTAAACCAACTCTGTGACAGAACTCTACAGATGAAGGATCTCCACCATGTTCTCCACAAATACCAAGTTTAATATCTGGTCTTGTAGCTCTACCTTTTGTTGCAGCCATTTCAACTAATTGTCCAACACCAACTTGGTCAATCTTAGCAAATGGATCTTGCTCGTAAATCTTCTTATCATAGTAAGCACCTAAGAACTTACCAGCATCATCTCTTGAGAAACCAAATGTCATTTGAGTTAAATCATTTGTACCAAATGAGAAGAATTCAGCTTCTTTTGCAATAGCATCAGCTGTTAAAGCAGCTCTAGGTATCTCAATCATAGTACCAACTTTGTATTTTAACTCAACTCCAGCATTTCTGATTACTTCATCAGCAACTTCGCAAACAATATCTTTTACATATTTTAATTCCTTAACCTCTCCAACTAATGGAATCATAATTTCAGGAACGATATGATATTCTGGATGAGCTTTATTTACATTAATAGCAGCCTTTATAACAGCTCTTGTTTGCATCTTTGCTATTTCTGGATAAGTAACGTCCAAACGGCATCCACGATGACCCATCATAGGGTTAAATTCGTGTAAGCTTGCAATTATATTCTTAATCTCTTGAACTGACTTTCCTTGAGTATTAGCAAGTAATTCAATATCTTTTTCCTCTGTTGGAACGAATTCATGTAGAGGAGGATCTAAGAAACGAATTGTAACAGGATATCCTTCCATAGCTTCATATAATTGCTCGAAGTCTCCTTGTTGCATAGGCTCTAATTTTGCTAAAGCTCTTTCTCTTTGTTCTACTGTATCTGAACAAATCATCTCACGAATAGCAGCGATTCTATCTGCTTCGAAGAACATATGCTCTGTACGACAAAGTCCAATACCTTCTGCACCAAGTTCACGAGCTTTTTTAGCATCTCTTGGTGTATCTGCATTTGTTCTAACACCTAATTTTCTATATTTATCTGCCCAAGCCATAATTCTTCCAAACTCACCAGTAATAGATGCATCAACCTTAGGAAGTAAGCCATCATAAATACAACCTGTTGAGCCATCTAAAGAAATTGTATCTCCTTCATGATATGTTTTACCATGTAAAACGAATGTCTTATTTTCTTCGTCCATAGCAATTTCAGAGCATCCAGATACACAACAAGTTCCCATTCCACGAGCAACAACAGCTGCGTGAGATGTCATACCACCACGAACTGTAAGTATACCTTGAGCAGCTTTCATTCCTTCTATATCTTCAGGAGAAGTTTCAAGTCTTACTAAAACTACTTTTTCTCCTCTTGCATTCCACTCTTTAGCATCTTCTGCAGTAAATACTATCTTACCAGCAGCAGCTCCAGGAGAAGCAGCTAAAGCTCTAGCAATAGGTTCAACTGTCTTTAATGCGTTAGGATCAAATTGAGGGTGTAACAATGAATCTAGGTTACGTGGATCTATCATTGCAACAGCTTCTTTATCTGTAATCATTCCTTCATCAACTAAATCACAAGCAATTTTTAATGCAGCTCTTGCTGTTCTCTTACCATTTCTTGTTTGAAGCATGTATAATTTACCATGTTCAACTGTAAATTCCATATCTTGCATATCTCTATAATGTTTTTCTAGAGTTTCGCAAACTTCTTTAAATTGAGCAAATGCTTCTGGGAATTTTTGCTCCATTTCAGTAATATGCATAGGTGTACGAACACCTGCAACAACGTCCTCTCCTTGTGCATTTGTTAAGAATTCACCAAATAAGCCTTTGTTACCAGTAGCAGGGTCACGAGTAAATGCAACACCAGTTCCACAATCGTCTCCCATATTACCGAATGCCATTGATTGAACGTTAACAGCAGTTCCCCATGAATAAGGGATATCGTTATCTCTTCTATATACATTAGCACGAGGATTGTCCCAAGATCTAAATACAGCCTTTATAGCTCCCATTAATTGTTCCTTAGGATCGCTAGGGAAATCTTGACCAATCTTACTCTTATATTCAGCTTTAAATTGGTTAGCTAATTCTTTTAAATCATCAGCAGTAAGTTCTACGTCTTGAGAAACGCCTCTTTCTGCCTTCATTTTATCTATAAGTTGCTCGAAATATTTCTTACCAACTTCCATAACTACATCTGAGTACATTTGAATAAATCTTCTATAGCAATCCCAAGCCCAACGTGGGTTCCCGGATTTATTAGCTAAAGTTTCAACAACTGTTTCATTTAAACCTAAGTTCAAAATTGTATCCATCATTCCAGGCATAGAAGCTCTAGCTCCAGAACGAACTGATACTAATAATGGGTTCTCTATATCTCCAAACTTCTTTCCTGTTATTTCTTCCATCTTTGAGATATATTCCATGATTTGTGCTTGAATCTCATCATTAATCTTCTTGCCATCTTCATAATATTTAGTACAAGCTTCAGTTGTAATAGTAAAACCTTGAGGAACTGGTAACCCTATATTGGTCATTTCTGCAAGGTTAGCACCTTTACCGCCGAGAAGATTTCTCATACTAGCGTTACCCTCGCTAAATAAGTAAACATACTTTTCTGCCATTATTACTACCTCCTAATTTATAATTTGTGAATACTCTCTCACAAGTGTTATCATATACTAAAGAAAATAAAAAATCCATATTTATTAAAAAAAAAGATAAATTTTTAAAATTTATCTTTTTAAGTCATATCTAAAACGCTTTATTCCTAGCGTTTCACAAATAGCTAATATCTTATCTGAAATACATAAAACTACTGATTCTTTATATCTTGGAACACTTAAATTAAGTGGAAACATGTGCTTTAATATCATATCTTTTTCAATAGAATTAAGTTCAAAGTCTTTTGTAGCATTTATTAAAGCTGTTTTTGGATGAGTAAATCCATGCCATTTGTGACTTTTATCATTAACATGCCAATCGTACAAAAAATAGTCATGGAGCAAAGCTCCACGAATAAGCGATTTTTTATCTACTTTAAGATTTAATTTCTCCGCAATACTAAAGCATAAACATGCAACATTAAATGAATGAACAAATACACTAGTTCGCCCATGTTGCATACATTCTTTTTCAATATCCATACCGCTTGAAGATATTATATCCATTCCATATAAATTAACTGCTTCTTCTGCCTTCATAAAATCCACCTTTTTTAATTACTCTTTCATTAATTTTACAAGCCTACTTGTGCCAAGTCTTGTCGCACCATTATCTACAAAAGCTTGCGCATCTTCAAAAGAAGATATACCGCCAGCTGCTTTTATACCCTGTCCATTTTTTATATTATCTCTAAATAACTTTATATCTTCAAGGGTTGCGCCTCCTGTAGAAAAACCAGTTGAAGTTTTTATATAGTCTGCATTTGAATTAGAAACTATCTCACACATCTTTATTTTTTCTTCTTCGGTCAAAAGACAAGTTTCAATTATTACTTTTAATATTTTGCCATCACAAGCAGACTTTATAAGGTTTATTTCTTCTAAAATCTCATCATATTTCTTTTCTTTCAGAAGCCCAATATTAATGACCATATCTATTTCATCTGCACCATTTTCTATTGCATCTTTAGTTTCGAATACTTTTACATTTGTAGTATTATACCCATTTGGGAAACCTATAACTGTACATACTTTCATTCTATTCTTAACATATTCCTTAGCTTTTTTTACATATGACGGCGGAATACAAACAGATGCTGTATTATACCTTATAGCATCATCACAAATAACTTTTATATCTTCCCACGTAGCTATCTGCTTAAGTAAAGTATGATCTACATATTTTAACAATTCTTCATGCATAATAATCCCTCCCAAATTTCCATCACATAAAATAGAACACTCACTTTATAGTAAGTGTTCTATTTATATAATTAAACTATTTAGCTTCAAATAAAGCACTAACTGATGCAAGAGTCTTAGTTGCATCAAATGGAATAAATACCTTGTTAGCAGGTCCTTCAGCGACTCTTTCAAGAGCTTCTAATGACTTAATTGCAACAAGTTTATCGTCTGGTTTAGCTTCCTTAATAGCTCCATAAATTAATTCTACTTCTTTAGCTTTAGCTTCAGCGATTTGACGAATAGCATCAGATTCACCAGTAGCCTCTAATATCTTAGCTTCTTTAATACCTTCAGCACGACGAATATTAGATTGTTTTTCAGCTTCTGCTTTTAAGATTGCAGCATCTTTCTCACCTTCAGCACGAGTAACAGCACTTTGCTTGTCTCCCTCAGCTTCTAGTATCTTAGCTCTCTTGTTTCTTTCAGCATTCATTTGTTTTTCCATCGCATCTCTAATATCCGGTGGAGGTGTAATATCTTTAACTTCAACTCTTTCAACTTTACAGCCCCATTGGTCTGTAGCTTCATCTAAAATCTGACGTAATTGGTCGTTAATCGAATCTCTTGAAGAGAACGTATCGTCTAAATCCATCTTACCAATAATATCTCTTATTGTTGTAATAGCGATATTTGCAATACCTTGATTTAAGTTAGCAATTTGATATACAGCTTTTAAAGAATCTGTGATTCTGTAGAATACGACTGTATCTATTCTAATTGTAACATTATCCTTGGTTATAACCCCTTGAGGAGGTACATCCATAATTTGTTGTTTTAAGTCAACAGTCTTTGCAACCCTATCTGTTATAGGGTTTACAAAATTCAAACCAGCATTTAGAGTTCTGTGATACTTACCTAATCTTTCAACTATTTTTTCTTCAGATGTTCTTACGATCTTAACACTATGATGTAAGATTATCCATGCTGCTATTATTATAACAACAGCCCATACTAATACTTGATCCATAAAAATCCTCCTTTACTAACTATCTCCTTTAATCTAATCGGTTATCGAATTAGAGAAATTAATATTATTATTTCAAATCTATTGTTGCTCAGTTTCTTCTTTTACAATAACCTTAACTCCATCTATCTTTAATACGATAACTTTGGCATCTTGAGGTATAACCTTGCTATCATCATCACTAACAGCACGCCATACTTCGCTACCAACTTTAACTTCTCCAGTTCCTTTTAAATTATCTATTTCTTTTATTACAACTGCAGTTTTCCCAATAGTTCCATTTGTATTCAACTCATCTTTTTCCTTATTCTTAAAAAGCTTATTAGTAAGGGGTTTCATAAAGATAAGTAGTATTACTGAAACAACTAAAAATACTATTATTTGTACTGTTATACTAGGTACAACAAGAGATAAAAGCATAGCGACTAATGCACCAACCGAAAACCAAAACAAGAAAAATACAGGGCAAACCAATTCGCCAACAAAAAACAAGACTGCTATAATTAACCAGTTAATAGCCATAATTCTCCCCCCTTTACCTCTAAATATACCAAAATAAAATATTTTTTTCAACAATATATGTAAAAAAGTAGCATAATAAATTTTGCCAATATATATTGACAATATTTGTCTTAAGTGATAACATATATAAAGTCATCGAGGTGTAGCGCAGCTGGTAGCGCACGTGGTTTGGGACCATGGGGCCGGGAGTTCAAGTCTCTTCACCCCGACCAAGAAGTATCTTGGGCCTTTAGCTCAGTTGGTTAGAGCGGTCGGCTCATAACCGATTGGTCCGCGGTTCGAGTCCGTGAAGGCCCACCACAAAAGTTTCGTTTATAATGCGGTCCGGTAGTTCAGTTGGTTAGAACGCCAGCCTGTCACGCTGGAGGTCATGGGTTCGAGCCCCATTCGGATCGCCATATTTATGCCTTGGTAGCTCAGCTGGTAGAGCAGGGGACTGAAAATCCCCGTGTCGGTGGTTCAACTCCGCCCCAAGGCACCAGCCCTGCTGGTGTAGCTCAATTGGCAGAGCAGCTGATTTGTAATCAGCAGGTTGTTGGTTCGATTCCGATCACCAGCTCCATCATCCGGAGAGATTCCCGAGTGGCCAAAGGGAGCAGACTGTAAATCTGTTGTCACCGACTTCGATGGTTCGAATCCATCTCTCTCCACCAAAAAAAAAGACCAATCAACATCGATTGGTCTTTTTTTTATCCCAATCGAATTTGCAAGCAACGATTTACAGCTGACGTAAAAAATGATATGATTACACTATGAAAAAGTTAAAGTTTAGCACGGATGAATTTGTTTTAGGACTGACGGTTGACGAACCGTCATTATTTCTACCTTGGTCTTTGATGGAAAAGGATCTGCCAGAACTATTGAAAGGATATAAATATGAAAAGGTAACAGACCACTACTATTACGCAAGGTCAGTTACATTATTTGATAAACAACTTCACGGAGATATTGGGTTTCACTTTAATTGGCACGGCAAACTGGAGATGTTGGAATTAAATAGCGCAGATATAGATTACTCTAACGAAGCGGCGCTCTTTCGCTCCTTTGAAAAAGTGCAAAAGACTTTGGAAAAGCGCTTTGGAAAACCTTCAAAATTGGCTTCTATACTATATTTTTTCACCAAAACAAATAGGCATGATAAAGAGTATGTATGGAAATTTAAAAAAGTAAAATTGATACACACCATATTTGATCGGTTTGGAATGGAAGAGCATTTGATGATATGCATAAAGGACGCTTATGAAACACTACATTATCGCAAAATTTAAGGATAAGAATGATACGGAGCGGCTGCTGCCGGAGATCAGGCGTTTGTTTGATAAAGCCTTGTTGATCGACGGGGTGACGGACGTGAAGGTGCATCCGTCAAATAGCGACAGGGAAAACCGCTATAGCATTATGATCGAAATGACCCTCACCCCCGCTGGGCTTCTTGCATACGACGTTTCGGATATGCACAAGGAATGGAAGCGGACGTACGGCGACAGGATCGAAAGCAAGGCGATATTCGATTGCGAGGAATAAGAAAGCGCGCTCCTATTTTTTGCCTATACTAAATTATGATTAAGCCGATGGCGTCTAAGTTGACTTTTTTGTTCAAATAAAATATAATATATCCAATGTAAAGGAGGTGCATTTTATGCCACAGGTTTCCCTTTGGGTATGGCTCGGCGTCGTGGTAGTTGCGACGGTCATTGAGCTTTGCACGATGGATATGACGTCGATCTGGTTTACCGCAGCCGGCATCGTAGCTTTGATATTAAGCGCATTTCCGAGCATCCCTTGGTGGGTGCAACTGATCGTGTTTATCGTACTTTCCGCGGTGTTTATCATCGGACTCCGTCCCATTTGTCGCAAGCTTATGCTCCGGCACATGAATGAGAAGACCAACGTCGACTCGTTGATCGGGAAAAAGGTTTTTATGTTGACTACGGCAAAATTCGGGCAAATGGGCTCGGTAAAGATCGCAGACGTCGTTTGGAGCGCAGTTCCCGAGGATGAGGTGCAAACCATCGAAGAAGGCTCCGTCGTCGAAGTTGTTGCCGTTAACGGTAACAAACTGATAGTAAAACTCATAGAAGTAGCAGATAACAAATAGGAGGATAATTTATGAACGCAGCAGAAATCGTATTGTTAGTTCTCGGTATCGTCATCCTTACCGTTTTGGTCACGGGTATCCGCGTGGTCAGGCAGGCAACGGTCGTGACGGTGGAACGTTTGGGAAAATATCGCAAGACTCTTGAAACGGGCGTCCATTACGTTTTGCCGATCTTTGATAAAACTTCGCGTCCGATCTCTCTCAAAGAGAGAGTGGCGGATTTTAAGCCGCAACCCGTTATCACCAAAGATAACGTCACGATGCAGATCGATACCGTCGTTTACTACCAAGTCACCGACGCAAAACTTTATACTTACGGCGTCGACAGACCCATCTCGGCAATCGAAAACCTTACCGCAACGACGCTTCGTAACATCGTCGGTGAGCTTGAACTTGACGAAACGTTGACCTCTCGTGATACCGTCAATTCCAAGATGCGCATCATCCTTGACGAAGCGACCGATCCGTGGGGCATCAAGATCAACCGCGTGGAGCTCAAAAACATACTTCCCCCGAAAGACATTCAGGAAGCGATGGAAAAGCAGATGCGCGCCGAGCGTGAGCGCAGGGAGGCCATCCTGCGCGCAGAAGGTGAAAAGAAGAGCAACATCCTCGTAGCGGAAGGTGAAAAGCAAGCCAAGATCCTCCGCGCCGAGGCGGATAAGGAGTCCAAGATCCTGCAAGCGGAAGCGGAAAAGGCTGCCTTGATCGCGGAAGCGGAAGGTAAAGCTACCGCCGTAGACCTTATCAACAAGGCAAACCCCAACAACGCTTATCTTACGCTTGAAGGGGACAGGGCGTTGATCGAGCTTTCCAAAGGGGAGTCCACCAAGATCATCATTCCTGCCGAACTTCAAAACATCACCGCTACTTTGGCGGCTTTGAAAGAAGGGGTCGTGAACGATAAGAAGCAAAAATAATCACCCAAATAAAAGCAAAGCCTCGCAGAAAACTTGCGAGGCTTTTTTTATGAAGTGAGTTTGGTTTTCAAATAGGATAGTATCTTACTTTCCAAGCGGGATACCTGCACTTGCGAAACGCCAAGTATTTCCGCAACTTCGCTTTGAGTCTTGTCGCGGTAATAGCGCAGCAGGATGATCTTTTTGTCCCGCTCGTCCAGGCTTTTTATAAGGTCGTTAAGCATAATATGATCTATAAGATCATCCGT
>JAEEXS010000138.1 GCA_016287855.1 Clostridia bacterium
CGTGTCAATACATGTATTTCCAGTATCGATTACACAATTTAATTCGTTTTCAATTTGTCTTATGCCTTCATTGTTTTTTACTGTTATTTCCCCTGCTTTTTGTTTTATTGCCCACTCAAATATTCTTGTTTCTGCTGCTATAAAATGTTGTGTTCCATGAGGATCATATAATTTACTACCGCCATGTTTTACATTTTTTATATTTTGTAGAACTGTATATCTTATATCATTGCCATTTTTTTCATAATATTCTGTTATTGATGCAGCAAAATTCTTTATCTTAGAATATCCTTCTTCTTCTGATACAATTAACCAAATTGGTGTCTTTATTGTATATGCTGGTACTGAAGGACATGGACTATTAGTACTTTTAGTTACATTGGATGAACTAAATGCACAACGTGATAAATTTGCAGCAGGACTATTTGGAATAAGTATTGAAACCATGCTTCTTTGGTCACTTGAATTTTTGCTTCTTAAAATTGCTACAGATCCTTGTTTTAAAGTAGTTTGAGAATTATCTGTAAATTTTAATCCATAAATACCACTCGTAACTACTCTATTTGATCTATTCAATTTCTTGTTATATTCTTTAACTTGCTCTGCTGTAGTTCCATATTGATTTGCAACTGTTTCTAATGATATATCATTATTTGCATAATATATAACTTGTTCCTCTAAGAATCCAAATAGGAATGTAGCAAATCCACCTTGACTTCCACCATTAACAACAATTCTATTTAAATCAATATTGTATTTTTTTACTATTGAATATATGATTTCTCTAGCGCTATACATACCATCTTCCCAATTTTTTGATCCAGCCACATTTGTTGGAGCAATGATAATTGCTTCAGGTTTTCTAGCATTTACGCCAAGTAGGCCATGCTTTGGTGAAGACGCCGCAATACCAGATGATTCACCACC
Source organism: Clostridia bacterium (assembly GCA_016287855.1). Taxonomy (GTDB): domain Bacteria; phylum Bacillota; class Clostridia; order TANB77; family RGIG9151; genus RGIG9151. The sequence goes on from JAEEXS010000138.1 coordinate 928, forward strand.
ATGGAAACCTATAATTAATGGCATTTCTTTAGTTGTTTTCCCTGCTGATTCAGGAATATATAAATAATACTCAATTCTATTATTTAAAGCCGGATTGCTAATTGAATTTGATTTATCAAGTGTTGAATTTTTACTAAATTTATATCCGCTTTTGTTGTATTCTGGAAATGCCACATGATTAACACTACAAGATATAATTTTTGATTCTCCACCACTTTCAGTAAGTATTACCTCAGGATTAATTAATAATGTATATTTACTATTGGCTTTATAACTTGATGAACTAGAGCTCTTTACTACCTTGTTATCTAATAAAAATTTATAATTTACAACTTTTCCTTTTGATACTGATACAGTTAATTTAGCTAAACCATCGCCATTCTCATATTCACCAGTACATGTTGCTTCGATAGCATTTGCCTTCTTCCAATTTACTTTAACAGTTATATTACAACTCTCTTTGGATAGATTACATCCACCATAATTTGCTAAGTCTACTGCTTTATATACCTTGTTTTGATCTATTGGTGTTTTGTTATTCCCTTTCTCTATAAAGTATTCTTTTCCTTCTTCTACCTTATATCCGTCTTTTTTCCAGTTGAACCATGTTCCATTACAATCAGTTAAACCTGTTGATATCAATTCTTCTCCATAATATAATTGCAATTTATATGTCTCTTTGGTTGACTTAAATATTACCGTTCCATATTCATTTACTCCATATGTTGTACTATTTGTATTATTCCATGTTCCACCTGCACCATTGTACTCTATAGTTAATATATTTTTCTTCCATTGAGCATAAAGTGTCATATTTGTTTCTTTATCAAATATTCTTAATGCTTCTCCTTTTGCATTATAATATGCTACTCCTCCTGATGCACTATCATACCATCCATTAAATGTATATCCTTCCCTTGTTGGTATCACTGCCTTTGGCAAATTATCCCCATGTTTTATTCCTCTAACTGGAGACAACCCACTATTATTTCCTCCATTTGCATTAAATGTTATTACATAAGTTGGGTTTTCCTCTGGAATAGTTATGTCACCATCATCTGGTTCTGGAGTTGGATTATCTGGTGTAGTAGGTTCTGGAGTTGGGTCAATTATTTCTGGTTCTTCTCCACCGTGTTGTGGTTCTGATTCTATTTTTTCCCATCTACCATAAATTATTTCTTTATCTTTAAACTCTAGAGACAAATCTGCTTCTTTTTCATATTCATTTGCCTTATACCAACCTTTAAATATATATCCTTCACATGTTGGAGTTACTATTTCACAATTTATTTTATTATTTTTTAGTTCACATTTATGGTAATCATTACCTTTACAATTGTAATTAAAATAAACATATGTTTTTTCACCACACGAACTGATTAAAAACATAAATGTAATTAGTAATAATATTTGAATTGATTTTCTCATGTTATTTCAACACCCATATCTTTCTACATCTGACCAATCGTCGTCCATACCCCTTTAAACGTGTCAACACATGTATTTCCTGTATCGATTACACAATTTAATTTGTTTTCAATCTTTCTTATATCAGCATTGTTTTTTACTGTTATTTCCCCTGCTTTTTGTTTTATTGCCCACTCAAATATTCTTGTTTCTGCTGCTATAAAATGTTGTGTTCCATG
>JAEEXS010000139.1 GCA_016287855.1 Clostridia bacterium
CTCTATTTCACTACTATTTTTTTGATAATCATATTCTCCTCCAATCGTTCTACATACTAGCTCTCCCGTTTCACCTATTCCTACTTCAGAGTAAGTTGTCTGCTGACCATGTACACATCCTGAACTAGGTAAGTTTATAAATTGCCCGTCCACTCTAGGCTGAATTACTTCACTTATTCCTTCTGTTAAATGTTCATGACCATACACCACATAATCAATCTCATCATTTGCCTCTCTTGTACCACCATGTTTAAATATTTCTTTATCATCCACAAAATCCTCTGTTTGTGGGAAATGTACAAGTTCTATTAGTTTCCCATTAACTTTTATTCTTTTTGTCATAAGCATACTTTCCATATATCTTCTATTTTCAGGGGATATTTCATTTATATCCATTTCTACTTCTTGTGGATCTGGAGAACCGTTACTCTGATTACCCATTAAAACATATAATTCATGGTTACCTAACAAACATTTTATTCTTAAACCTGCTTGTTCCTTTTTTCGTACAAAATCTAGACACTCATTAGATTGAGCGCCAAATCCTATTATATCTCCAAGTATAAATATATCCGTTTTACCCTTTTTCTCTAAATTTTCTACCAAACTCTTTAATGCTTCAAAGTTTCCATGTATGTCATTTATAAATGCAATTTTACTGCCATCCTCAAATTCTGGGATTTCTTCTCTTTCTTTTCTTAAACTTTCTATTCTATCCCTAAATTCTTTTATATCTTCTACTATATTATATCTTCTTGAAGCCAATATTCCTCTAGCAACATCCCTTTTATCTTCTGATAGTGTATTTATATAATCTTCAAATATTGCATTATATTCTTTAGGAGGTATACTTTTTATTCTTCTAGCCGTTTCTTCCAGTTTTCCCCAGTCTCTATCTGTAAATATTCCCTTCTCTATGTGTTGTTCAAACATTTTTCTGTATAAATTATTTCCATACTTTCTATCAAAACGATAATAAGTCATACCCGTATATAAATTGCCCTTCTCTGATACAAGATCCTCTGTTGAAGTAAATCCTTCTCTTTCAAATCTATATACTGTGCCATCTGAGTTTATAGAAAAACTATCATTTGAAGGCAAATAACTTGCTATTAAATGGTCCATTAAAAATTCCGTTAATAACCCTTCATACGTTTTTTTCGCAAATTCTCCAGAATCTCTAGTATATCCTTCTAAATTTGCCTTACTTTGAGGTGCTTCAACTAAAAGCTCTCCATTAATCTCAATTGTCCTTAATCGACTTTCCTCTTGACCGGTATATACTATATCCTGCAGTTTTTGAATTGCTTTGGTTAAGCTTGGCGTTTCAGATTTACTATATATTTTTCCATCATATACATATTTTGCATTTCCTTCAACAATTACACTATTTTCATCTATTAACAAATCTCTTAAACTATCAAATACACCTAATCCTGTTTCGCTTTTTTCTTCCTTAACTGTATTTTGTTTTTCTTCTTCTGAAATAGTGTAGTTAACCACTCTTTCATTTACTTTTTGTGTTTTTACCAAAGAAATTATAAAACTATCGGCCTCTTCTAAAATAGCTTGTTTTTCATCTTCCGGCATACCTTCATATATTCTGCTTTTTATAGATTCTCTTATCAATTCTTGCAATTTTTTAGCATATTCTTCTTCATTCCTTATTTGTGCTGCATCGGAAGGATCTCGCATAACTATACAAGTTGGCAAAAGCCCATGTGTAAAGAGTATAGTTTCTCCATGTTGACTATTATCAGCAAAAGAATCTCTTATTGGTTCTAACTGAAAAAGTCTACTAACTTCTTTAATATCAAAATCATTATACCCTATACTACCATTACTACTCATATTTGTAGGAGAAGAACCTATAAATGCTCCTGTTGGCAACTTTGTAAAACCAATCCTAATTCCAAATCTACCGCCATAATAAAAAGCTAGATGTTCATCACTATTAGGAGATACACATATATTCGTATTTCTTCTTAACGATTCTGCTACGAAGTTTTCAGGAGACCTTTCTGTCGCGTGCATATAAATTAAGTATTCTCTATTACTTAAATCCACTACCGGCACAGTATCTTTATCTATATCTTTAGGTAACATTTTACTTATGTCTGTTAATTCAGATTCTGCATTGTGCTCATATAACGTTCTTATTTTTTCTTTTATACCACGTAATTGTAATCTAAGCTCTAATATTTTTTCAGAGTCCATAGATTGTATTTTTTCAACAATATCTCTTAATTTCTCTAAATCTTCGCAATTATTTATTTGCTCAATTACTTCAAACATAATTTCAAATAATTTTGCTTCCTGAATTAAGGCAGTATCTCCTTTTTTCTCAGCCCTTTCTCTTATTCTAATTGCCTTTGAAACGCTCATATACCTTCTTAGTATATCTCCTACTTCATAATTACCATATCCCATTAAATACTTAAATATACTATCTTGTATATTAGGAGCAGAATGAGTTTCTAGGGCTGTTTCCATTTTATTTTCGAACATATTTGAAATTTCTTCAAAATTTAAGTCTTTTATCTCTTCAACTTCTCCAGCTAG
>JAEEXS010000038.1 GCA_016287855.1 Clostridia bacterium
CGCCACCCTGGTCCTCATAGGACTCAATCGGCTTTCCTGCTCCACCCTGGTCCTCATAGGACTCAATCGGCTTTCCTGCTCCACCCTGGTCCTCGTAGGACTCAATCGGCTTTCCTGCTCCACCCTGGTCCTCGTAGGACTCAGTCGGCTTGCCAGGGACTCCGGGGTCCTCGTAGGACTCAGTCGGCTTGCCAGGGACTCCGGGATCCTCGTAGGATTCACCACCGATGGTGCCGGGAGCGGTACCTTCATCCTCACCAAGAGGACGCCTGGGGTTGGGGTTCCAGCCGGAAGGCGGATTCCATCCACCAGAGGGCTGCGGCTTGTAACCGCAGATTTTGCATTCTCCGTAGCGGTTGAAGTCATGGCGCTCCAGCTTGGACTCCTGCTCTACGCCGAGCAGAATCCCGCAGTCCTTACAATAGGTGTAAACCAGGCGGGAGATGATATGCCCATCTTCAGGAGCATCGGGATATACTCCCTGGCACTCCCATTCGCTATACTCATAACGAGTATGCTTGTGCTTGCAGGGCTCAGCGGTGGGGGTAGGCGTGGGTTCAGCGGTGGGGGTAGGCGTGGGTTCAGCGGTGGGGGTAGGCGTGGGCTCAGCGGTGGGGGTAGGCGTGGGTTCAGCGGTGGGTTCGGGCGTGGGTTCAGGCGTGGGCTCCGGAGTGGGTTCGGGGGTAGGTTCGGGAGTCGGCTGCGGAGTCACCGGAACGTAAATGATAATCTTTTCCGGCTCGGGCGGCTTTTTGTAGCCACACCGATCGCACACGTCATCGTCCCCGAAGTCATGACCCGGTTCTACCGTGGTCCTCGTCGCCACCCATATGGTCTCACCACAATCGCCGCACTTCGCCCCTGCGTAGATATGATATTCCACGCAGGCGTCCTCCGTACCGACGATAATCGGGTCGGAGGTATAGTCCACCAATTCGTTGATGTCGTAGTGGATGTGCTGGCAGTCGTCGATGAGATTCAGATCCGGGGCAGTGCGTGCGAGCTGAAGATCGGACAGCTGCTTGCGCAGACCGTCGATAACAACTTTGCAGTCGCATTCGGCTTCGACCTTCCCGCAAACGGAGCACACGGGTTCGGCCTTCTCACCGTGGATATGATGCACGAGGCACCAAACCACGTGGCCCAGCAGGGCCAGGCACAGGATAACCAGGATAATTGTCAAAATGGGACGTCTCTTCATTTTAGAACGTCCTCCTTTCATTATTTTTTTATATAAACCGATGTCAGCCCCATCGGATTCCAATGAAAAGGATATATTAAACATCCATCTCCCTTACAAGGGAGATTAAATCTATTTTTTCAGACATTATCATTATACCACATTATTATTTTTTTTGCAACTAGTTATGTATACAGCTTGTCCTTATTCTTCTAATATTGCATAATAGTGCCATTTCCGCAATATTAAAATAATAAATATTTTTTTGTAAAATAATACACCGGGGGCTGCCGGTGTATTGTAATGTTTATGAAATTTTAGTGTATCCGCATTCGATGCATTCGCCGTTTTCATTGAAATTATGAGAAATCTCGAACTCTTTGAGGGTTACCCATATATCTTCCCCACACTTATTGCATTTGTAAATTCTATCCACAGTATATGTGTAGCACACATTTTTTTCAAAAACATGTGTCGGGTAGGACTTCCACTCATCAATAAGGACTTCCCGCTCAGTGCGCGGATGCTGGCATTTTTCAATACTGTCCACATGTATCTCGCTATTTCCTAGTTGCTTCTCAGCAATAGATTCACAATAGGTGCATTTGTATTCCATCTGTCTACCACAAACAGGGCATGTAGCTTCCTTAAGCTTTACAGCAATGCTGGTATTGCACCCCTGCAAACCCAGACTCAGGATAACCACCAAAATAATCAGTAGCCAGCAAACAAAAGCACGACTATTTTTCATTCCGACATCCACCTTTCACAAATTCATTATGTTGTATATAATGTCGATACCCAAGCCCAGTACCAACTTATATTTAAAACGTCCAGTTCTCTTACAAAAGATCTTTAATATATGTTTAAACGCGCATTATATTATATCACACTCTCAGTTTTTTTCAACTAATTATGTGCACTTTTTATACAAAAAGACACCGGTGCTACCGGTGCCTTTTTAATTTCAGAAATTGATCATCTTAGAAGTTTTATAACAGCTTTCCTTATTATGATTTACGTAGTCGGACGCTGGAAAAACCAGCCTTCTACTCTATTTGAATTAATAACATCAATAAACGCATCTGGATCTGCTTTTTTTATATTCTTTATAACCAAATACATCTCATCTCCAGCAACAACCGAATACACTAAATTCTTTTCTCCTCCTTTATAAAGCCCTTTACCTTTAAAAAGCGTTGCTCCATGGTTTGTAGTTTCTCTTATTTCTTTATATACATCATCTGGCTTGTCCGTAATTATAAACAACGTCTGCTTTTGATATCTTCTATATATCAAGTGAATTACTTCTGTACCTACATATTGATAAATTATAGAGTATAATGCTTTTTCCCAACCATATACAAGACCTGCAACGGTAAGTAACGCAATATTACCCAGTAAAATATAATTAAATGCATCAATTCCATATTTTTTAGAGCATAGTGCAGAAATAAAATCTGTTCCGCCTGTTGTCGCTTCAGCATTTAAACATATCGCTATAGCAAGTCCATTAATTATTCCACCAAAAACTGAGGTAAGCAATAAATCACCGGTTATTTCGTAATGAGGAAATAAATCTACAACTAAACCTGTTAACACTATGCTTACAATAGATAAAATTGCAAATCGTTTTCCTATATACTTAAAACATATAACCGCTAAAATAAGGTTTAATGGAATATTTATAAAGCTATATGGAACATAAATATTTAAAAACGTATCAAAAAGCTTTTGAAGTAAAATTGCAATTCCAACGAAACCTCCAGGGATAAGTCCACCAAAATATACAAAGCTATTTAGGTTAAGACCCATGATAAAAGCGCCTATACCGACCATTATGGCCCTACCAATATCCCGCTTAACTTTATTTTCTTTTTCCCAAGGATGTACTAGTTCGTCCATATTATCCCTTCCTTATACAATTATTCTAATTCAAACACTCCTGTATACAATTGATAATACTTGCCTTGCTCACTAAGTAATTTTTCGTGAGTACCACGTTCTATTATTCTTCCATGCTCTAATACCATAATAACATCCGAGTTCTGGACTGTAGAAAGTCTATGAGCAATTACAAAAACTGTTCTTCCTTTCATAAGCGAATCCATACCCTTTTGAACTATTGATTCTGTTCTTGTATCTATACTTGACGTTGCCTCATCTAAAATCATAACCGGTGGGTCTGCAACTGCTGCTCTGGCTATTGCAATTAGCTGTCTTTGGCCTTGAGATAAGTTTGCACCATCTCCTGTTATAACAGTATTATATCCATTAGGAAGTCTATTTATAAAGCCATCTGCATTAGCAAGCTTTGCAGCCTTAACAACTTCAGCATTACTTGCATCTAATTTACCATATCGAATATTTTCCATAATAGTACCAGTAAACAAATGAGTATCTTGTAAAACAATTCCTAAAGAACGCCTTAAGTCGCTTTTCTTTATCTTATTTATATTAACCCCATCATATCTAATTTTTCCATCGGCTAAATCATAAAATCTATTAATAAGATTTGTAATTGTTGTTTTGCCCGCACCTGTAGCTCCAACAAAAGCGACCTTTTGACCAGGCTCTGCGAATAATTCTATATCATGCAAAACTAATTTATTTTCTTCATACCCAAAATCTACATCAAAGAAACGTACATCACCTTTCAATTCAACATAGGTAGTTGTGCCATCTTTATGAGGATGTTTCCAAGCCCAAATTCCAGTACGCTTTTTAGACTCAATTAAATGACCCTCTTTATTATATTTTGCATTAACTAATGTTACATATCCCTCATCTTTTTCAGACTCCTCATCAATAAGGCTAAAAATTCTCTCTGCTCCAGCTAGTGCCATTGCTATATAACTTATTTGTTGGGCTACTTGGCTTATTGGTCTTATAAAGCTCTTACTTAAATTTAAAAACGATGCTATTGCTCCTAAGGTTAACGCATTTACTCCATTTATTGCTAATGCACCACCGACAATTGCTATTAATACATATTGCAAGTTGCCAAGATTAGCAATAACCGGCATTAAAATAATTGAATACTTATTGGCCTTATCTGCATTTTCCCTTAATATTTCATTACGTCTATCAAACTCGGCTTTTGCTTGTTCTTCATGACAAAAAACTTTTACAACCTTCTGACCATTGATTAACTCTTCAATATATCCATTCAAACTTCCAAGTGATTCTTGTTGTTTCATAAAATATTTGGCAGATTTACTTCCAATTTGAGAAGTCGTAAAAAACATTAAACCAATTATTACCAAAACCATCAATGTAAGCCATGGGCTAAGATAAATCATAGCTGCAAACACTGTTACTATCGTTATTAATGAAGAAAAAACTTGTGGAACACTTTGAGATATCATCTCTCTTAATGCATCTGTATCGTTTGTATAAATACTCATTATATCTCCATAAGCATGAGTATCAAAATACTTTATAGGTAACGTTTCCATGTGAGAAAACATATCATCTCTAATTTTCTTCAAAATTCCCTGTGTAATTACTGCCATAATTCTAGTTTGTAAGAACGTTGAAAAAATACCTATTAGATATATTCCACCCATAATTAAAATTGCCTTAAGCAATCCAGTAAATACAGGATTTGCTTCTAATGCGAGTGGTGCGATATAATCATCAATTAATACCTGTAAGAAAAGTGAACCTAATACTCCAGCAACTGCACCTGCTAAAATACATACTAAAACTACCCCAAGTAACACTTTATATGTACCTGTTATATATGATAATAATCTTCTTATTGTATTTTTATTTAGCTTTTTTAATCCGTCAAAACCACCTGGCCTTCTACCTCTTGGCATCACTCACACCCCTTTCCATTTGAGAATAATAAACATCTTGATAAATTTTATTAGTTCTTAATAATTCATCATGTGTTCCAACAGCTACAACTCTTCCTTCATCTAAAATTATAATCTTATCTGAATTCATAACAGAGCTTACACGTTGAGCGATAATAAACTTAGTTGTTTCTGGTATGTACTCTGAAAAAGCCTTCCGTATAAGGCTATCTGTCTTTGTATCTACCGCACTAGTAGAATCGTCTAAAATTAAGATTTTCGGTTTTTTAAGCAACGCTCTAGCAATACATAACCTTTGTTTCTGACCGCCAGAAACATTAGTTCCGCCTTGTTCTATATGAGTATCATATTTATCTGGGAATTTCTCTATAAACTCATCCGCACAAGCAAGCTTACATACTTCTTTTATCTCATCATCAGTTGCGTTTTCATTTCCCCATCTTAAGTTTTCTTTTATTGTTCCCGCAAACAACTCATTTTTTTGTAGAACCATAGAAACCGCATTACGAAGAGTTTCAATATCATACTTTTGCACGTCAATTCCACCAACTAAAACTTTTCCTTTAGTTGCATCGTACAACCTAGGAATTAGTTGAACAAGAGTCGTTTTAGACGAACCAGTACCACCTAAAATTCCTACTGTTTCTCCAGATTTTATATCTAGATTAACCTTAGCTAAACAAAGCTTTTTCTTATCTTTTGCATAACTAAAGCTAACATTCTCAAACTTAACACTTCCATCTTGTACGTAAAGTATCGGGTCTTTAGGATTTTTAATATCTGTTTCTTCAGATAAAATCTCACATACCCTTTCAGCAGAAGCTCGTGAAATAGTAATAATTATTAATATTATAGATAACATCATAAGACTAATTAGAATTTGCATTATGTATGTAATTAAAGTCATAAGACTTCCAGTCGTAAGATCTCCTGCAACAATTAGTCTTGCTGCAAACCAAGAAATAAGCAACATACAAGAATAAATAACAAACTCCATAAGAGGTGCATTTAATGCTACTAATTTTTCAGCCTTTACAAAGTCTTTATATATTTCGCCAGATACAGTATTAAACTTATTTTCCTCAAAATCTTCTCTTACATACGATTTTACTACTCTAATTCCATGTAAATTTTCTTGAACAACATTATTTAATTTATCATAGGTCTTAAATACTCGCTCAAAAATAGGATGCGCTTTCATAGCAATAAAACATAGCCCAAATCCTAGTATAGGAATTGCAGCTAAAAATATAAGCGATATTTTTAAGTTTATATACATAGCCATAACCAAAGAAAATATAAGCATTAGCGGTGCTCTTACTGCTACTCTAATAATCATTTGGAATGCCATTTGAACATTAGTAACGTCTGTTGTAAGTCTTGTTATAATACTAGATGTTGAAAATTTATCTATATTACTAAAAGAAAAATTTTGGATATTGTAGTACATATCATGTCTTAAATTTGCAGCAAATCCAGTTGAAGCCTTTGCTGCTGCTCTACCTGCCAAAATTCCAAACAATAACGAAAAAAATGACAAAATAACTAGTATTATTCCATACTTTATTATCTCGTTCATATTTCCTGCATCAATGCCCTTATCTATTAAACTCGCCATTAAAAGAGGAATTATTACCTCTAACACTACTTCAATACTTACATATGTAGGTGCAAGTAATGTCGTAGTTTTATATTGTCTTATACATTTTGCTAATTTTTTTATCATCTTAAAACCCACTTTCCAAAAAATCACTCATACTATTATATTTGTTTATGCAGATAATATCAATATTATTTGCCATTTTTTTATCTCAAAAATATTTTTAAAAAATTTTTAATATTTAATATTTTTCGACAAAATATAATTTTAGCTTGTGATATATTCCATTTATGGTATTTATTACCAAATGTTAAAGAAAGGAGGTATAATAATGAACAGAGCGTTAAAGATAACTCTTTTGGTAATTTTATTTTACATACTTCTTATTGAGGTGTGTATGTAATTTTATCAAAGAAAAAGCGGGGACCAACACTCCCCGCTTTTTCTTTTTTTATGAACAGAACATTTATAGGCTTTCGCCTTATGTTATTATTATACTCTAGTATCTATAATAATGTCAATAATTTCTATTGTTGGTTTTGTCCAACTTTCGCTCTCTTAATCTTATTAGTAGTAGTTTTTTCAAAAGCTTCTTTCCTTATAACCACCCTTGAAATTCTCTTATAGAACGGTAGCTTTGCGCAAACTTTAGCAATATCCGCTCTTACAGTAGCTTCAACATCTTCTATTCCTAAATCTTTAACTGTCTCTTCATTTAATACAACTTCAGCACAAAGACCAGTTTCAGAACCATTTTCATCCTTAACTCCATATACAACAACCTCAGAAATATATGAGATTGAAGATATATAAAGTTCAAGTTCCTCAGGGAAAATATTCTTACCATTCTCTAAAACAATAAGGTTCTTCTTTCTACCAGTTATCATGAGTTGACCTTTTTCGTTTATCTTACCATAGTCTCCAGTATTAAACCAACCATCTTTTAATACTTCTGCAGTAAGATCTGGTCTTTTATAGTAACCTAACATTACTATATCGCCTTTAACACAGATTTCCCCTTCTCCATTTTCATTCTTATTTTCAATTTTTACTTCACAGCAAGGAAGTATAACACCAACAGTTGCTGGATCATTAAATTTAAGTTGGTTTACACTAACTAACGGAGAACATTCTGTAATTCCATAACCATTTATTAAAATTATTCCAATAGACTCAAAAAACTTAGCAAGTTCAGGTCTTAAAGGTGCACCCCCGCAAACTATCTCAATTAAATTACCACCAAAAGCTTCAAGAACTGATTTAAACAATTTCCTTCTTACGTCTATTCCAACCTTCCTAAGCGCATTACTAATAGCTATCATTACTTTTAAAGCGCCGGCTTTTCCAGACTTTTCAGCAGTGCTCCATATCTTTTTATAAAAAGCTTCTGCGAAGGCAGGAACAAGTAATATATAATCAGGTTTATAGAATTTTAAATTCTTTTCAACTGTCCTTAAATTCTCATTTATGCAAAGAGTTGCACGTCTTTGTATTGCTATTAATATTCCGCAAGTTGACTCATAAGTATGATTATAAGGCAAAACAGACAAACATCTTGTAAAAATATCTGCTACTCTTAAACCATGATAAACACAACTTATTAAATTATGTTCTGTAAGCATAACTCCTTTAGCGATACCTGTAGTTCCAGAAGTATATACAAGTAATTTTAGCTCATTATCCTTGGTAGACAATTTATCATATTCGTTATTTCCATTAGAATATATCTCTCTACCCTTTTCTTTAAGTTTATTATATGATAAAAATTTTCCTTCATCTTCTTCTCTAGCGAAGCCAATAAATTGTTTGATATTAGGCATTTTATCTGCTAATTCCATAAATTCTTTTTCATATTTTTCAGCATAGAAAAGAATCGTACTATCGCTGTCATTTACAACATTTATAATATCATCTATAGGAAGTTCTTTATCGACAGGAACCAAAACAGAATCGCTTTTTAGTACAGTAAGATAAACTGTAATCCAGTCATAACTATTATCTCCAATAACTGCTATATGCGTGTTTTTAATGCCCATATTTAATAAAGCATTTCCAAGCGCATACGTATCATTTTGGGCTTCTTTATAGGTAACATCTACTACTTCTTCACCTTTTCTATATTTATAAGCAATATTATCTCCTGAATCTTTAACCGCTTTCTCTAGTAAATCCTTAACTGAGCTAATTTCTATAGCATCGTTATATTTAATCTTATGTTTTCCCATACTAGTTCCCTCCGTTTGTATTTTTATATCTAGTTTTAAAAACTAGATATCTCGTTTTTCAAAACCATTATATTTTATTACAAAATATATGTCAATATACTGTATCAATTTTTTAAATAATATTTCCCATTAATGCAGTATATTTGCTGTCCTTACTTAGTTTCTTATCACAACTAGCCACAATAAGCTTTTTTATAGCCTTATTTCCCTCTTTCATATGTATAACACACTCATCTACTAAAAAACCAATTACAACTTCCTTATCTCGACTCACAGTAGAAATAGGAATAATTCTTAATCGCTTTTTCCATTTTTCTTCAAAGTCAAAATCATTCTTATGTATCTGCTCTATAATTTCATCTGGCACAAGTTCTTTCATAACTTCCTTTTCAACTATAATTACTGGATAGCCTGTAATAGTTTCCTTTACGTTATGTCCTGAGTCTAGAAAGGCTTTAATTAGAACTTTTTTATCTAAAATTTTAATTTCTACATCATATAAAAGCTCTTGCAAATTTAGTCTACTTCTTAAAAACACACCTATCCACTTTATTATAATAATACTAACTGCTGTGCCTAATACTATCATTAAAACTGGAAATTCCTCTACATACAATACTCCGCCCTCAGAAATCATACTAAAATTAAGTAAAAACGCCAGTCCAAAGCTTGCCCCACCTATTAAAAAAGTAATTCCAAAGAAAAAAACGATTGCTTTCAAAAAATCTTTTATTCCTCGTATATTAAAGCCCACAAAAACCATAGTTACCGCCAAAATAATTTTTAACGATAATAATTGCTCACTATAAAAACCAAATATATAACTAAAAATAACGTATATTGCTCCAATACCCGCACTTATCCCGAGTTTATACCATTTGCTTTTTACTCCGGAAAATTTAGATGTTGCATAGAGTATAATATAGTTCATTATAAAGTTTTCTAAAAACATTTGATCCACATATATAGTCAAAGAGAGTACACCTCCATATATAAAGTATACTCTCTTTGCTCGTCAAAATATGTCATTTCTTGCTATTAAAATTCAACAGGTGGAGTGTCACTAACTCCAAAATAAAACTTTATAGCCTCAACAATACGCATAGAAGCTTTTCCATCTCCATACGGATTTGTTGCCTTATTCATCTTTTCATACTCTTCCTTATCATCTAAAAGAAGCTTTGCTAAATTATATATTTTTTCTTCTTCTACTCCAGCCATACGAACAGTTCCAGCCTCTACTGCTTCTGGTCTTTCAGTTTCTTGTCTTAATACTAAAACTGGCTTCCCAAGAGCCGGAGCTTCCTCTTGAAGTCCACCTGAATCAGTCATAACCATATAAGAGCGATCCATTAAATTATGTAACTCCTGAACATCTAATGGTGCTATTAAATGAACATTTTTTATATCTCCTAAAATTTCATTTGCCGGTTCACGAACTGCAGGATTTAAATGAACTGGATAAACCACTTCAACATCATTATATTCCTCTGCAATTCTTTTTATTGCCTTAAATATATTTCTCATAGGTTCGCCCAAATTCTCTCTTCTATGAGCGGTAACCAATATTATTCGCTTATTAAAATCTACCCCTTTTAATTCTTCAGTCTTAAACTCATAAGAACTATTTACAGTTGTTTTTAATGCATCTATTACAGTATTTCCGGTTACATACATTCCATCTTCATTAATATTTTCTTTTAATAAATTATTCTTATTATTGCTTGTAGGACAAAAATGCAAATCTGCCATTTTTCCAACTAAAGTTCTATTCATCTCTTCAGGGAAAGGAGAATATTTATCTCCCGTTCTAAGCCCTGCTTCAACATGTCCAATCTTAGTTTGTTTATAAAACGCTGCAAGGGCTCCAGCAAAAGTAGTTGTTGTATCTCCATGGACTAATACTATATCTGGCTTTGCATCCTCTATAACCTTCTCTATTCCGTTTAATACACTAGATGTAATTTGAGATAATGTTTGACGTTCTCTCATTACGTTCAAATCATAATCTGGTACAATTTTAAATATATCTAATACTTGATCAAGCATCTGTCTATGTTGAGCAGTTACGCAAACTATCGTTTCAATTTCTTCATTCTTTTTAAGTTCATTTACAAGCGGTGCCATTTTTATTGCTTCTGGCCTTGTGCCGAAAATAGTCATTACTCTAATCTTTTTCATCTTTTTTGTCCCCTTTTTCTGTGTTATTCATTTCTCCCATATATCTACTACCTGCTATTATAAATATTACTATTGTCAAAATTAATAAAGTAAATTTCCAAATTCCTGTTTCGATTAAAACTATTCCCGCCAATCCCAAAAATGCACTTACTATGTATAAAATAATAACAGACTGTTTTTGAGATAATCCGGAGTCCAATAATCTATGATGTAAATGACCTCTGTCTGCCTCCATAGGTGACTTTCCGCTTAGTACTCTTCGTATTATTGCAAAAGCTGTATCAAAAACAGGTAATCCTAAAACAACTAATGGAACAATTATTGCAATTGCTGTATAGCTTTTTACTAGGCCCATTATAGATATTGTTCCTAAAGTAAAGCCTAAAAACGCAGAACCAGTTTCACCCATAAATATCTTTGCTGGATTAAAGTTAAACGGTAAAAATCCCATAGTTGCACCAGCAAGACCCGCTGCTAATATTATTGTTTGAGGTTGGTTTAAATATACCGCTATAAACAATAACGATAGTGATGAAATAGTTGCAACTCCGGCAGCTAGTCCATCAAGTCCATCTATAAAATTAATAGCATTTGTAATTCCAACTATCCAAACCATTGTAATAGGAATCGACCAAGCACCTAATTCAAATATACCACCTTCAACAAATGGATTAGTTAAAAATTCGACTCTAACCCCAAAACCTACAACTACAGCCGCTGCTATAATTTGAAATATCAATTTAGTCCAAGGTCTAATTGGCTTTATATCATCCCATACACCCGCTATTTCTATAACTACAATTCCAAGTATTAAACCTAAAATTTTATTATCAAAAAACGCTTGATCAAAACCCGCCATAACAAAATGATAGATCAAGGCCATTATAAAGCCTAAAATTATAGCAATTCCTCCCATAAGAGGTGTTGGATTTTTGTGAACTCTTCGCTCGTCCTTAGGTACATCTACTGCTTTTAACTTTACAGCTAAATTTTTTACAAATGGCGTCATAAAAAATGACACTATAAAACCAATCGAAAAAATCATTATTATGTTTATATAATCGTTCATTTAAGGTATCTCCTATCCTTTTGTAAATTATATTAAATCCAATTTGTCCATACGTTCCTTATACTTTCCACCAAGGCACTCCGTTTCTAGCCAAATTTTCAAATACTCTATTGCTTCTTCTTCGCTTATAAACCTACCTGGGAAACATATTACATTTGTATCGTTATGTTGCCTCGAAAGCACTGCAAAATCTTTACAAGTACAGTTCACTGCTCGTACACCTTTAAACTTATTTGCTGTAATACTAACTCCAACTCCACTTCCACAAACTAAAACTCCTCGTTCACACTCACCATTAGACACAGCTTTAGAAGCCGGAATCGCATAATCTGGGAAACCATCATCTTTATCGAAAGTATAAGCTCCAAAATCCTTAACTTCATAACCCTCTTTCAATAAATATTCTTTTAATTTCTCCTTTAATGGGAACCCAGCATGATCAGCTCCAATTGCAATTTTCATAATAGGAATCACTCCCTTCTATTTTTTAGCCAATTCAGCGTGTATCAATTTCATTTCTTCCTGTCTTTTTACCTTCTTAGTAGTAGTCTTTATCAACTCATCATAAGTAGTAATAAGTTTTTGAATATGCTTATATCTAGGGAAAGTAGTATTAATTTCTCTAATTTTATCCCACAATATTTTTTCTAGTTCTTCATCAGTTTTATCGGCATATTTTTCTTTTATAATCTCTTTATCAAAAACTGCTTTTACTGAAACAATTATATCATTATCTTTCTTATCTTCAAGTCCAAACACCATACATTCTTGGACTAAATCAATTCTATTTACTATTGTTTCTATTTCTTCAGGGAATACCTTTTTACCATTTCTAAGAACTAGCATATTTTTTATTCTTCCGGTTAAAAATAACATCCCATCTTTATCAAAATAACCTAAATCTCCAGTATAAAACCAACCATCTTTTAAGACTTCGGCTGTTAATTCTGGCATTTCATAATACCCAAGCATTATATTAGGACCTTTTACTCTTACTTCTCCTATGCCCTTCTCATCTTTATCTACAATTTCAATTGTATCGTTTATCATAGGGAAACCTACTGAACCCTTTTTCATAGCCTTAAAGTTTTCACCCGCAATTACAGGAGAAGTTTCACTTAAACCATATCCTTGAACTGTTGTAATACCCAAATCAGTAAAGCCTTTTAGATATAAAGGATCTGCTGCTGCGCCTCCAGAAACAATCATCCGTAATTCGCCACCTAAGGCATCCAGTATAGGCTTAAATAGCTTTCTTCTAATATCTATATGAAATTTTAATAAACAATTACTAATCTTAATTGCATTTTTTATCGTCTTGCTCTTACCTTGTTTATCTATTTCTCTCATTATTGCTTTATATATAGATTCTAGTAATATAGGCACACCAACAAAAACAGTAACTTTATACTCCTTTAAGTTCTGTTTAATATATCTTAAACCGTCTGGGAACGTATTTCTTACACCATCTGCAAGCATCAAAGCCATACATGTTGAGCCAAATATATGATGAAGTGGTAAAAATGCAATATTGGTATCTGTTGGTCTAATATCTTCCGTGCACTGAAGTGCATAGATATTAGAAGCTATATTCTTTTGAGAAAGCATTACTGCTTTTGCTTGTGAAGTAGTTCCAGAGGTAAATAATAAGATATTCATAGCATGTTCATCTATTTTATAATCCACATATTCATTCTTTCCAGCTTTTAACTTAGTTCTTCCGGCTTCGGTCAATTCTTTAATATTTTTATATCCCT
>JAEEXS010000140.1 GCA_016287855.1 Clostridia bacterium
ATAGTATCATTACTTGGCGGTAGAGTTGCTGAAAAGATGATATTAAATGATATTAGCACTGGTGCTCAAAACGATATTCAAAGAGCTACAGAAACAGCTAGAAATATGGTTACTAAGTTTGGTATGAGTGATGTTTTAGGACCTATGACTTTTGGAGACGATAATGATGAGGTGTTCTTAGGACGTGGTTTTGCGCATTCTAGAACATATAGTGAAGAAGTAGCCCGTGAAATAGATAGAGAAATAAGCATTATAATTCAAAATGCATATAAGAAAGCACAAGATATTTTGACAGAGCATATTGAGAAACTTCATGAAGTTGCTAAGAGATTATTAGAAAAAGAAAAAATCGATGGTGAAGAGTTTAATTCTATTTTTGAATAAACTTAGAAAAGAGGAATTATGACTTGTGGAACAGATATAGTAGAAATTTATAGAATAAAAGATGCTATTGAGAAGAATGGAGATACATTTTTAAATAAAATTTATACTAAGAATGAGATTGAATATTGTGAAAGTCATAGTTCTAACAAGTATCAGCATTATGCCGCGAGATTTGCTACTAAAGAGGCAGTTGCAAAAGCCTTGGGTACAGGTTTTGTAGGAGAGTTTAGCTGGACAGAAATAGAAGTTAAAAACGATGATTTAGGTAAGCCTAATATCGTTTTGACTGGCAAGGCTTTAGAGCTTTTTAATAAGCTTAATATGAAGGAATTGTCTGTTAGTATATCCCATTGTAAAGAATATGCGATATCGTTTGTAGTAGGATATTGACAAACAATATATTTATATGTATAATACAGTAGTTGGACAAGTTAGTGTGTTTAGATTTGGTTAATCATAGATATGGAACTTGTGTAAATACTTCTATTCTTGAGGGGAGGGTAGACACATGTCTGAAATAAAGTTAAAAGAAAATGAATCTTTAGATAATGCTTTAAAGAGATTTAAAAGACAATGCGCGAAGAGCGGGGTTATGTCTGAACTCCGTAAGAGAGAGCATTACGATAAACCTAGCGTAAGAAGAAAGAAAAAATCTGAAGCTGCTAGAAAGAGAAAATTTAGATAATGATTCAAAAAGAACTCGGAATTATCCGAGTTCTTTTTTTTACTTTTTTGTTCTATTTAATTTTATCCTGAATATATTATTACTAAACAAAAGAAAAAGGAGTAGGGCTATGAAAATAGTTGGGTGTATTTTGGTAGTAATAATTTGTATGCTTATAGGACGAACTATGGCGGGAAGTTACATAGAACGAGTAAAAAGTTTGAAGACATTTATAACAGCTCTTTCGTTACTTAGAAGTAAGATTGCTTTTGGGCAGGAAGTTTTAGAAGTGTCTTTTTTGGATATAGCAATTGCTTGTGAAAATAAGGTTGGCAAAATATTTAGAGATGTAGTAGATACTCTTAAAAGCTCAAATATCCCAGTAAGTGAGATTTGGAGAGATAAGATAGAGGAGTCTTTTGTTAGCCTGGATTTGAACTTTGAAGATGAGAGGATATTACTTGATTTTGGGTATAGTTTGGGAAAAGGAACAATCGACGAAGAGATTAGAAATATAAATCTTGCTTGTGAAAGGTTAAAAACTCAGTTAGAGTCTGCAACAACGGATAGAGATAAATATGCAAAATTATATAAAGTAATTGGCGGTATAGGGGGCATGGCTTTAGCCGTTATTTTAATCTAATAGGAGGTTGGCTATGAACGTAGATTTGATTTTTAAGATTGCAGCTATTGGTATTTTGGTTTCTGTGTTACACCAAGTTTTAGTAAGAGCAGGGCGCGAAGATCAGGCTATGCTTACAACTTTAACTGGGCTTATAGTGGTGCTTTCTATGGTTATAAAGGAGATTAGTAATTTGTTTAATTCGGTTAAGACAATGTTTAATTTATGATTTTAGGAAGGAATGAGATTATGGATATTTTTAAAATTGTCTTGATTGCTCTTTTAGCAACAACAATAATTTTAATAATAAAGCAAACACGCCCGGAACTTGCAATGCTTGTTTCTATTATTACAGTAGTTATTTTATTTTTATTTTCAATAGATAAAGTAGGACAAGTTATAGAGTTACTTAACCGAATTTCAGAGAGTGCAGGAGTATCTAAAGAGTTCTTAACTATTATCTTGAAAATTGTAGGAATAGCCTATATTACTGAAATAGGAGCAAATATTTGTAAAGATGTTGGGGAAAGTTCGATTGCTTCTAAAGTTCAGTTTGCGGGGAAATGTATAATAATTGTTTTGGGAATAAGCATAATTGGAAACTTTGTTGATACTGTCCTAGAGATTCTATAGAAAAGGGAGGATAAGATGTTACGAAAAATTGTTATATTTATGCTTCTGTTTTCTATTTGTTCTCCAAGCTATGCAGTAGATACAGCTGTAATCGATGTTAGAGAATTTTCTAATCTTATGAAAGAGTTTGATAATGAGTTTATTGATGAGGTTTATGAGGAAATTATAGGCGATATTACAGAGGGAAATTTTACGTTTGACTATAAAAAGATTTT
>JAEEXS010000141.1 GCA_016287855.1 Clostridia bacterium
ACTTCTGGCATATTTTGGTTAAGAGTTGTAAGCAGCCATAACATGAAACATGCATATAAGTCTGGTTGTTTAAATAGTTCTACAGCATGTAGAATGTTAATATTACCAAAGCCAGTTTGTAAGTCTGTATGTAGAAAGTCATTTATATCTATTGCTGGTTCTCCAAAGAAGTTATTTCCTCCTTGTTCTTCTAGCATAAGAATACTTCTTTGTATGCTTCCTACAGATTGTGGAGCAATATTACCATATCCTAGGATAAACTCATCTTTGTTTTCTCCAATATATTGTAGTAGTAGTCTTAAGTCATCTAAGTCAATTAGTTCTAGATTTTTATCTCTTGCAATTTTAAATGCTATAGCAAGTACTCCTTCTTGTGCATCTGAAAGTCCAAGCATACGAGATAAAATTACAGAACCAACACTAGATACTGTTGTTCTAATTGGATGACCATCTGCTCCATTTACATCCCAAAACACAGTAGGAAATCCTTTGTATTCAAAGTTTTCAATTCCAATTGAGCTTAATCTTTGCTCTAGTTTTTCGTTAGTTTGTCCTGGGATACAGCAACCTGCAAGGTCTCCTTTTACGTCTGCAAGAAATACTGGTACTCCCATGCTAGAGAATGACTCTGCCATAACTTTTAAAGTTATTGTTTTACCTGATCCAGATGCACCTGTAATTAGTCCGTGTCTATTTGCTTTGTCTGGAAGTATGCAAAGTTCTTCACCTTTAGCTGTTTTTGAAATTAAAATTTTGTTATCTTTATACATAATCTCACCTATTCTTTTCTAATATATCTATAGATTATCACGAAGAGGAAAATAATACAAGAATTACTTTAATTGTTATATTATATTTTAGTGAAAATTTACTAAATAATATGTACATTTTTTTGTTTTTATATATAATATTGTTATAGATGGGAGGAAAATTATGAAAGAAGAAAAGACATTATTTAAAATACCGGTAGAAAAGCATAATGAACGCGATATTCTAGACATTCTAAAAAATCATCCAGAGATTAAGTTTGCTTCATTCATGTCAATAGACTTATACGGTAACGTTACAGACGAAAGAATTCCAATTAGAGAGTTTGTGAAAGACTTAAAAGGATATTTGAATGGTAAAGCAATCCAGACAGATGGTTCTTCTGTTAACTTACCTTTAATTTCTAAACTGAATGATGCAAGAATAGATATGCCTATGGATTTAGACGTTGCTTGGTATGTAGATTACAACGAGGAATTGCTAGACCAGAGAACAGAACGTCCTATTGGTACGCTAATAATCCCAGCATTTTTAAAACACAGTGGAGATGAAGTTGACTCTAGAAGTCTTTTATACAATGCTATGGAAACTGCAAGAGAAGCAATACTGAATAAAATAAGAGATAACTCAATTAGATTATTTAACCTAGATTCAAGTAAAATTAAAGATTTGTATTTTACTACAGCAACAGAACTTGAGTTTTGGACTAAAACTCCAACTAGTGAACCAAAAATTGAAGAACTTGCTGCTTCACAAAACATGAATGAACAATATTGGAATAGAATTGAAGGAACAGTAAGATCTGCTCTAGAAGAAACACTACTTCAACTTGAAGACTATGAACTAGAACCAGAAATGGGACACAAAGAAGTAGGTGGTGTAAGACCAACTCGTTCTAAAGATGGTAAATACAATGAAATAATGGAGCAAATTGAAGTAGATTGGAAATACTCTACTCCAGTAGACTCAGCAGATAAACAAATCCTTGTCAAAAATATAGTTAAAAAAGTATTTGAAGAATTTGGCTTAGAAACTACATTTATGGCAAAACCAATTGAACATGTTGCAGGAAATGGTATGCACTTACATTTAGGTGCAGTTATGGTTTTAGATGATGGAACAAAAATTAACATTTTCCATCCAAGAGAAAATACATTCTTAAGTGTTGTAGGTTATGGAGCTTTAATGGGAATATTAAAAAACTATGAAGTAATGAACCCATTTATCTCTTCTACAGATGATGCACTAAACAGACTACAACCAGGATTTGAAGCACCAGTTGCAACTGTTACATCTCTTGGGTATAGTGTGGAAAACGCAACTCGTAATAGAAGCGTTTTAATTGGACTTGTTAATAACTCAGAAAATCCATATGAAACAAGATTTGAACTTCGTTCACCAAACCCAAATTCAAACCTATATCTATGTATGGCTGTATCATTAATGGCAATGATAGATGGAATTGAATATGCAATTGACTCTAACAAGAATGAAAACGAGCTTCTAAAAGAAATAGATAAAGCTTATGGTGAAGATGCACAATATCTAGAAAAAGATAGAACATACAGAAGCGAAGAAGATATTTTTGAGTTTTACACTGAAGAAGAAAGAGAAAAATACTTTGGTGTTCCACCTAAAACTGTATATGAAAACATTAAACATTTAGATACAGAAAAAGAGAAAATTAAAATACTTAAAAGAGGTGATGTTTTCAGAGATGAAATCATTGCTTCATATAAGCAATC
>JAEEXS010000142.1 GCA_016287855.1 Clostridia bacterium
ACCAAGTCTTCTAAGTGCTTCTAAATTTCCTGGATCATTTGCGCTAATTATTACTTTTTTTACCTGAAATCTCTTTTTCGCTAATTGTGCTGCAACTAGATTATCTTGGTCTGCACCAGTTGCTGCAATAAAGCAATCTACTTTACCGTTAATAGAATTGGCTAAAACTTCTATTTCCGTTCCGTCTGCACAAATAATTTCGGCATCTAACAAATTAGCAAGATGTATACACCTTGCTTTATTCTTTTCTATTAAGCGAACTTCACAGTCTTTACTAAGCATGGTTTTTGCAATATAAAATCCTAATTTTCCACCGCCAACAATTACTATTTTCATAAAATTAATTACCGCAACAAAAAATAATATAAAGATAAAATTTAAAGATAATTCTAGAGACTATTTAATCATACAAGGTATAAAGATCCAACAAACTGTGTCCACAAAGGAACATAACCATACCGTTTCTGCTCATGTTTTTACCTGTTTCATTGTACCAATTTTCTACATTCTTAGCAGCCTTTATTAATATGGTCTTCATAATATATTTCGCTTTATCACTCAAATTTGGAACATATACCGGGAATCTTCCTTTCATAGGTTCTTCGTCTGCAGTTTCTAAACCTAAACCCATACCTAATAAAAACCATTTAGCATAATAGTTCTCCGTTGCACTAACTATTCCGGCAAAGTCTGCAACTAATTCATCATGTAAATTATTTTGAGTTGAACCTAGAAATCTATTTGTAAAATAATGAGTGCATTCATGCTCTCTTCTAATAATTAAAGAGTAGTCTTTCCACTTGTTTTCATCTAAATTTAACATTTCTGCTGGAATATTGCTATAAGGCTTATTGGAAAGAATTATAAATTTATTAAGCTTACCAAATGCAAAACTTGCACCTGTCTTCCTAATATTTGGAAAATCTTTACCTTTGTTTACTAGTTTAATAACAAGCTGATAAAAGTCTTCTTCATCTTTTGCGTAAATTACTGGAATATTCCCAGCTATAGAATTATAAATTTCTAAGCTTGTTAACTCAGGTTTTCTCAATTTTATATCTTCTGGTCCATGCGGTAAATTTTCATTTAATGCTTTTTCTATTCCGATTTTTTCATAAGCTCTTAAAACACGTCTCCATTCAGATATAAAATCTTCATCTGGTATTGTTTCCGGAATATTAACATTAACATCAAACTTATTTTCTGTGTATTCAATTAATTCTTGAAAGGTGTCTTCATCTAGATTAAAAGTCTCTAACACATTTTTACAATTCAAAACAATAACGCTCCTTTACATTACTTACTATTTCAGTGTGACGTAAGATCTTTATACATCTTTTCTGCTTCTTCATTTGATAAATTTAAACTCTCTTTTTGTGTTATTCCAATAATAAAAACATCTTTTGGAACGTCTTTTAAATTGCCATCCAAACTTACTACCTTCTTATTTTCTACAATTAAAGTACATGTTGTTTTTCCGTTATGAATAAAGTTTACAGTATCTTTACCACCATAAATATTGCTTAAATCTGCATCTGCTAGTTTTGCATAACTTTCTTTGTTTTCAGTATGTCTCATAGACATTTTTAAACCAAACCTTAAAAGATAATATTTATACTTAATTTTTCACTTTACAGAAGTTTTATCAATTCAAATACAATTTTTTATGCATATTCATGCTTATTAAAAAAACAAATCTAACTAATTTATTTTCTAAATTTAAATTATTTTTTAAAACATTAAATCTTTATCTTTATAATCTTCATTATTTTTGTACCAGCTTGAATTTTCGTGTCTTTGACCACCAGCTGCACACTCTAGTACTGTATCCAAGACTTCACTATTTTGTAGCTCTTCCAAGGTAAATTCATACCCATATTCTTTTGCTTTTTTATAAAGTTCTTCTACAGAAGAAATATTATCAAAATCCCCATGGAAATTTTTTTCTTCAATTAAATCTTCTTCAAAATTTTTAATTCCTCCTGGCATATTCTTCCCTCCTTTTTATAGGCGGCGAACTTATTTTTCTTAACTATTTATCTTACTTTGTTGCTGATTATTATTACCAGTAATCGTAGTAGTGTTAGTATTAATATTGACGGTTTCATTGTGGTTATGGGTTTCATTTTTGGTTTCAGTTTTATCCTTGTAACCTCCAGCAGCCGCACAAAGTAAAGAATCTTCCAATTCTTTATCGTTTAATATATCGTCAGTAGTTATATCACCGTATCCCTTACTTCTAGCTATAGCTAAAGCCGTCTTGACATCTTTTACGCCAAGAAAGCTTTTAACAAAATTTTCATCTTTTTTTATTATTTCCTTTATTTTTTCAACATCATTCATTACGCTAAACCTCGTTTGCTCGGCTTTAATTATAAAATTCAGTAATTTACATTTATGGTTCTATTGTATTCATGAGTCACATTTGTCTTTTTTGTTGTTTTGTTCTTGCCACCAGCTACTGTTGCTAGCAAAGAGTCCTTCAG
>JAEEXS010000039.1 GCA_016287855.1 Clostridia bacterium
GAAGTAATATTACTGCAGAAAGATTACGTTTTGACTTCTCATTTGAAAGGAAAATGACACCAGAAGAAATCGCAGAAGTTGAAAGATTGGTAAACGAGGCAATTCAAGCAAAATATGATGTTATTTGCGAAGAGATGACAGTAGCAGAAGCTAAAGAAAAAGGTGCTATTGGTTTGTTTGAATCTAAGTATGGTGAAAAAGTAAAAGTTTATACAATGGGTCCAGTTTCAAAAGAAATTTGTGGTGGACCACATGCTAAAAATACTGGCGATTTGGTTAACTTTAAGATTAAGAAAGAAGAAAGCTCATCCGCTGGAGTACGTAGAATAAAGGCTACTATAAATAATTAGTTTTTGAAAAGGGGGTAATGAAAAATGGCAGAATCAAATTATGAAGAGTTTTTGAAAAAGTATGGCTTAGCCATTAATTACCTAGGAAAAAGAATGAGTAGTGCTGAGTCAAGAGCAAAGTTGGCACAAGCATTATATCAAGATGCAATAAACAACAAGATAAATATGAGTAGTGTTATGAACGATGTAAAAATGTTCTACCAAGGAAATACATTAAGTCAAGCAAAGCTTAATAACTACATCCAAAAATACAAGTAATTGAAAGGAATGAATATATATGAATTATAACCCAAAAGAGTTTGAGAAAAAGTGGCAAGATTTTTGGGAAGAGAAAGGTGTTTTTCATGCAAAAAATGATTTCTCAAAACCAAAATTTTATGGTCTAATAGAATTTCCATATCCATCAGCTCAAGGGCTCCATGTTGGTCACCCAAGATCTTATACTGGAATGGATATTATTGCTAGAAAAAGACGACTCGAGGGATATAATGTCTTATACCCTATTGGTTGGGATGCTTTTGGTTTACCTACTGAAAACCATGCTATAAAAACAGGAATTCATCCTGCAATTGTTACAAAATCAAATATTGAAAATTTCACAAGACAATGTAAATCATTAGGCTTTTCTTTTGATTGGTCAAGAGAGGTAAATACTACTGACCCTAATTATTTTAAATGGACTCAATGGATATTCCTAAAACTTTTTGAAAAAGGTTTAGCATATAAGATAGAAATGCCTGTTAACTGGTGCACAAGTTGTAAAGTTGGACTTGCAAACGAAGAAGTAGTAAACGGCGTTTGCGAAAGATGCCATGGAGAAGTAGTAAGAAAAGTAAGAAGTCAATGGATGCTTAAGATTACAGATTATGCAGACAAATTAATCGACGGCTTAAATGAAGTAGATTTCTTAGAAAAAATAAAGGCACAACAAACTTATTGGATAGGGCGTTCTGAAGGAGCTGAAGTTGATTTTAAATTAGCTGGTTTAGACTATTCTTTAAGAGTATTTACTACTAGAGCAGATACGTTATTTGGAGCTACATATATGGTTGTTTCGCCTGAACACCCGCTAATAGATAAGTTTGCAGATAAAATTTCTAATATGGATGAATTAAAAGCATATAGAGAAGAGGCTGCTAAAAAATCTGAATTTGAAAGAACAGAAGTAGCTAAAGATAAAACTGGTGTTGAAATAAAAGGAATAAAAGCAATAAATCCTGTAACGGGTAAAGAGATCCCTGTTTGGGTATCTGACTATGTTTTAATGACTTATGGAACAGGAGCTATTATGGCAGTACCTGCTCATGACGAAAGAGACTGGGAATTTGCAAAGAAGTTTAATCTTCCTATTATCGAAGTAGTTAGTGGTGGGAAAAATGTTCAAGAAGAAGCATATACAGATGTTCAAGATGGTGTAATGGTAAACTCTGGTTTCTTAACAGGCTTAAAAGTAAAAGATGCTATTGAAAAGATGAAACAATATCTTGAAGAAAATAAGATAGGTTCTAGAAAAGTAAACTATAAATTAAGAGACTGGGTATTTAGTAGACAAAGATATTGGGGAGAGCCTATTCCTCTTGTATATTGTGAAAAGTGCGGTTGGGTGCCAATTCCGGAGAGCGAACTTCCTTTAATGTTACCAGATATTAAAGACTTTAAGCCTACGGAAGATGGGGAATCTCCGCTTGCGAAAGCAGAAGACTGGATAAATACGACTTGTCCTCATTGTGGTGGAAAAGCACGTCGTGAGACAGATACAATGCCTCAATGGGCTGGCTCTTCATGGTATTTCTTAAGATATATTGACCCTCATAATGATAAAGAATTTGCTAGTCAAGACTTGTTAAAATACTGGTTACCGGTTGATTGGTATAATGGTGGCATGGAACATACAACGCTTCACTTATTATATTCAAGATTTTGGCATAGATTCTTATATGATTTAGGATTAGTGCCTACTAAAGAACCATATCAAAAGAGAACATCACAAGGTATGATACTAGGCGAAAATAATGAAAAAATGTCAAAATCTCGTGGAAATGTAATAAATCCAGATGATATTATAAACCAATATGGAACAGATACAATGCGTGTTTATGAGATGTTTATGGGGGACTTTTCTCAAGCGGCACCTTGGTCAAGCAATGGCGTTATTGGTTGTAGAAAGTTTTTAGAAAGAGTTTGGAATATGCAAGAATTTATGACCGACTCTGATGATATAACTCAAGAATTTGAAAGAGATATAAACTTAGCAATCAAGAAAGTATCTGAAGATATTGAAAAGATGAAGTTTAATACTGCTATTGCAACTCTTATGAGTTTAACAAATACTTTCTATACAAAGGGTAGTATTACAAAAGGAGATATGAAGGTATTTTTAGTATTATTAAACCCTATGGCGCCACATATTACCGAAGAAATTTGGTATAAAAATAATTTCGGTGGATATGTTCATGAGCAAAAATGGCCAGTTTGTGATGAAAGTAAATTAGTTCAAGACGAAATAGAAGTACCAATACAAATTAATGGCAAATTAAAAGCAGTTGTAAAAGTACCAGTTGAAGCAACTCAAGAAGATATAATGGAAGTCGCAAAAGCAAATGAAACTATTGCTGCTCAATTAAAAGATAAGACAATAGTAAAAGTCATTTTTGTAAAAGGAAAAATATTTAATATTGTTGTTAAGTAACAAATTTGTCCCTCCTGTCGTATATTGTAATGAGTAATTTATTACTCAAGACAGGAGGATTTTTTTATGGGAAATTGTAATTGCAACTCAAATAATTGTATAATTCCTATAATCTTAGGAATTGTTGCTGCTATTATTGCTGTTGTAGTTGGTACAGTTGATGCTATTGTTAATTTGACAGGAGTTGTTTTAGTAATAGCTGCAGTTATTTTGGTTATATTATTTGCAGCTGGACTATTAGGAAATAATAGAAGAAGAGAACATGATTGTATGTGCAAGCATGGGACTTGTTTATTAATAGGAACTTTTGGCGCATTAACTACAGGTATAATAGCCTTCGTTACTGGCCTTGAGACAGTATTGTTATTAGCTTTTTTAGTAGGATTTTTGACATGGATGCTAGTTGCGGCTTTATTAATACTACTTTGTTTAATAAGAGAAAATTGTGATTAGTTTAAAAATTATAAAATAGTTTAATTTGTATAAGAAAAAGTAAAAAGTACTACGGGGTCATGCTTTAGTATTCTTTTACTTTTTCTTTTTGAAGTTAATGTAAATTTTCTATAAAATAAAAATATATTTTAAAGTTTTTATGATATAATAAAAACGAAATTAGAAGTGGGGTGTGTGTAAATGCAACAGTTAAAAAACATAGAAGAAATTGAAAATGCTATTAATGAATATGGAGAAGTTGTGGTAAGTAAAAATCAAAAAAATAAGATAGTTATAATGAGTATGGAGGAATACAAAAAAAGAGTTTTACAAAATGATATAGAAGAACACTTATTGAAATCAGAACAAGATATAGAGAATGGCAGGGTACAAGATGCTAGAAAAGTGTTTGAAGAATGGAAGGAAAAATATGAAATATAATATTAGGTTAACTGAAACTTTTTTAGAAGAGATAGATGAAATATGTGAATACATTTCAACAAAATTAAAGGCGATAGATGCAGCTAATAGGTTAAGAGAAAAAATAATTTATAATGTTTTATTATTAGAAAATTCTCCTAAAATGTTTACAGAAATTGAAAAAACAGAGAAAACAGCTAGGAAGTATCGAAGGATTGTTGTAAATAATTATGTTATACTCTATACAATAGATGAAAGTAAAAATATGATTTATGTTTCTCATGTATATTATGGAGGAATGGATTATATGAGTGATTTAAATAAGTAGTATTACATATGGACGGTGATAAAATGTTTTTTGAAAAAGAAGTAAAAATACTTATGGTTGATTTTGTAGGTTTAGAAAAGACGGTAAAAGTAATGTCTTATGCAAAGGGCCTTGCAAAGTTTTCAAATAACCCTATTGCAAAAGCAATATATAATTTAGATCCGAGAATTGAAACAGCGAAAGTGGAGAAAGAAAAAGAATTTAAAGACTTCGGAATAACTGGAACAGCGGAAGGAAACAAAATTTTATTAGGTAACGAAAAGATAATGAAAGAAAACAATATTAAGTTAAATGGCGATACTGCACATAAAATATTTTTCGCAATAAACGACCAAGTTCAAGCAGTTTTTAGATTAAATGATTAAAATTGGCAGAAAGACTTGATTTTTTTCAAGATTTGGTATATAATAACAAAGCACGCTAAGTGTAACCTACTACTAGGAAAATAGTTTCTCCGACTTTTTCTTGGGGCTAGGCGTTTAATAATAAATACTAGGAGGTGTAGCAATGGATAAGAAAAGCATAATTGCTGAATACAGAACTCATGAAACTGATACAGGATCTCCTGAAGTTCAAATAGCTCTATTAACAGCAAGAATAAATCACTTAACAGATCATTTAAAAACACATCAAAAAGACAACCACTCTAGACGCGGTTTATTTAAGATGGTTGGTCAAAGAAGAGGATTACTTAATTACTTAGCAGATAATGATATTGAAAAATATCGTGAACTTATTGCAAAATTAGGAATCAGAAAGTAGGAAAAATAGTGGAAAGTTTAGAAGTAAATTCTAGGCTTTTCACTTTTTCAATAAAAGGGGAAAAATCCATGTTTTCTCTTTTTAGGAAAATAATGTACGAAACTTCATAATGTGTAGTTGTAGTTGATAGTTGACAATTTGAGAAAAACCTTTCAAATTGTGAACCATAACTACTACTAACCATGTGAAGTAAGATAAGGAGGAATAATATGTTTAGAACTTTTGAAACCACATTGGCTGGAAGAAAATTAGTAGTAGAAACTGGTAAAATGGCCCAACTTACTAATGGACATGCATTAGTTCGCTATGGCGATACAGTTGTAATGGTTAACGTTACAGCTTCTAAGAAACCAAAAGAAGGAGTTGATTTTTTCCCTCTTAGTGTAGATTACGAGGAAAAATTATACTCAGTAGGAAAAATCCCTGGAAGCTTTCAAAGAAGAGAAGGGAAACCATCAGATAAAGCAATTTTGGTATCTCGTGTTATAGATAGACCAATAAGACCTTTATTTCCAAAGGATTTAAGAAATGATGTAGCGGTAGTTGCAACGGTTTTATCTGTTGACCAAGACAATTCACCTGAAATTGCTGCGATGATTGGCTCATCAATTGCAATTTCAATATCTGATATACCTTTTAACGGCCCTACGGGTTCTGTTGCAGTAGGTTATGTAGATAATGAAATAGTTATAAATCCTACCGAAGCTCAAAGAGAAAGAAGTAGACTTACTTTAACTGTAGCTGGAACAAAGGATAAAATCTGCATGATAGAAGCAGGAGCTGATCAAATCCCTGAAGATATAATGGTAGAGGCAATAGCAAAGGCTCATGAAGAGATAAAGAAGATAGTAGAATTTATTGAATCTATCCAAAAAGAAATTGGAAAACCTAAATTTGAATATGAGAAATTTGAAATTAATAAAGATATAATGCATGATATCGAGGAATATTTAGGAGATAGATTAAAAGAAACAATTATTACTACAGCAAAACAAGAAAGAGAATCTGGAATGGATGCAATAAAAGATGAATTATTCGAGCATTTTGCTGAAAAATATCCAGATAGTAATTTAGCAATAAGTGACGCATTATATTATCTTCAAAAGAAAACAGTACGTAAGATGATATTAGAAGAGAAAGTTAGACCTGATGGAAGAGCCTTAGATCAAATAAGACCGCTTAGTGCAGAAATAGATATATTACCTAGAGTTCACGGTTCAGCTTTATTCTCAAGAGGTCAAACTCAAGTATTATCTGTTGTAACATTAGGTCAAGGCAAAGAAGAACAAATTTTAGATGGAATAGATAACGAAGAGTCAAAGAGATACATTCATCAATATAATTTCCCACCATATAGTGTTGGTGAAGCTAGGGCACCTCGTAGCCCTGGACGTCGTGAGATAGGCCACGGAGCTTTAGCAGAACGTGCATTAGTTCCAGTAATACCTTCTCAAGATGAATTCCCTTATACAATAAGAGTTGTATCTGAAGTATTATCTTCAAATGGTTCAACTTCTCAAGGAAGTGTATGTGGAAGTACCTTAGCATTAATGGCAGCAGGTGTACCTATAAAAGAACCTGTAGCTGGAATTTCTTGTGGACTTATAACAGATGATAACGATAGAAGTAAGTATTTATTGATAACGGATATCCAAGGAATAGAAGATTTCTTTGGAGATATGGACTTTAAAGTTGCAGGTACTAAAAATGGTATAACTGCAATACAAGTAGATATAAAAATCGATGGTTTAACAATAGATATAATTCGTGAAACTTTTGCAAGACTTAAGAAAGCAAGAGAATATATATTGGATGAAGTATTACTAAAAGCAATAGATAAGCCTAGAGAAGAAATATCTAAATATGCACCTAAGACAACAGTATTTAATATTGATCCTGAAAAAATAAGAGACGTAATTGGAACTGGTGGAAAGGTAATAAACAAGATAATTGAACAAACAGGTGTAGAAATAGATATTGAAGATGATGGTAGAGTATGTATTTACGCAGTAGATTCTGAAGCTGCAAATAAGGCTGAAAAGATAATAATGGGAATAGTAAAAGAACCAGAAGTGGGAGAAGTATATAGTGGTAAAGTTACTAAAATTATGCCTTTTGGCGCATTTGTAGAGATTTTACCTGGAAAAGAAGGATTAGTTCATATTTCAAAACTTGATCATAAAAGAGTAGAAAAAGTTGAAGATGTATTAAAAGAAGGAGACGAAGTTTTAGTTAAAGTAATAGAGATAACAGATCAAGGAAAGATTAACTTGTCTAGAAAAGACTTACTTCCTAAAGAAGATAAATTAGAAGAAAAGAAATATTAAAAAATAATTTATAAGAACATAAATAAAGTGTATAAGGTTAAACTTATACACTTTATATTTTACAGTATATTAAAATGCGTTATATACTTTATGGTATATTAAAGTATTTTTATGTGTGAACCATTAAATTTTAGTATATTCGAAGGAGTCTCCATTTTTTATAAGTTCCCAAGTGGAATCTGTAAACGTAACAGTAGCTACTTTATCTTCAACTTTAATTATACCTTTAATAGGGTCGCCGTTAGCATCTGTTGCAGTAAATTCCATACCATCTTTGGTTAAAGTCCCTATTCCATCATCAAGGTAAGTAAGACGATAAATACTTATTTCAACATCATAGTTTCCGTCTTCTCTTTTAGCAATTTTAAGGTTAGGCTCATTTATATCTAAGTCTAAATATTCACCAATATAAATAGAATCATCTAGCTGGGTATCTTGAGATACAATTGGTGAAGGTAGAGGTTCATTACTTTGGTCTAACACCTCAATTTTAGATTGATTACATCCGGCTAAAAAGCCCATTACCAATAAAGCACAAATAATTTTTTTCAAATTAATCACTCCTTATTAAATTAATAATTTAATGGTGGAGGCGAGGAGAATCGAACTCCTGTCCATAAGCCCCGCCACACAAACTTCTCCGAGTGCAGTTTGTATTTTTACATTCCCTCTGTCATACGCCTACAAACAGGCTTATGATTTTAGTAGCTTCATAAAATACCCCCCGATGCAAAGCTTTACCGGATTTGTGGTCACCTACCGACGCCGAGCTCTAAGCCGGTGACACTCTTAGGTCGACGTAGCTGAACTAAGCAGCTAAAGCTAAATCATTATTAGCGTTTATTTTTAAGTTCTCGTTTTTTTTAGTGGCCAACGAGAAACCACTACTCGCTATCTGTGTTTTAGAACAAATGTCGATACCTTTACGCCCCCATATTATTGATTTTTTTCTTTAAATTTTTGAGCAATTTCTTTTTCGGCACTTTTTTTTGCGATATCTTGACGTTTGTCGTATAGTTTTTTACCTTTTCCAATTCCAATAGTAAGTTTTACTAACTTTCCTTTTAAATATAAATCAATTGGAACTAAAGTAATACCATCTCTTTTAATCATTCCAATTAATTTATTAAGTTCCTTTTTTGTTATTAGTAATTTACGTTTTCTAGTAGGATCAGAATTAAAGATATTCCCTTTTTCATAAGGACTAATATGCATATTGTTTATAAAAAGTTCACCATGGTCAATAGAAGCATAGCTATCTTTTAAATTAACATTTCCAAGACGTATTGACTTTATTTCAGTTCCAGTTAAAACAATACCAACTTCAAACTTTTCATTGATAAAGTAATCATGAAAAGCTTTTTTATTTGATGCAATATTTTTTATTGGATAATCTGCCACGGCTAACCCTCCTTTTTAACTAATATACACGAACTATATTATACATCAAACTAGAAATATTGACAAGTACAAGAAATTTCACAAATAATAAAAAAACACTAAAATAATGATAAATAAAACCGACATAGTTTTTGAAGACTAGGAAAGAAGGATGGGTATAATATGAATTTGAACTGGTATAAAAAGGGAAAAGGTTTTACAATGATAGAATTGGTGGTCGTAGTAGCCATGTTGTCAATGTTAACATTAATTGGGACAATGGGCTATGGAATGATCCAAGATAGGATAAAAATAAGTTCAGATAAATCTACGGGTGCATTAATAGGAAAAGAATTAGTAGCCCGAGAAATGGATGTGGCGAAGGGAAAGAAGATAGCAGCATATCCTCAAGTAACTGTATATGATTCGTTAGAGAGCATAGAAAGTTACCTAGAAAAAGGTACTTTGCCTGAATCTATGGAAGGTGGAAAATTCGTAGCTACAGCAATAGAAGTAGAGGAAAACGTAACAAAGATAATGGTAGGAATAGGAAAAGAAAATGAAGCTATGCCATGGAGAATATATAACAATAAAGATAATCCAGGTTGGCTATGGGCAGAAGATATGGAGATAAACCAATTCCTATCAACATATATGCCAGAAAATGAATTAGAAACAAATGATTGGACAAATGATAGTAACAAGACTGAATATGCAGTAAATTACAATATCAATGCATCTGAAACAGTAACAAATATGCCAGCAGCTCAAACAAAGATAAGAGGAGTAAGTTTAATATTAAGTGAAAGAATACCGGTAAGAACAAATTATACATTTAAAAATTGGAACACTAAAGCAGATGGTAAAGGAACAAGTTATACCCCAGGAGAAATATATATAAGAAATGATGATATGGAACTGTATGCACAATGGGAGGCAGACGAATATACAGTATTACTAGATCATCAAAGTGAGATGACAGATGGAACAGAAAGTATAATTGTGGCATACGGAAGTGAAATGCCAGAAATACAAAATCCAAAGAGGAACTATACTGTAACTTTCAACTTTAATACACCTGAAATCGCAAATAGTACCAAAACAGCAGTATACACATTTGGAGGATATTATACAGAAGTAAATGGCTTTGGAATGCAATATTATACTGAAACCGGAGCTAGCGCAAGGAATTGGGATATACCGCAAGATACAACTTTATATGCAAAATGGACAAATACAAGTGTACAAATGCCAAGCCCTTCAATAGAAGGATATGGCTTTAGTGGTTGGTATACAGCGCCTACCGGAGGAACAAGAATTGGAGGAGCTGGAGCAAGTTATACACCAACATCAGATATGACTTTATTTGCAAATTGGGCAGAAGGTGAAAATACAATAACATTAAATGACCAAGGGGCAACAACAAGTGGAACAAGTAGTGTAACAGCATCATACGGAAATCCTATGCCAAATATAATAATTCCAGAAAGAAGATATGTTGTAACATTTAACTTTAATGGAAATGGAAAAGATAATATAACTAAGAGTGCATCATATGTATTTGGTGGATATTATACAGAAGTAAGTGGTAAAGGAACAAAATATTATACAGCCGAGGGTGCAAGTGCAAGAAATTGGGATAGAACAAACAGTATAACACTATATGCAGATTGGTCTAAAACAGGTATAGACTTGCCAGAAGCAACAAGAGATGGATATGGCTTTAGTGGTTGGTATACTGAATCAACAGGTGGAACTAGAATAGGTGGAGTAGGAGAAAGATATGTTCCGAGAGATAGTATAACCTTGTATGCACATTGGGGTCCACAATCAAGTACAATTATATTAGATAGTCAAGGTGCAACAACAGAAGGAACAAAGAATGTAACGCCTATATATGGTCAACCAATGCCAAGTATAACTTTGCCTGTAAGACAATACACAGTAGAGTTTAATTATAATGGAAATAGCCAAGCAAATACTACTCAAACTGCAACATATATATTTAATGGCTATTATTCAGAAGCAGCTGGAAGTGGTGTAAAATACTATAATAATAATGGAACAAGTGCAAAAGATTGGGATAAAACAGAAAATACAACTTTGTATGCATATTGGTTAAATTCAGAAGTGACTTTACCTACTCCAACATCAATGACAGGATACACATTTAATGGTTGGTATACAAATGAAGGACAAAAAATAGGTGATGCAGGTGAGTCATATATACCAACAAAGAATATTACATTAGTTGCAAGATGGGTAGCAGAAGGAAGTACGGAAGTAATTTTAGATAATCAAGGGGCAACAACTGCTGGTACACCAAGTATAGTGCCAGTTTATGGTTCCGAAATGCCAGCAATACAAGTGCCAGTAAGAAAATATGATATAACATATAATTATAATGGAAGCGGTCAAATAAATGGAATACATACAATACAATATTTATTTGAAGGCTATTGGGTAGGAGAAGGTAAAACAGGAACAAAATATTATAATAATAATGGCTCGAGTGCAAATAATTGGACAGAAACATCTGTAAATAGATTATATGCAAGTTGGCAATCAAAGAGCGATAAATTGCCAGAAGGAACATGGGGAGGACATGTACTAGAAGGCTGGTATACCGCAGCAACTGGTGGTACGAAGGTTGGAGATGTTGGGGAAGATTATACTCCGACATCAAACATAACTTTGTATGCACATTGGACAGAAAATAGTTATTTAATAACATTAAATGATCAAGGTGCAACAACTCATGGTACAGAGAGTGTAAATGTACAATTTAATAGTGCTTTACCTACAGTAACACCACCTGTAAAAGAATATAAAGTAACATTTAACTACTCAATAGGTGGCGTTAGTGATGAGATAAATACAGCAGTACACCAATTTACAGGTTATTATACATCGGATAAAGTTAAGTATTATGGTGCAGATGGAAAAGGAGTAAAGAACTGGGATATACCGCAAGACACGATGTTGTATGCAGATTGGGTAACTACTAATGCAAATGTACTATTAAAAACAGCATCAAGAGCAGGTTATACATTTGATGGTTGGTATACAAGCGAAATAGATGGAGTAAAAATTGGAGAAACAGGTTCGTTATATACTCCAACAAAAGACATAACTTTATATGCTCATTGGATAGGAAGAGGTAATATAGTAACATTAGACGGACGAGGAGCAACAAGATTAGGAACAACGGCAGTAGATGCAGTATATGGTAGTGAAATGCCTAGAATAACTATACCTGAGAAGAAGTATACAGTAACATTTGATAAAAATACACCAAATGTTAATAGTACATCATCAACAGTATCATATACGTTTAATGGATATTATGATTCAGAAGAAAAACCATACTATAATGGAACTGGAAATAGTATAAATAATTGGGATAAAACGGAAGATACAACCTTGCACGCAAATTGGGAAGGTGTAGCTATACAGTTACCAGCAGCATCGAGAACAGGATATACATTTAATGGTTGGTACACAGCAGCAACTGGAGGCGAGAAAATAGGTGATGCTGGTACGAATTATGTACCAACTAAAAATATAACTTTATATGCACAATGGGGCGGAGCAAGTAATATAGTAACTCTAAACGACCAAGGTGCAACAACTCACGGCACAGAACAAGTAGATCCAATATATGGCTTGGATATGCCTGAAATTAGTATACCTAAAAAAGAGTATACAGTAACATATGATTATAATGGTGGAAACGGAACACTAGCAGCTGACGTAGCGGCATACATGTTTAAAGGATATTATACAGAATTGATTGGTAATGGAGTAGAGTATTATGGTGCGACAGGAAAAGGCTCAAGGACTTGGGATATGACAGGCGGTACTACATTATACGCAAATTGGCAACAAGCAAGTGTAAAATTACCACTAGCAGCAAGAGCAGGATACACGTTTAATGGTTGGTACACAGCAACAAATGGTGGAACAAAGGTAGGAGATGTTGGTGCAAGCTATATTCCATCAAATAATATAACAATACATGCACAATGGATAGCAAATGAATATACAGTATTATTAGATAGTAATAAAGCAACAAGTACGGGAACAACAAGTGTTGTAGCAACGTACGGAAATCCAATGCCAAGTATAACTAAACCAACAAAACAATTTACAGTAACATTAAATTATAAAACAGATGGAATTGGAAATGAAGTAAGAACACCAGCGGGAACTTTTGAAGGATATTATTTAAATATAACAAATCCAGCAACTCAGTATTATAATGTAGAAGGAACAAGTGCAAAGAATTGGAGCGAAGCAGAAAATTCAATATTATATACAAAATGGACAGAAGGAAGTATAGATTTACCTACTCCATCAAAAGCAGGATACGTATTTAGTGGTTGGTATACTGAAGAAACATGGGGAACTAAAGTTGGTGTTGGAGGAGATAGCTATACTCCAACAGAAGATGTAACTTTATATGCACAATGGGCAGACGCAACATATAATATAACATTTAATAATCAAGGAGCAACAACGGCAGGAACAACAACAGCAAAAGCTATATATGGTCGCCCAATGCCAAATATAACGGTACCTCAAAGAAGATACGAAGTAACGTTTAATTATAATGCAACAGGTATAGCAGATAGCTCGAGAGCAGCTGCATACGATTTCAAAGGCTACTTTGATACCAATAATGAAACTCTTATGAATGAAGCACATGTATATTATGGAGAGACAGGATTTAGCGCTAAGAATTGGGATAAAACTGCTGACACAACTTTATATGCAAAATGGAAATCAAATAGTTTACAGCTTCCAACTCCAAGTAGAACAGGATATACGTTCGTTGGCTGGTATACAGCAGTAAATGGTGGAATGAAAGTTGGAGACGCGGGTTCACTTTATACTCCAGATGCAACAATAACAGTTTATGCACACTGG
>JAEEXS010000143.1 GCA_016287855.1 Clostridia bacterium
AGTGCTCCAGTAGTCGGTATATTAAAGTGTTTATATTTATCCATCAACAAAGAACCAGACAATAATGAATTACTTACATATGGCAGTGATGTTCCTTTCATGTGGAGGGGTGGATTTGCAAGAGTATCTCATTTGGGAGAGATTGTTGAGCCACTTGGAGATCTAAATGTATCACTTGTCATAGCTAAACCAAATAGTGGAATAGATACAAAAGATAGCTATAACTTATATGATAAAATAGTACCTAAAAAGGATAATGTAATATCTATTGATGATATGTTAGATGGTGAGTTTATTTCTTTCCAAAATGCACTAGAAAAACCATCAATAAAACTTAATAAAGATATTCTAGCTTTGCAAAAATTAATTAATAAAAATGGGTTTGATTGTTGTATGACCGGAAGCGGAAGTGGAATATTTTTTCTAGTTTATGATGCAGAATCGGCAGATAAAGTGCGTTTTGTGTTGGAAAATGAAAATTTTTGGACAGTTTGTTGTAACAGTGTAAATACTGGAATTGAAACAATTTAAAAAATATTTTTTCGTTTAATACTTCTTTAATAATTGCCCTATACAATGATGGTGTAGATGGTGGATTATTGATGTGTTTTAACAAAAAAAAGGAGTATTAAAATGAACAAAAGAATTTCAATTATTATAGTATCGATATTATTAGTTGTTGCTATGTGTACATTGTTCGCATGCTCGGACGTGACTAATAATATTGTTAATCAAGGTACAAATGTAGACGATACATCAAATATACCTTCATCTTCTAATACAGGATCCTCTGAAAGTGCAGTAACGGATGATTCAATTACGGCGCAGGAGACCACTGAAGAATTTGAAATAACTACTGAAGACGGAACTTATTCATTGGATGGATCTATTTATACAATAACATCAGCAGGTACATATTTGCTCTCTGGTTATTTAAATGGAGAAATAATTGTTGACGCAGGTGATGATGATAAAGTTGTATTAGAACTAAATGGGGTAACAATTGAATATGATCAAGATGCTCCTATTAAAATCCTGAATGCAGATAATGTAGATATTTCCGCAAAGAAAAATACTGAAAATGTAATTAAAGATACAAGAGCTAATAAAACTGTAGATACAGATTATCTCGGTGAAGGTGCAATATATGCTAAAACAGATCTTGACTTAAAAGGTAAGGGAACTCTTGTTATAATTGCTAACTACAATAATGGCATTCATACAACAAAAGATTTAGAAATTAAAAATTTATCTTTAAAGGTAACTGCTTATAACAATGCAATAAAAGGGAATGATTCTATAACCATTGAAAGTGGCAATATCGTTGCAATTTCAACAAATGGAGATGGAATTAAAACTGAAAATACTGATGCAAATAAAAATGGTGTTGTAAGAGGTGATATAACTATTACTGGAACTGCTTCTGTAACTATTTACGCAGCAGGAGACGGAATACAAGCTGCTCATAACTTTACAATGTCTGAAGATGATGATGGAAATTCTCCATATGTCACAATTTACACGGGTTCATATAGTGGATATACAGCATCTAGCGCAACAACAGATTCTTATAAAGGTGTTAAGGTAGAAAATATCTTATTAATTTCTGGTGGAACAATAGATATTAAGAGCTACGATGACGGTCTACATGCTAACTATGGTACAACTTTTGAAGCAGGTGGCACAGGATTAGGAACGATTACAATTACTGGTGGATCAGTTAATATGACAGTTTATTCTCCAACAACTCAAACAGCTGGTGGAAAAATGGGCCCAGGAGGAAGACCAGGTGGTTGGGGTAACCAACAAACTGTATCTGGTGCAGATGCAATTCATGCGGACTATATCTTAAATATAACTGGTGGAATAATCACTATAGATAGTTCTTACGAAGGATTGGAGGCCAATGTTATAAACATTGCAGGAGGAAATACAACAGTTCTAGCATTGGACGATGGTGTTAACGCTAAAGCTGGTCCAACAACTCCTCAAATCAATATAACTGGTGGATATTTAGATGTAACAGTATCTAATAATGGGGATACAGATGGAATAGATTCAAACGGAACATATACTCAAAGTGGTGGTATTGTTATTACAAGAGGTCCAAATAGCACAATGAGTGCAGCAATGGATACGGATGGAAATGCAACTATTACTGGAGGAACATTAATCATATTAGGTTCTTTAGGTGAAAGAGGCATAACAAAAGGAAGTGAAGTCTCAACATATAATTTATCTCTCCATTCTTCTGGAAATCATACAATAACTATTGATGGAACAGAATATTCATTTAAAAACAGTTATTCTTATTCTAAGACATTAGTTTATTCCTCGGTTTCTGTATCAGCATAAAATAAATATAAATCTAAAAAAGTGGGCTCTAATGGGCCCATTTTTTATATATAGGGACTATAAAAATTTTTTAAACAAGTGTTATAATGTGTTTAATGAGCAGTTTATTTATTACCCA
>JAEEXS010000144.1 GCA_016287855.1 Clostridia bacterium
CAGAATTAAAGCCATATGAGAACAATCCAAGAATAAATGATGAGGCAGTAAAATATGTTGCAGAAAGTATAAAAGAATTTGGTTTCAAAGTGCCAATAGTAGTAGATAAAAACAATGTTATAGTTGCTGGTCATACGAGGTATAAGGCAAGTAAGCAATTAGGATTAGAAGAAGTACCATGTATAGTTGCTGACGATTTGACAGACGAGCAAATTAAGGCATTTCGACTTGCGGATAATAAGACTGGAGAATTCGCAGAATGGGATTTTAAGTTGTTAGCTGAAGAATTACAGGGTATTAGTGATTTAGATATGGAGGCATTTGGATTTGAAATGCCAAAGAACGAAGACGAAGTAGAGGAAGATGAATACGATGTTGAACTTCCTGAAGAACCTAAATCCAAATATGGACAGGTATATAAACTTGGAAGGCACAGACTTATGTGTGGTGATAGCACAAAATTAGAAGATGTAACGAAATTGATGGATGGAGTAAAGGCAGATATGCTACTAACAGATCC
The DNA here is from genome assembly GCA_016287855.1 of Clostridia bacterium. Lineage (GTDB taxonomy): Bacteria > Bacillota > Clostridia > TANB77 > RGIG9151 > RGIG9151. The sequence continues at coordinate 521 of JAEEXS010000144.1, forward strand.
ACCATATAATGTGTCTTATGAAGGTGGCACTAAAGATAAGTTAAAAATTCAAAATGACAATATGCCTGACGATAAGTTCAGGCAGTTCTTAACGGAGGCTTTTACGAGAGCTGATGAAGTATTAAAAGCAGGAGCAGTATTTTATATATGGCACGCAGATTCTGAAGGATATAACTTTAGAGGAGCGTGCTTTAATATTGGGTGGAAAGTAAGGCAATGCTTGATTTGGAATAAAAATAGTATGGTGCTAGGAAGACAGGATTACCAATGGAAACATGAGCCTTGTCTTTATGGCTGGAAAGAAGGAGCTTCACATTTGTGGGCTACAGATAGAAAGCAGACAACGGTACTTGATTTTGATAGACCAAGCAGAAATGCTGAACATCCGACCATGAAACCAGTAAAGTTATTTGACTATTTGATAAAAAACAATACGAAAAGTGAGGACATTGTTTTAGATTTATTTGCAGGAAGTGGCACTACAATAATTGCCTGTGAGCAAAACAAACGAATAGGTTATGTAATGGAACTAGATCCTAAATATGTTGATGTAATTATAGATAGATGGGAGACTTTGACTGGAGAAAAAGCAGAACTAATATCTGAATAATTATGGAGGAGCTATGGAAGAGAGGAAACTTGAGGATTACAAGAAAAGTATAATTGAAAATATGAAAGCTGTTGGAACTTACAAAGATGAATTTATGGATATAGTAAATTCTCTTGCCAAGATTTATTATGACTACGATGATGCTTGTGATAAATTCCAAAAGAGTGGTAGTAATTTTATGATAAAGCATACCAATAAATCGGGTGCAACAAACATTGTAAAAAATCCTTATTATCTTGTAATCGAAGGATTAAGACAGAATATACTTGCATATTCAAGAGAACTCGGATTGACTCCTGCAGGTCTTAAAAAGATAAATGATAAAGAGCTTTTGAAAAATCATAAAGTGAGTAAATTAGATAAGGCGTTAGATAAGTTTGGCTAGGTATAAAAACTACGATATTGTGTTAAATTATGCAAAAGATATTGTAGCTGGAAAGAAAGTGGCTTGTAAGGAGCTAATACAAAGTTGTCAAAGATTCCTTGACGACTTAAATAATCCACTTTATGATTTCAAAACTAAAAATGCAGAATTTGTTATTCAGATAATAGAAGAAACATTTGTACATACGAAAGGCGACTTGATGGGTAAGCCATTTAAGTTGGAAAAGTGGGAGAAGTTTATTTGTTATAACATAGCAGGTTTTTATTTGAAAGGCACGAGTGAACGGAGATTTCATGAGGCTTTTATTTTTATACCAAGAAAAAATGGTAAGACATCTTTTGTATCTGCACTTGCATGGTCACTTTCATTATTAGATAGAAAAACAGCATCTAATTTATATATTATTGCAACAAAGCTAGATAGGGCATTAGAAAGTTTCAATATTATAAACAAAAATATTGATATGATGGGAGAAAGTGAAAACTTTAAGATTTTAGACAATAATGCAGAGCATAGCATAAGCCGTACATTTTATAACGAACTTGGAATAGAAACTGGTTCTATAAGAATTCAAGCACTAGCAAGTGATGCTAATCGTGCAGATGGACTTAATGCAAATTTAATTATACTTGATGAAATCCATGCATATAGAAATGCTAATGAATACTTTGTTTACAAACAAGCTATGAAAGCATATACAAATAAGTTACTACTTGGAATAACAACTGCAGGTAAAGATATGAACAGTTTTTGTTATCAAAGACTTTTATATTGTCAAAAGGTTTTAGAGAAAACGTTAGTAGATGATCAATATTTTATTTTTATTTGTAAGGCAGACCAAGATAAAAAAGGCAATGTTGACTATACTAATCCCATAGAACATGAGAAGGCAAATCCAAATTATGAGATAACTATTCGTTCACAAGATATAATGGG
>JAEEXS010000145.1 GCA_016287855.1 Clostridia bacterium
AACAATGAGAGAAGAAAAATCCGCTATGTGGGTACTTAGTGTTATAATGATTGAATTACATTTAAGAAAAGATGTTTATTTTAATCCTGGAAATGAAATAAATTTTAATACTCAATTAAAATGTATACTTTCAAAATTTGGAATAAAAGCAAATTTATCAAAAGAAGAAATAAATAAATTAGTCTCAGAAATGACACTAGAAGAAGCTAGTGACTTATTAAAAAAATTAAATGAGGTGACTGAAAATGACTAGAGAAGAATTTTTAACATTTTTAAATGAAGAATTAGACGAAAGAAAAAGAGAATATAAATTTGCTCAACTAAGAATAGAGTTATATGAAAAAATAATACCAGCAGAAGATGATTTAAATATGGCTAGATTTCTTGCACTTTCTGCTAAGCAAAGATTAGATAGTATTACAAGTTTAATAAAAGCCCCAGCTATTGCTAGAATTCAAGGTTCATCAGATGCAGAGGTAGAAAAATTTAGAGAACAAATGAGAAAAGAATTGCTTGAAGAAGTTAATATGCATGAAAGAGCAATTAATAGATTAGAAAATGAAAAAAGAGAAAGAGAACGAAATAAAGAAAAATTCATATCTAAATGGTTATTATCAGACGACGAAGCAAAAAAACAACATAGGAATGCTTTTGAAGAAATTGGTGCTGACATGATTGGTGAATTAAATGTTATTAATGAGCAAATAAGCGTATACTCATTTGAACGCCAAATTGCTGCAGATACACTTAAAAGTATAAATAGAATGACTATTGAAGAATTCAAAGATAACCTTGTTAAAGCCCAAACAAATTTAAAAGATAGAAGAAGAAAAAATGCTTTAGACGAAAGACCTATATTTACAGATGATGTAAGATTATTAGCATCAGTAGCATTTGACTATGAAAAATCTAAAAAGATGCTTGAATTACTAGCTGAATATAAAAGACTAACTACTATGAGAAAACAAACTCATGAAAGTATAGATATTGGGCCAGTTGAATACAAATGGGATCTATTAGCTGCTATAAAAAAATCTAAAAGTGCAGAAGAACTTCGTGGAACTGATAAACTTGCAATTTACAGTGTGAATGGGCTTAGATATGCTTTAAAAAATTACAAAGATGGTTTTGATGAGAAAGTAAAAATTTTTAAACAACATTTTACGGAAGAAAAACTAGAACCACTAAAAAAACCATGGCAACAGTGGGAAAATATCTGGTATAGAGATTTTGAATATACTATGGATGATGATATTAAATTCATAGTTGATCAACATTCTGATAAAATCGCAGGAGAAGTATTAACTGGACTTCAAGGTAAACTAAATAGATATAAAAAGCTAAAAAAGAAAATCATAAAGACAGAGGACACAAAAATAGAAATTCGTGGATTATTTGATTCTATTAAAAGTGACTATCATGAATGCCTTGGTAAATTATTCGAATGGTATTCTGAGAAAACTAAAAAAATATGGCCAATTACACCTTATGATTTTAATGAAGCACGCTATACTGATGTAATATATTCTGTTACACATGGACATTCTGAAGCAAAAATCAAAGAAATTTATAAGGCTATAAACTATCTAAATGAAGAACTTGATCGCGTTGGTGAACATTTAAATGTTAGAAAGGAAAGTTTTACCCCAAGCATTAAATTTATAGAGAAACAAATTAGAGATTTAGCAGGTCCTGAATTTGCAAATACTGATCTTACTAATTTAAGAAATACAAATGTTAAACCAGAAAAACTTCTATCTGATGCTATTACTAGACAATATGAAGAAGAACTAGCTAATAAAATAAATACTGCTGTTAGAGAAAGTGCTGATGAAGCAGAATCTAAAATAACTGGCAAAACTATAGAAGAATTAATGGAAGAAAGAAGAAGAGCATTAGAGAATCAAAAAGCATTCGACGATGCCATGATAAAAGCAACTAGAGAAGAAGGAGAAAGGCAAAAGGAGCTTGCAAACGAAAGAAAAGATGCTCCTGTAAATAAATATGGAATTTCTTATACGGATCTAGGCTATAGATTAGTTAAATCTCCAGAGATTAAAGAAGAAGATATTGCATTTAAAAATAATCCTGCTAACGTAAGTTATGAAACTGAAGTTTCAGATAAAATTCAAGATATTATAGATGAAATTAAAGACGATCCTATAATTCGTAAAAGAAAAATGTAATTAAGCAACGAAAGTTGCTTTTTTATTTGGTTTACATAATAATTATTTTAATGTTATAATTATAAAGAGGGTAGAGTATGATTAATGAAATAGAAGATTATATTAATTATTTAAAAATTGAAAGACAATTAAGTATTAATACAATAGATTCTTATAAAAGAGATTTAGAAGATTTTTATAAATTTACTAATAAAAGTTATAAATTTATTACTAAAGATGATGTTATTAATTATTTAAGTTATTTAA
>JAEEXS010000146.1 GCA_016287855.1 Clostridia bacterium
TAGAAAATGATAATTGTAGATTCAAGATGTTTGAAAAAGAAAAAGATTTAGATTTATATAATTTCTTTTTACCAAGCATTAGAGCATTATTGTTTCCTACATTTGAGTATAGAGGAAAAATGTTAAAGAATTTTAACAGTTTATCTGCTAGTGCAAAAAGTAAGATTATTTCAAAACATGAAATGGCATGCTTTGAATACTATATAAACGAGAATGTACAAGGAAAAGTAGATGAAGAAAATGGTATTTTTTTCGATGTATCTAAGATAGAGATTATTTGTTTTAGGACAGGGATATGTTTTCTATATATTCAAACTCAAATTGATGATAGTACATCTTTTAACGATGTTTTAGATTTTAACTATAGATTTAAAACATTGAGTTCAGAATTTTCTAAGCTTCGTAATTTTGAAAAAATTAAAATTCAAACTAATTCATTTAAAGATGTAAAAGATATTAGGGAATTTATTGAAGTTATAACTGGTTATACATTAAAAAGATTTGATGTTAAGAATTACGACAAGATAGTAGATTCTGAGTTTTATAATTTTTCGTATGTATGCATTGATGATGATGGTTGGAATGATAAGACTGATTTTAAAGCTATTCAAACAGATTATATGAAATATATAAATATTTTGCCAAGTAAAGATTTGACAAATTATTCTAGAGGAAAAACTATCAAGGATAAGAATTCGATTGATCATACTAAGTATTCTAAAATAAGTATTAATAAAACAAATTGTTGTATGTTTTGTTCGGGTGTTGATACATATAATTATACAAAATTACCATATGTATTTGAAAATCAATACTTTTATACATATATATTAGGATTATATAAAAAGTTTTTCTTAAAAAATCTTAATAATTCATTTAATGATTATAATAAGATTCCAAGTATGAGAAACTTGTTTATTGATTTTACAAAGAAGCTATGGCAAAAAGAAATAACAATTGATGATAATGGAACTCAATTTTATAACTTAGTCGAAAGATCACTTGGTTTGGATGAGCTATATGCTGAAGTAAAGGATAAATATGAAGTAATATATCAATATTTAAATATTGAAAAAAACAATTTATATTATTCTATAATAGTTATAATTTTAATAATTTCATTAATATTTAATACGATTAATATAATTTGGCTGATGATGGTTTATGGATAAATAAAGGATTTTTTATATTTATAGAGTATAAACGGAGATGCTGAATCTCCGTTTTTTTATAAAGTGGGGAGAATATGATTTATTGTGGCGTTGATATAATTGAAATATCAAGAATTAAAGAGAGTATAGAAAAATTTGAAAATTCATTTATTGACAAAGTATATACTAAAAACGAAATTGAATATTGTGAAAAATATAAATCAAATAAGTATGAGCATTATGCTGCTAGATTTTCTGGAAAAGAAGCATTATATAAATCACTAAGCAATGTATGCGAATTATCGTGGAAGGATGTTGAGATTCTTAATTCTAAAACAGGTAGGCCATATGTTAAATTTGTGGAAGAAAACCTAAAAGATAAATTATCACCAGAGATAATTGATAGATTGAAAAATGCTCAAATAGATATAACACTATCACATAATAAATCTCAAGCAATTGCTTATGTGGTTGTTAATATATAGGAGGAAATATGCAATTATTTGATTCACATTGTCATTTTAATGATGAAAAATTTGACAAAGATAGAGATGAAGTTATTAATAAAGCACATAATGAAAATGTAGAAAAAATAACATGTGCAGGGTATGATGTTCAATCATCTATAGAGGCAATAAAAATTGCTGAAGAATATGATTTTATATATGCAACATGTGGAATATCTCCAAATGATGTCCATGATTTTGATAAAATTGATGAGATAGAAAAGCTATTAAATAATAAAAAAATAGTTGCAGTTGGAGAAATTGGACTTGACTACTATTGGAACAAAGATAATAAAGAGTTGCAAAAACAAGCATTTATTGAGCAAATAAAATTGGCTAATAAGTATAATTATCCAATACAAATACATACAAGAGATGCAGCAATTGATACTATCTCAATACTAAAGGAAAATCCAGTAATTAATAAAGGAATTTTTCATTGTTGTCCACTAAATCAAGAATTAATTAAAGAAGCTGTCAAATTAGGATTTTATATTTCATTTAGTGGTAATATAACATTTAAAAATGCGAAATCTGCACCATGTATTGAGCTTGTACCAATGGATAAAATACTAATTGAAACTGATAGTCCATATTTAAGTCCAGAACCTTATCGAGGAAAAAGGAATTATTCAGGTTATGTAGTACATGTTGCTCAAAAAATTAGTGAGGTTAAAAAAATAAGTGTAGAAGAGGTGGCTAAGCAAACATACGAAAATGCATGTAG
>JAEEXS010000147.1 GCA_016287855.1 Clostridia bacterium
CAAAAAATTTTAGAAAACAAACGGAAGATAGCAATGGCATATAAAGAGTTCTTCGCGGGAACTGATATTAAATTCTTTGATGAACCAAAAGACTGTAAATCAAATTTCTGGCTAAATGCTGTTTTGCTTCCAAATAAAGATGCTCAGCTTAAGTTCCTCGAAGATACAAATGATGCTGGCGTTCAGACTCGTCCAATTTGGGAGCTTATGAACAGACTTGAAATGTTCAAGAATTGTCAGCATGGAGATTTGAGTGTTGCTGAAATGTTTGCAGACAGAGTAGTGAATATTCCTAGTGGGTATGCACTAAGGATGGTAATTTAATTATGGATAGAGAATATGGAATTGATATACTTAGAATTGTATGTACCATAGGTGTTATTATTTTACATACATTTAGTGTTTATTATCTAGATCCTTCTATAATATGGGGGGGGGTAAGAGGCAATCTTGTTGTCAATTATAATATTGCTGCAATGCTTGAGATTGTGTTTATGTGTAGTGTAAATGTTTTTGGTGTTATTACTGGATATTTATATACCGGTAGAGAGAAACATAGTTCTTTTTCTCTAATAAAGCTTTTAGTGGCATTTGTTTTATATTCTGTTCTTGTAACTATTTGTATAATGAAAATATATACTGACGCAATTCATGGAAAGGGTGAAATAATAAGAAATCTTTTTCCATTTGGAACCAGATTATGGTATATTACTGCTTATATTTTTGTATTTTTTATGATTCCATATATGAATCGTTTTATAAAAGCAATAGATAAAAAAAATTATCTTAGATTTTTAATAATCCTTGTAATTCTTTTATCAGTACTTTCTGTAGTAGGAGATTTTTTTGGTTTATATATGGGATATAGTTGTTTTTGGCTTATTGTTTGTTATTTTCTTGGTGGATATATAAAAATTTATAAAATTGAATTAAAAAGGAAAATATCATTATTGTTGTTTTTTGGAAGTTGTTTTGTCCTTTTTTTGTTGAATGTCAGTATGCAATTTTTAAATAGTAATTTTATTTATAAACTTTATGGAAAAATATTAGCGTATACCTCACCCCTCATTGTAATTAATTCAATTAGTATTTTTTTATTTTTCAAGACTATTAATGTTTGTAATCAAAAAATTAGAAAAATTCTAAAAATTTGCTCTACTTCTGCATATGCAGTTTATATTATTCATGCCCATGGTTTAATTTTAGATAATGTTTTATATCCTTTAATGCCTACAAGATTAAATAATAATCCGTTTGAGTTTTTAGGCTTCGGATTATTAGTAGTAGTTGTTGTATTTCTGTTTGGAATATTTATTGATATCATAAGACTTAAGATTGAACAATTAATAAAAATAGATAGTTTTTACAAAAGAATATCTGGCAAAATTGATTCTCTTTTACTTTGGGGGTATGAAGATAAATGAAAAAAAAAAAGAGTTGTTACTGCCACTTATGCCGAATATGGTTATCTAAATTAGCTTATGGAAGATATACAATTCAATCCTTCTACTGGGACAATGGCAACGCTACGGCAAAAATTTTAAAAGAACTAAAACGTGGAAATGTAAAATATGAGGTGTTTTAATGAAACATTTAATAATATGTGGAACAGGTGCTTTTGCTCGTGAATTATATTGGCATGCAAAAGAATCTTATGGATATGGCACGGAATGGGATTTAAAAGGATACCTTGATGGCCATGTTCCAATGAGTGATTCTGAATATGATAAACTTCAACTTCCTGTCCTAGGGGTTTATAGTGATTACGATCCAGAAGAAGACGATGTTTTTACTTGCGGTATTGGTTCTCCTGATAAGCGCAAAGAGATGATAGATACAGTTTCAAATAATGGAGGTCATTTTATAAATGTAATACATAAAACAGCTATTATTCAAGGAAGTGCAAATCTTGGAATTGGTATTATTCTTTGTCCATATGTATCAGTAAATGACAGTGCTGTTTTATCAAATTATGTTCTTGTTAATTATATGAGTACTCTTGGTCATGATGTTCGCGTTAATGAATATTCATGTATTATGGGGCATGTTGATTTATGCGGATTTGTACATGTCGGTAGTAATGTTTATATTGGAAGTGGTGCTAGAGTTCTTCCTTCTGGTATAATTGGGGATAATGCTTTTGTTGGAGCTGGAAGTGTGGTATTGAAAAATGTTAATAATAATACTAAAGTTTTTGGTAATCCGGCAAAATTAACTATATAAATGGAGCTTTTGGTTATGAAAGAAAAAATCAAAACACTTGTAATTGACTCATTAAACGAATTGAAAGAAGCAAATAATATTGATTTTGAGATTAATAATGAAACAATTATTCTTGGTGAGAATGCTGTAATGGCTTCGTTTG
>JAEEXS010000040.1 GCA_016287855.1 Clostridia bacterium
GGTAAGGGATGAATTAGGTAAAAGACTAGGTTTGATAGATAATAAAAAAATAGAATTTTGTTGGATAACAGATTTTCCTATGTATGATTATGATGAAAGAGGAAAATTAGTATTTTGCCATAACCCATTCTCAATGCCACAAGGAGGCCTACAAGCATTAGCTGCAAAAGATCCATTAACAATTTTAGCATACCAATATGATTTAGTATGTAATGGTATAGAGTTGGCTTCAGGCGCGGTAAGAAACCATGACCCTGAAATAATGGTGAAAGCATTTGAAAAAGTAGGATACGATAGAGAATATATTGAGACAAAATTTATAGCGATGTTTTCTGCATTTCAGTTTGGCGCGCCACCTCATGCAGGTATAGCCCCTGGGATAGACAGAATGTTAATGATACTTACAGATAGTGATTCTATTAGAGAAGTTATTGCATTTCCTTTAAGCGGCAAAGCAGAAGATTTGATGATGATGGCACCAAGTACGGCAACAGATGAACAACTAAAAGAATTACATTTAAAAATTGTGGATTTAGAAAAAATAGGCATAAAAAATGCGTTTGTTAGCCTAACAAACGCATTTTTTATAAAAATATTATTCTTTAGCACTACTTAAGAATTTATAAGCACAAGCTGCAAGTAATCCTCCAACAAGAGGAGCTACTATAAATACCCATACATTGCTAAGAGCGGCACCGCCAACAAATAACGCAGGGCCAAAGCTACGAGCAGGGTTTACAGATGTACCTGTAAATGAAATACCTAAAATATGAACTAAAGTTAAGGATAAACCAATTACAATACCAGTAACATGACCATTTGCTTCTTTAGAAGTTACACCTACAACAGCTATAACAAAAACGAAAGTTAAGATTATTTCAATTAATAATGAAAGACCAATACTATCTTTATAAAGAGCATTTGCACCAAGTCCACTGTCTTTACCAATAAAGAGCATTAGACAAGCAGCACCTAAGATTGCACCAATGAATTGAGCAACTACATAACCACAGAAATCTTTTGCAGACATTTTTTTGTTTACAAGCATTGCAATAGAAACAGCAGGATTAACATGGCAACCAGAAATATTGCCAATAGAATAAGCCATAGCAACGATAACTAAACCGAAAGCAAGTGCTGTTAATAAGTAACCGGTACCATTTGTAGCTGAACAGCCTACAACAGCAGCAGTTCCGCATGCAAAAAATACTAAAACAAATGTGCCAATAAATTCGGCAACGTACTTCTTAAAAGAATTCATAAAAAGACCTCCTTATAAAAATTAAATTCCAAATAAAAAATATCATTTTTTATTTGGAATTTCAAGTATTTTTTGGCGGAGAGGGCGGGATTCGAACCCGCGTATGGTTGCCCATAAACTGATTTCGAGTCAGCCCCGTTATGACCACTTCGATACCTCTCCGAGTATGAACATATGTGATAATACCACATATGTTAAAAAAAGTATAGTTTTTAATTGATTTTAAACAAAGTTTTTGCGTTATTCATAGTTATATTTGCCACTTCTTCGGGTAGTATTTTCTTTATTTCAGCGATTTTATTTATAACGTAAGTTAAATACATAGAATTATTTCTTTCGCCCCTAAAAGGAGTTGGTGTTAAATATGGGGCATCTGTTTCTATTAAAATTTTATCTAATGGCATATATTCCAAAACTTCTAAAGCATTTTTAGCATTTTTAAAAGTTATTGGTCCATCAAAACCTAAATAATAACCTAGTTTTAAAAATTCTTTTGCACTTTCTAAAGAACCGGAGAAACAGTGAATAACTCCACTATTATTTATTTTTATAGCTTTTAGAGTATCTAAAGTATCTTTTTGGGCATCTCGACTATGAACAACAACTGGTAAATTTACCTCGTTAGCTAAATTTAATTGGTCTATAAAATACTTTAATTGGTCTTCTTTGTTAGTATTATCGTAATGATAATCCAGCCCAATTTCACCTATTGCAACTATTTTTTCATGTGGTATTAATTTTTTTATTTCAGTAACACTTTCTTCTTTATAAATTTCTTCAGGGTGAATACCAACAGCAGCATAGACGTAATCATATTTTTCCGCTAAGGAAATTGAAAATTTTGAAGTTTCAACATCAGTTCCCTGATTAATTATGTATTTAACATCATTTTTAGCCATCGCATCGAGTAGTTCATATCTATCTTCATCAAATGCCTTATCATCATAATGTGCATGAGTATCAAATATATCCATTAAAATCCTCCAATTATTCTAATTTCATTGAAACTAATTTACTTATTCCACGTTCCTCCATGGTAATACCATAAACTGTGTCTGCAGCTTCCATAGTACCTTTTCTATGGGTTATAATTATAAATTGAATTGAATCTGAAAACTTTTTAACGTAGTCAGCAAATCTATATACGTTTACATCGTCTAGAGCAGCTTCAATCTCGTCTAATACACAGAAAGGAGAAGGATTGATTTTTAATATCGAGAATAATAGCGCAATTGCGGTTAAAGCACGTTCACCGCCAGATAAAAGCATCATATTTTGAAGCTTTTTCCCTGGAGGTTGTACTTCAATATCTATTCCACTTTCGAGTACGTTAGTTTCATCGCATAGTTTTATATTAGCTGTTCCACCATTAAATAATTCTGCAAATACCACTTTAAAGTTTTCATTTATTATTGAGAATTTTTCTAAAAATTCTTTTTTCATTGTAGTTATCATATCTTGAATAACTTTTCTTAGTTTTTGCTCAGATTCTGTAAGATCTTCTTTTTGTTTAGACATAAACGTAAAGCGTTCATTTACTTTTTTATATTGCTCGATAGAATCTATATTTATGCTACCTAAAGATTGAATCTTATTTTTTAGTGAATTTATAGTCGAGGACATTTTAGATGGTGTCCCTAAATTATCCTTCTTTAGCTCAAGTGCAGAAGAGTAGGTTAGTTGATAATCTTCCCAAATTTTATTATTTATATTATCAAAATCTAATTCTACCTTCATTTTTTTCATTTCTTCTTTTGAAATCTTAGCTTTTGTTTCTTCAACAGAGCGAATATCATCTCCCATAAGAGTTTCAAGCGAATCTAATTGAGAAGATACATCGTTTTTTGAATCCTCAAGCTCTTTTAAGCTTAGATTAAATGATTCGATTTCATTTTCAACATCTTTTATTTTGGCAAAGCTTTCAGTTTTTTGATTTTTAAACGATTCTATTTCAGTATTAAGCTTCTCAATAGAGGCTTTTCTTTTTGAAATCAGCTCTTCAGTAGCAGAGATATCTGTAGCAATTCTTTCTAATATCTCATTTATAGACAACTCGCTTTCGTCAAAAGAGGAAATAGATACTTTATAGTTAGTTATATCTAAAGATAAATTATCTCTTATTTCCATTTGCTCTTTATTTGTTTTCTTGTATTCTTCAACTTTTAATTGAATGTTTACAATCTTTTCATCTAAATCAGATATATTTGCTTCAAAAGCTTTTATTTGCTCGGAAAATTCAGCAATCTGGTCTGCTAATTGCTGTTTCTCTAATTTTATACTTTTTACTTTTTCTTCACTTTGACTAAGCTCTTTTTCTAAAATACTAAATTGCTCTTTAGCTTTTAGTTGCTCTAATTCAGCGTTTCTAAACTCTTCAGATAATTTTTCTGTAATTTCTTTAGTAGATAAGTATTCTTTGTTGTTTTTATTTAATGAAGTAGATATTTTCTTTAACTCACTTGATAAGTCATTTATTTCTTTCTCTAATTCTTCAATAACTCTTCCACGGCTAAGTAGCCCATCAGTTTTAGCTTTCATACTACCGCCAGACATTGAACCGGAAGTATTTACAACATCTCCGGCAAGAGATACTATTTTAAAATTGCCAGATATTTTCTTAGACATCGAAATAGCACTATCTATTGTATCTACAATGATAGTTTTCCCAAGTAGACTTTCGAGTATATTAGTATATTGCTCATCATAACTTATAAGGTTTGATGCAATTCCTATAAAGCCATCACAAGCAGAAATTTTATCAATATTTTTTATAGACTCTAGAGGTTTAAAGGCAGATATAGGATAAAAAGTAGCTCTTCCTAAAGATTTTTCTTTCAAGAAGTCAATAGCTTTTTTCGCATCTTCTTGGGTATCAGTAACGATATTTTGAACGTTATTTCCTAGCGCGATTTCTATTGCAACTTCAAACTTTTCAGGTACCGAAATGAGTTTTACAAGGCTGCCATGGATACCTTTCTTAAAAGTTGGATTTGCATCACATTCGTCAAGTATTCCTTTAACACTTTTAAAATACCCCTCATTATTCTTTTCAGTATCAATTAGGAGCTTATGTTTTGCTTTTTTTATATTTATGGAGGAAGAAACTTCAAAAGTCTTTTTCTCTAGTTCTTTTATTGTATTTTCCAAAGACAATTCTTTATTTTTGCTTTCTTGAAAATTTGAAGAAATATTTTTTAGATTAGCTGAAAGCTTATTTAAGTTTTCTTTATCGTCTTCTAGTTTCATGCGTAATTTGTCGTTATCTGAAGCAATATTTGTTAGCTTTGTATCTAGTTGAGAATCTCTGTTTTCGGCATTATATTTCATTGTGATAGTTGCATTCATTTTAGATTTTATATCAGATTTTTCATTCATAAAATCAATCATATTAGTTTTTTCTTCTTCAATCTGTTTATCTTTTTCATCTAGAGTTTGAATGATTTTATTTAATTCTTCTTCTTTTTGAGCTAAATAATCTACATATGATTTCTTTTGCTCAATTAATTTCTCTTTTTTTCCTTCTCTTTGAGATTTTTCTTCTTTTAACATATCTATTTTTGCAAGATTTTCAGTAATTTCCTCATTAAATCTAGCAATATTTAGTTCGTTATTAGATGCTTTTTCTTCAAATAAGTTTATTTCAGCATTAAGTTTTTCTATTGATGTTTGCTTTTCAAATATTGTTTGTTTTGTTTCATCAATAGATTTAGAAACATTGTCAGATTTCTCTTTTAAAGCTTCTTTTTGTTTTACTGCTTTTTCAGAATTCTTCATTTTAGCTTCGAGTTCTTCAGATAGTTCAGCTAGATGAGTTTCAGATTGGGTAACTAAAGCTTTGATTTTTTCACTTTCATATAGGAACATATTTATTTCATAAACTTTTAATTCATCACGAATATTCAAGTATTCTTCAGCTTTTTCAGATTGTTCTTTTAAAGGACCAATTTGGCTTTCAAGTTCTTTTAAAATGTCATTAATTCTAGTAATATTTTCGCAAGTAGCAGATAGTTTCTTTTCAGATTCAAGTTTTCTAGCCTTATATTTAGAAATGCCAGCAGCTTCTTCAAATACGTTTCTTCTTTCTTCAGAGTTATTTGAAAGTATTTCATCTATTCGACCTTGTCCAATTATTGAGTAACCATCACGGCCAATTCCAGTTCCCATAAATAATTCAACAACATCTTTTAGTCTGCAAGGAGATTTATTTATAAAGTATTCGCTTTCACCACTTCTATAAATTCTACGAGTTACAGCAACTTCACTAAAATTAACCGGAAGCTTACTTCCGGTCGAATTATCAAAAGTAATGGTAACTTCAGCAAAATTTAAAGCCTTTCTGTTTTGAGTTCCAGTAAAAATAATATCTTCCATTTTTCCGCCACGAAGAGATTTTACACGTTGCTCGCCTAGTACCCAGCGGATAGAGTCAGATATATTACTTTTTCCACTACCATTAGGCCCGATTACCGTAGTAATTCCAGGCCTAAATTCAAATATTGTTTTATCAGCGAAGGACTTAAATCCTTGGATTTCTAACTTCTTTAAGTACATTTTTTACCTCTTACATTATTCCATATTTTCTTTTACTTCCTTTAAGAAGATTTGTGCAAAATTGTTCCCAAATAGGGTATTCTTTTGCATCAGTTCTAATAACTTCGCAAGTAAAATAGGTACCGTCATTAGATTCTGTTTTTATGAATCTTATTATATCATTTTCGTTAAGTTCAAGTTTAGATAATTCTTCAGATAATATCGAGAAAGAATTTTCACCTTCTCTTTGAAATAATTTTACATTATCATCCGTTATAATGTTTTTAGGTTTATCTATATCTATAATTTTGAATTTGCATATTCTTGATTTTTCAATAGTTCCTTTTTTAACCGAATATTCTTTAGGCCAGCCCCAGAAACTAGGAATTAAATCTCTTAAATAAGACGGAATCTTTATTTCCCCAGCATACGCACCCTTTTTAGTGATTTTAGGTGATTGTAACATAAAAATAGAAGTTTTAGATAAATCTGCTGACTTTGTTATTATCTTAGTTTCTTCGGCAGCAGGAATATCATCTTCAGTATTTTCTTTTTCTAATATACTAGCTTTCGGCTTTTTAGAAATATTGTTTTTTGTTGATGATTTAAATAACATATCTTCTACATCTAGCGCATCAGTGTCTACAAAGTATTTTGTTTCTTCAAATTCTATTGCATCTATTGGTTCAGGCAAACTATTCTTTGATTTAGGACTAGATACTTCTTGAGTAGAAGTTTTAGAAGGCTTATTCTCAGATTCAGAAGCAACTAAAAAGTCAACATTATCATCTATTTCAATATCTATATTTATATCATTTACTGAAGTTATAATAGGCTCAGATTGATCTAAATCTTTATGAGTAAATTCTTCAATGGTTGGAATTTCGGAAGGACTTAACTCACTAATATTTTCTTTAGTTATACGTTCGAAAAGCCCAAGTATATTTTCAGAAAACAAACTATTTTTTATATTTTCAAACTCATCTTTTTCTTTAGATACGTCATATGTGAAACGTGTAATAGTATTATATCCTTCAAAAAGACCGCTCATGGTTAAGTTGCCAGAAGTAAGGAGAATAGTAGCTTTTTTGGCATTTTCAAAAATAGCGCCTTTATATTGGAAGTCGGATATAAAATCTTTGCTACTATTTTTAAATAAATAGACTTCACAATTAGCGTTTAGAAGTAGATTTATTATATTTTTAATATTTCCTTTTTGAGGTTGACTTAAATAAAATTTTAAGTGCCCCCCATTTAGCATATAGCTTTTTATATCTTCAAAAATTTTTTCAAAAGCATTATCTTTTATAAGCCCGAAAAAAATCGACACTTCAGTAAATTTAGGCCTTTTGGACAAGAGTAAAGTTTTTAACTCTTCTCCTAAGGTATAATCTTTCCCATTAGATAATTTTGGTTGAGTTAGAATATCAATATTCAAGAGAAGTCCTCCTTTATGGTTAAGAAAAATTAATATTTACTATACTTGATTTATATAAATAAAAGAAGTAAAATAAATAAGTAATTTATAAAATTACGAAATAATTATATACTATTCTATATGTAAAAGCAATTATTTTGTTTAACCATATCGAAATTAGTAAGAACAAATACTTAGGTGGTATTTTAAGAAAGGATTGTGAGAAAGTATGGAAGGAATTGCTATAATAGGTCTAGTAGTAGTAGTTATAGCTTTGGTAGTTTTCGTAGCATTATTGATGACAAGAATAAAGAGTTTGTTAGAAGTAGAAAAAGATTATGCTCTTATGACTAAAAATTATGCAACTGTTACTATACTTCAAGAGATAATGGTTATTTTGGGAAATAAAATACCAGCTACTAAAAAATTAGAGAGAATAAATGATATATTGATAGATAGATTTGATATCGCTTATTCTACGATAGTAGAAGCAAACGAAGATGGGAATATAATGAAAGCTTCTAATGTCCCATCAGATCTACAAGAAATGGTTATAAATTTAGACCAGGATAAAATTTTCTTTGATTCTATGAAACAAAATGTACCTAAGTATATTACTGCTATAAAGACGTTAGAGTATCCATCAGCAGATATAAGAGATGTAAGGTCTGTACTTATGTTCCCATTATATAGAGAAGATGAATATAGAGGGTTCTGGTTACTTGAAGATATTAAGGGAAATGCCTTTGATAACGTAGCTAAAGTACAATTAAGTATTATTAAAGATAATATAACTTTGGTTATTCAAAACAACGATTACGCAGTGACGCTTGAAAATAAAACAACAGAACTTGAAGTTGCAAATAAAAAACTAGAAGAAATGGCTAATAGAGATGGACTTACTGGTGCTTTTAATAAAGAGTTTATGCATAGAAAACTAAATGATGTATTTAACGGAAGTAGAAGACAAAATTCAATAGCTATAATGGATATAGACTATTTTAAAAATTATAATGATAAAAATGGTCATATGGAAGGTGATAACTTATTAAAAATGTTGTCCCAACTTATAACAGATAGCTTAAGAGAAGAAGATATGCTCTTTAGATTTGGCGGAGAGGAATTTGTAATTTTATTCCCTGGAACAGACAAACAAAATGCGTTTATGGTTTCTCAAAGAATACGTCAAAAAGTAGCAGACTTTGTTTTTCCATTTGAAGAAAAGCAACCTAACGGAAATCTAACAATATCAGTTGGTGTTGCAGCTGCTCCTGATGATGCTAATGAAAAACAAAGGTTATTAGAAATCGCAGATGAAAGATTATATAAGGCAAAAAATAATGGAAGGAACCAAGTTATAGGAGAGTAGAGAAATAGAGTGCCCTTAAAAGGACACTCTTTGTGTATATAGTAATTTTTGGAGGAGAATATCGATGGTTCAAAATGAAGAATATATAAAGAAGTTACTAAATAATGAAATTATCGAGTTTAAGGAAAAAACTTTGGTTTTAGCTTCAAAATCTGCTTCTAGAATTAAAGTATTAGAAAGAGCTGGACTTAAGTTTGTAGCGATACCTAGTTTAATAGATGAAGAAAAGTTAAAAACTGAATTTGGCGAAGTTAAGGCTGAGGAGGTTGCTGCTAATTACGTTAAAAGGTTATCTCATGAAAAAGCAATGTGGGTTTATGAACATGTTAAAAACGCAGTAGTAATTGGTGCAGATACAGTAGCTTTTTATAAAGATGAGATACTTGAAAAACCTAAAGATGAAGCTGATGCAAGGAGAATTTTTACTACTCTTTCAAATAGCACTCATACTGTGCTTACGGGGGTATGCATTGTAGATGATAAAAAAGTAGATAATTTTGTAAAGGTGTCGCCAATAAAAATGCTAGATATCCCTAAAGAGCTTCAAGATATTTTAGTAAAAGATAAATTGACGTATACTTATGCCGGAGGCTATTGTATAGATGGTAACTTACAGGGTAGGGCAATTTTTGAAAAAGAAGATTTTAATAATATATTAGGAATACCAATAGAAGATATTTTAGTAAAGTTAAAGGAGGCAGGACATGATTTTTCCAGATAAATTAAATTTAGGCGATACAATAGCAACTACAGCTATTTCTTGTGGTTGTGCTGATGAAAACGATATTTTAAGACTAGAAAATTCTATAAAAAAATTAAAAGAGTATGGCTTTAATGTTAAAGAAACTAGAAATGTAAGAACAAATAATAAACTAGATAGTTCAACACCAAAAGAAAGAGCAGAAGAGTTTATGAAATTACTAGAAGATAGCGAAGTAAAAGTTATTATTGCAACAAATGGTGGAGAAATTTTAATGGATATGTTGCCTTATTTAGATATTGAGAGAATAAAAAAGTCTAAACCTAAATGGATTCAAGGGTATTCAGCTCCTAGCTTACTTAACTATTTTATTACTACTAACTTTAATATCGCTACTATAAATTCAGTAAATTTTAAAAGTTTTGGGATGGAAAATTGGCATGAATGTCTTATTAAAGATATTGAATTCTTAAAAAATGGAGATATAATATCTCAAAATAGTTTTGATATGTTTGAAAGTGCTAGAGTAAAAGATGACCCATATGCTGGATATGCTTTAAGTGAAAAGGTTGAATATAAATCTTTATATTCAAAAGAAGATACTGTAAAGGGAAGAATTATCGGAGGTTGTATAGATGTAATTAGCTTAGTACTTGGTACTAAATTCGATAATACAGTAAACTTCTGTAAGCAGTTTGATGAAGGAATGCTTTGGTATATAGACAATTGCGAATTAAATATGGCTGGATTTTATAGAACTATTTGGCAAATGAAACAAGCTGGATGGTTTAATAATGCTCGTGGGTTTTTAATAGGAAGGACTCCAGTTGAAAAAGAATATTTTGATTTTAATTACCTAGATTCACTTCATAAAGCCTTTGATGACTTAAACGTACCGGTATTTTATGATGTAGATATAGGTCACCTTCCGCCTCAATGGACAATGGTAAATGGAAGCTTAGGAGAGTTTAAGTATCTTGATGGAAGAGGCGAATTAGTACAAAAAATGGTTTAGAAAGGATAGTATATGAAAGAAATTCATTTAACAGAAATTGATTCCACACAAAATTATGCTAAAAATTTGATTTTAAATAATGAAAAAAACGTCGTTGTTGTAGCTGATATACAAACATCTGGTAGAGGGAGAAACGGCCATACTTGGACTTCGCCACATGGCGGTTTGTGGTTTTCTTTTGACGTAAACTTTCATAGTGATTTCCCTACGTTAGTTATAGGCATTGCAGCTATGGAAGTTTTAAAAGAGGAATATAATTGCGAGTTAAAAATAAAGTGGCCAAATGATTTAATATTAGATGGTAAAAAAGTTGGTGGAATACTTTGCGAGAAGGTAAATGATGAAGTTATTGCAGGAATTGGGATAAATACTAATGTAAAAAATATTGAACTTAATACTGCAACTTCGTTTTTTAATAAAACTAATAAAGTGGTGGATAATATTGAATTAATGAAAAAAATAATAAACAAGTGTAATGAGTTTTCTAGTTATAGCAAAGAAAAAATAATAACTATTTTTAGAAGTAATATGGCATACATAGGAGAAAAATGTTTTATATCTTCACTTCAATCTGAAGCAAAGATTTTAGATGTGACAAATGATGGCAAATTAGTTGTAGAGACAGGCGAAGGAATAAAAGAAATAAATTCGGGGGAGATAAATGTATGTATATAAAACCAATATATATAGGGGATGTAAAGGTAGAAAATAATGTGTTTTTAGCACCTATGGCGGGTGTTACAGATATTGCATTTAGAAGTATTTGTAGAGAGTTTGGAGCTGGAATGATATATACAGAAATGGCAAGTTCTAAAGCTGTACATTATGGTAGCGAAAAAACAGAAAATATTTATGAGATATTAGAGGATGAGCATCCTATAGGAATACAAATCTTTGGACATGAGCCTGAAATAATGGCAGAAACTGCTGAAAAATTGTCAAATATTGCAGATATTATTGATATAAATATGGGCTGCCCGGCGCCTAAGATTGTTAAAAACGGTGAAGGAGCTGCACTATTAAAAGATTTAAAATTGGCTGAAAAAATTATAAAAAGCGTAGTATCTGCTTCAAAAGTCCCGGTTACAGTTAAATTTAGAAAAGGATACGATGGGGAACATATAAATGCTGTTGACTTGGCTTGTATCGCAGAAGAAAATGGAGCAAAGTTAATTACTATTCATGGAAGAACTAGGGAGCAAATGTATACTGGGAACGTAGATTATGAGATAATAAGAAAAGTTAAAGAGGCAGTAAAAATACCGGTTATAGGTAACGGAGATATTTTTGACGAAGTTAGTGCGAAGAGGATGTTCGATGAAACCGGTTGCGATGGGATAATGATAGCAAGAGGATCGCAAGGTAATCCTTGGATATTTAAAGATATTATAGAATACTTATCTTCAGGAGAAATCGGTATTAAGCCTAGTACTAAAGAAAAAATAAATATGATTTTGAAACATTTAGATTTGGCAGTTAAGTACAAAGGAGAATATATTGCTGTTAGGGAAATGAGAAAACATATTGCTTGGTATTTAAAGGGAATTAATGGGGCTGCCAAGGTTAAAGAGTTGATAAATCGTGAACAAAATTTGGAAAAAGTTAAAGAAATATTGAATAAAAGCAGTTTAGAGGGAAATAATTAACTATATACGGCTTATAGTTTGAAAAAAATTTTAAAATTTTTTAGATTTTTTTTCTAAAAACTATAAAGTTTTTTTCAAAATGCCGATAATAGTGAAGTAAGAAGTATTTTAATTTTTTTAAGGGGGTATTTTTAATGAATAAAGCGGAATTAATCGCAGCAATGGCAGCAAAATCTAAAATGACAAAGAAAGATTCAGAGTGTGCATTAAATGCATTCATCACATCAGTTACTGAATCATTAAAGAAAGGTGAAAAAGTTGGCTTAGTTGGCTTTGGAACTTTCGAAGTTAAGAAAAGAGCTGCAAGAGAAGGAGTTAATCCTCAAACTAAAAAAGCTATCAAAATTCCTGCTAAGAAAGCACCTGTTTTCAAAGCTGGTAAAGGCTTAAAAGAAACTGTAAATCATAAGTAATTCAATATAAAAACACACCTTGCTTTTTAGCAAGGTGTATTTCTTTGTATGAAAAATCAATAAAAATATTGTTTCCGATGAAGAATAATTTTTTGAAATATATTACCGATATATTTTTGTAGTTATTTTAGGTTATTAGAGAGGATGGTAATAGTGAAAAAAATTAAAGTATTTTTAGGTATTCTTTTAGCAGTAGCATTTTTTATGCCAGTTTGTAATGCTTTTACAGATATGGATTCAAACCACTGGGCTTATAAAACTGTTAATCTTATGACAGAAAAAGGTATTCTAAGTGGGTTTACAGATGGGTCATTTAGACCAGACAATTATATATCTAGAGAACAATTTGCAACAATATTAAGCAAAACAGTAGAATATGCAAATATTGAGTTGCCTATTAATACTGAAAATTCATGGAATTTTAAAGATTGCATAGATGTGGACAATAGTAGATGGTCTTATGAATATATACAAAAAGCTTTTAATGTGATGGGAAAATCGGAAGGAAAAAATAATGGATGTTATTTTGAGCCCGATGCTTTAATGAGTAGAGAAGAAGTGGCAAAAATAATGGTAAATGCAAAAGGACTTGGCAAAGAGGAGCCAGATTATTCTCTATTGAATAAATTTTCAGATAAACAGGCAATAGGTAGTAACTATGAA
>JAEEXS010000041.1 GCA_016287855.1 Clostridia bacterium
ATAATATATGTATCATCTTCTATTTTTAGTATTTCAGAATGACGAGGTGTTTGTTTCCCGCGTTCTATCTTACTCAAATCTCCCTCTTCCATTACTTTTTTATTTAGCAACAAATTAGTAATACTAAACTTACCTACACCAGAATTTCCTATTAATGCGACCGTATTCCCTCTAATATAATCTCTTAATTCATCTATTCCCTCATTCTCTTTAACACTAGTCAAAATAACTTTATACCCTCTATTTTCATAAATACTTTTTATATTATCTGCATCACTTAAATCTATTTTATTTAAGCAAATAATTGGCTTAATATTATTATTTTCTAAAAAAGCTAATTGTTTATCTAAGAAAAGTAAAGATGGCTCTGGATTAGTAGAAGCTAAGACAATAATAATTGCATCTAAATTAGCAATAGGCGGTCTAATAAGAGAATTTTTTCTATCAACTACTTTTATTAGGTTACCTTCTGTTTCAGAGATAATATCAAACTCGGCAAAATCTCCAACTAGAGGAGAAATATTAAGTTTTTTCAAAACTCCTTTAGCCCTACATTCATAAACGATATTATCATACTCTATATAATAAAATCCACTAATAGCCTTTACTATTTTCCCTACCATATTTCCTCCTTAAAAAAGTGCTCTAATTTTTATTAGAGCACTCATTTAAATTACAATTTTAATGTTTGTTGAGAATCAAGTTTTCCATCAATATAAACTTTTAACATGGTTTCGCCATAACCATAAACATCTACACTAATTTCTCCGTCTGAAGCTTTATGAGTACCACTATAAATCTTTTGATTTCCATTATATGTGCTTGAAGTTGAAACCTCTACTAAGAATGGAGTATCACCCGAACCCTTATTAGTTAAATTTATATAAACAGTTTGTTTATTTTGGGTTTGCTGTTGAGGTTGAGTAGATTTCTTAGCGACAGTTAGAATAACTTCTGCACCTTCTTCAATACTACTTCCAGCAGGAACACTTTGTTCCAAAATAGTATTTTCAGTTTTTGTAGATTCTTCAAATTTAGAAGTTATCTTAAAGTTTAATCTAGTTGCTTCAGCCTTAGCATAGTCTAATGTTTTTCCAACTAAATAAGGTATTGTCGTCGTTTTTACATCTGGTCCACGGCTTACATATATATCAACTATTTTACTTGCTGAAATAGAACGTCCAGCTGAAGGATCTGTTCTTATTACATAACCTTCAGGAATCGATTCACTAGCTTCTTCTATTACAGTATATGTTATTTCTTTTTCATCAAGTTTTTGTTTTGCCAAATCCAATTTTAATGATACAACATCTGGAATTTCAATATCTGATTTACCGGTACTAACCCATAATTTAGCATTCTTTACGCCTTCTTTAACCATAATTCCTGCATTAGGTTGTTGGTTGGTAATAGTACCTTTCGCATAATCGTCATTAGCTTGTTCTATAACACTTTCAATAATTATATTCTTTTCAGCCAACTCTGCAACAGCTTCTTGATAATTCTTACCTACCAAATCCGGCATTTTAACTTCTGGTTTTTTACCAAAAATAGAATTCCAAATATTTGAAAATACTAATCCCGCAATAACTGCAACAATTATAAATGCTACAAAGAAAGCTAAAACAGAAGTCCCTTTAGAATCCTTCTTTCTGCCTCTACCCATATTATTTCCCTCCATACTTACAGGTGGCATAGCCCGTTCATTTATCATATTTTCTGTAACACTAGGCATAACTGTAGTTGCGCCAATATTTTTGTCCATAATAAGTGTGCCTTGTGGATTCTCTAAAACCGCTTGTAAGTCTTTTAACATCTCAGTAGCCGATTGGTAACGGAGACGTGGCTCTTTTTGAAGAGCCTTCATTATAATATCATTAACCGCAATAGGTATTTCTCTATCATATTGAATAGGTGCAATAGGAATTTCTTGAATTTGTTTTAATGCAACTGAAACTGGCGTATCTGCATCAAAAGGCACATGACCAGTAATCATTTCATACATAACAATACCTAGAGAATATATATCTGACTTTTCATCAGTATGTTGGCCTTTGGCTTGTTCTGGTGAAAAATAATGAACAGAACCAATAGTATTTCCAGTCATAGTAATTGTAGAATTAGTAGCAGCCCTAGCAATACCAAAGTCTGTAACCTTTGCAACTAATTCCTCGTTTACTAATATATTTTGAGACTTAATATCTCTATGAATTATGTGATTCTTATGAGCATGTTCAAGTCCTGCACAAATTTGAGAAGCTATCTTTACAGTAGCACGCCAAGTAAGCTTACCACTTTGAGCAATAACTTCTTTTAGCGTATAGCCCTCAACATATTCCATTACAATATAGTTTATATCTCCTTCGTTTCCTACGTCATATATTGAAACTATATTAGGATGAGAAAGGCTTCCAGCAGCTTGAGCTTCAACCTTAAATCTCTTTATAAAATCTTCTGTCATATCTGAATCAGTTCTTAAAATTTTAACAGCGACATAACGGTTCAATAGTCTACATTTAGCTTTGTAAACTACAGCCATTCCACCGCCACCGATTTTTTCAATCAGTTCATATCTATTTCCAAGAACTTTACCTACTAAATTATCCATATAGGTTTACACCTCCACCAAAATTGCCGTAATGTTATCAGTTCCGCCGTTCTCCTTCGCAGCCTTTACCAAACTTTTTGCAGCATCTTCCATATTATTACTCTTCTTTAGTATTATATGTAAAATCTCTTCATCTGATAACATAGTCGTTAACCCATCTGTACACATCAGTAAAATATCTCCTGGAGAAAGATCTATCTTATCTACATCAACATCTATATTGTTCTCAATTCCAATTGCCTTTGTAATTAAATTACGTTGAGGATGAGTTTTAGCTTCTTTCGTACTTATTGCCCCTTGTTCAAGTAAATACTGAACGTAGCTATTATCCACCGTGAGTTGCGATATAATTCCTTTTCTAACAATATAGCACCTGCTATCTCCTGCATTACTCAAAAGCAATTTATTCTTATCTAAAAGCCCGGCAACCAAAGTAGTTCCCATTCCAGAAAACTCAGACTTATTATTAGCCAACTCTAAAATACAGTTATTTGCATATTTTATTGCATCCTTCATAAGCAAACCATAATCTTTATACTCGCTATCGTTCTTTATAAAGAATTTTATAATTTCTTCTATTGTCATCATAGAAGCAAGTTTTCCGTGGTTTTTACCACCAATACCATCTGCCACTAAAAACAACTTTATTTCGTCATCCAAGCTCGGCATATAAAAGCTATCTTCATTTTCTTTTCTAACCTTTCCAATATCTGTGCAAGCACCTAATTTCATATATCGCACCTCCTCTCAATGTGATAAAAGTATTCTTTTTAGCATATTACCAGCTAGCAGCACTCCAAAATATTACAATCAAACGCCAAACTAATAATAGCACACAAGCAATTACACTACAAATTGTAACATATTTTCTTAAGTCAATGACTTTATTTTTTAGTATATAACAAATTTGGAATATAATGCAGATATAGATTATTGGTCTTATAATAAGTTCTCCAATCCTACTCCAAAAGGTATGTAAAAATGCATCCCAGCCATATATCATATATCCCAAAATATCTATTCCTAAAATTGCATCTCTAATTCCTAAAAACAATATTAACAAAACTGGTAAAAATGAAATAATAAATAATACTTTTAATACCTTATCTTTCATATATTCCTCCATTACTCAAAATATTGTCTTCGGAGTTGTCCACAAGCAGCATTAACATCACTGCCAAGCTCTCTTCTAATCGTAGCGGTAATTCCGCGATTGTTTAACGCATCTCTAAAACTCATCATAATATTTTGAGATGGCCTACTATATGATCCGCCTTCAATAGGATTTAATGGAATAAGGTTTATATGGCAAAGCATTCCTCCTACTAAATCAGCTAATCTACAAGCATCTCGTATAGTATCGTTTACCCCATATATAACAATATATTCAAAGGTAATTCTTCTATTTGTCTTTTCAATGTACTTTTTACAAGCTTCTAACAACAATTTAATATTATATGCTTTATTAACAGGCATTAACTTATCTCTTAACTCATTAGTAGTAGCATGAAGAGATATAGACAAATTGGCTTGAATACCTTCATCAGCAAACTTAAGTATTTGAGGAACTAGGCCTGACGTAGAAACTGTAATATGTCTAGCACCAATTCCAAGCCCGTGAGGCTCGTTTAATATTCTTATTGCCTTCATTACGTTATCATAATTATCGAAAGGCTCTCCTATTCCCATAAATACTATATTAGAAATTTTTTCTCCAATATGCTTACTTACTAATAGAATCTGTTGAATAATTTCACCTGGTGTAAGATTTCTCTCAAAAGATAATTTAGAGGAAGCACAAAAGTCACACTTCATTCTACAACCAACTTGAGTTGAAACACATACACTATTTCCAAAGTTATATTTCATCAAAACAGTCTCAACAGCAGTCCCATCATCTGATCTAAACAAAAACTTTGTTGTACCATCGTTTGAAAGATTTACTTTCTCTTCTTTCATTGTAAAAACATTAAAACTTTTCGACAACTCTTCACGCATATTAAGCGGTAAATCACTCATCTTAAAGAAATCATATTCATTTTCTTGATAAAGCCATTTAAAAGTCTGAACAGCTCTATATTTCTTCTGATTAAACTCACTTATATAAAGTTCGGTTAACTCATCAACAGTATAATCGAAAATATTCTTCATACTATTCGCATTCCTCTCTATCTACAATAAGTATCCCATCTAAATGGTCAACTTCATGGCAAATCTCTCTAGCATAATAATGTTCAGCAGTAAATGAAATCTTTTCTCCTTTTTCATTTAGTGCTTCAACAACTATCTTAGAAGGACGTTTAATAGTAACTGTTTGTTTTTTTACACTAAGGCAACCTTCTACATCAACCTCTTCCCCTTCTTGACTAACAATAACAGGATTTATAAGAGGAACTATTTCTTTTCCGTTCATAACAATTACTATTCTTTTTAAGATTCCAACCTGCGGTGCAGCAATTCCAACACCATCATTTTCAATCATTGTTTCTTTCATATCTTCAATAAGTTCTAAAACCTTTTCGTCAACCTCTTTAACAATTCTCGACTTTTTTCGCAAAATATCATCGCCAAGAATTCTTATTTCTCTTAAAGCCAATTTTCTTTCCACCTCTATTATATCAATATTCAAACTACACTCTCTATTGTAACAAATATTTTCAAATTTTACAACTTTTATTTTTTACCATAATAATGATATGTTAATTAAATGACACAGGATTAAAATCAACTGTAAATTCAGACTTAATATCGTTTAATCTCTTATCTTCTAATACATTATTGAACTTTTCATTACTTTTTAAACCACTCTTTATAATAATTCTAAATCTAAACTTGTTTTTAAGTTTTGAAATTGGTGAAGGTACTTCTTTTAAAATCCTAACATCTTTATCATCTTTAAAATATTCTTCAAAAATCTCTCTAATAGTTCTACTATCTTCAATTACTTCGCTTTCATTTTCCCCTGAAATATTAATTAAAAGGATATCGCAAAAAGGCGGATAACAAAGTTGTTCGCGTAATAATATTTCTTGGTTATAAAACGTATTATAATCGTGTTCCTTTGCAGAAACTATACTGTAATTATCTACATCATACGTTTGAATAACAACTCTACCTGTTTTCTCTGCTCTTCCTGCACGTCCTGCTACCTGCGTAAGCAAATCAAAGGTTCTTTCAGCCGAATAAAAATCATTCGAATTAAGCGAGGTATCTGCAGCCATAACACCAACCAAAGTAACGTTCGGAAAATCATGTCCCTTTGCAATCATTTGAGTGCCTATTAAAATATCTATATTTTCATCTTTAAATTTCCCTAAAATCTTCTCATGAGAATCTTTTTGAGTAGTTGTATCTAAGTCCATTCTAATAGTAGATGCCTCTGGAAAAACAGCTTTTACAGCATTTTCAATCTTTTGAGTCCCTATTCCAAAATACTTTATATATTTCTCGTGACAAACTGGACAAACATCAAAATTTTTAAACTTAGCCCCACAATAATGACACTCCAAAGTATTTTTATCCATATGGTAAGTTAAAGCTATATTGCAATTCTTACATTTAGCTACAAACCCGCATTTTCTACAACTTACAAAAGTAGAATATCCACGTCTATTTAAAAACAAAATGGTCTGTTGTTTATTGGCTAAATTATATTTAATTTCATCATAAAGCCTTTGACTAAAAATGGTCTTATTTCCAGCAATTAATTCGTTACGCATATCTACAATATCTATTTTAGGTAAAGTCTTATGATTAGTTCTCTCCTTTAATTCAATTAATTCTAACTCCCCTATTTGTGCCTTATAGTACGTTGAAATATCTGGAGTTGCACTCCCTAATACAAGTGTTGCGTTGTTTATTTCACAAAGCTTTTCAGCTACATCTCTTGCGTTATAATAAGGAGATTGGCCAGATTTATAGCTAGTATCATGTTCCTCGTCTATAATAACAATTCCCAGATTTTTTACTGGAGTAAATAAAGCAGACCTAGCTCCAACAACAACTTTTGCAGTTCCATTATTTACTTTTTGCCATTCTAAGTATTTTTCTCCTTTGCTAAGCCTACTATGAAAAACCGCAACCTTATCTCCTAATCTCTCTACAAAACGCTTAACAGTTTGAGGTGTAAGTGAAATTTCAGGTACTAAAACAATAGCCCCATACCCTTTATTTATAAATTCTTTAATAACTTGAATATATACCTCTGTTTTACCAGAACCAGTAACTCCATGTAATAAAAATTTCTTAGATACATCTTTTCCACAAGTATTATTTATCTTATCTATTGCGAGTTGTTGCTCAGCAGTAGGAGTTAAATCATACGTCGGCTTAAAATCAAACTTTTTCTCTTTTCTAGCATTTACCTTATCTGTAAAGAATAGATTTAATACTACTCCCAAATTGCAAAGATACGTTTCAGAAATCCATTTTGCAAGTTCTAATTGCTTTTCACCTAAAGTAAATCCTACGTCTATCACTTCTATAATTTCTTTTAACCCTTTTATTCTACTCTTCTCTTTTAGTTTCAAAACAAAACCATTCTCTAAACGGTTCCCATTACCAAAAGGCACTGTTACCATCGCTCCTTCTGTAACAGTGCCAATAATGTCTTTATTAACTTTATAATCATAAATCTTCCCTAGCCCTCTTGCCGGTGAGTTTATAACAACTTCTGCAATCAACGCCATTTCTCCTTTATAATTACATGTTTGTCCATGAACCAGTTTTCTTAGTCCATTTTTTCTCAAAAGAATTTCCTTTTTTCCATTCTTCTAAATATTTTTCAATCAAATCACAAATCTCTTCAGGTGTAGCATAAGTAGTATCAACAACTAAATCATAGTTCTCTAGATTATCTGGATCAACATTATATTTTTCAGTATATCTCTTGTTTTCACTAGCTTTTCTAGCTTTTATCTTTTCAACAGCTACTTCAATAGTCGGATACTTTTCAGTTCCTCTATTTTCATCCATAATTCTCTTAGCAGCGACTTCAGTATCAACTAGAAGATGAAGCTTAAATGACTCAGGAACAAAATGCCAAGCCATTCTAGAATCAATAGCCATACTTTCATCATTTTTAGATATTTTTACTAATTCTCCGTCAATTTCTTCATCTACTTCTGGATGTATTTCAGAATATTTACTAAATTCAGCAGGTGTCATATTATATTTAGTAGCCAAACTTCTAAATATAGAGCCTCCCGAATGGAATTTTAACCCCATTCTGCTTTCAAATAACCTACCTAATGTACTCTTTCCACTTCCTAAATCTCCAGATATAGCTATTTTTATACTCATTTCTAACACCTCTATTTATTAATCTATTTTGGTTTTGGAATAAGTAACCTTACCCTCTGCAATTTCATGTGCAGCTATAGTAACAGGATTCTCAGAATCACATTCTACTAATGGTTCTTCACCTTGTGCAATTTGACGAGCACGTTTAGCAGTTTCTATAACTAAAGTATATCTGCTATCTGCTTTATCTAACAAATCGTTTATTCCAGGTTCAATTAACATATATATCATATCCTTTCTTATTAATCATCGTCTTCCATTATATCATCTTCTGACTTATCTATCAACCTTCCAGCAACAGTTTCTGGTTGAACAGCCGATAAAATGATATGACCACTATCTGCAATAACTACAGCCCTAGTCTTACGGCCATAGGTCGCATCAATCAAAATATTTGCATCTCTTGCCTCCTGAATTACCCTCTTTATAGGTGCAGATTCAGGACTAACAATAGCAATAACCCTACTCGCAACAACAATATTTCCAAAACCGATATTTATAAGTTTCACCTAAACAACCCCCATTATTCAATATTTTGAATTTGCTCTCTTATTTTTTCAATTTCATTCTTAAGTTCAATAACTGAAGATGAAATATCCAAATCATTAGCTTTAGAACCAATAGTATTAGTTTCTCTATTAAGTTCTTGAACAATAAAATCTAATTTCTTGCCTACTGGCTCGTCCAACTCCAAAGTATGATTAAATTGTTTAATATGACTCTTAAATCTAACTATTTCTTCATCAATACTAGCTTTATCTGCAAAAATAGCAACTTCTGTAGCTAACCTTGTGTCATCAAGTTGAGTATTTACATCCTTTAAGAGTTCATCGACTCTTTCTTTAAGTTTTGTTTTATATTCTACAACAACTAATTTTGATTTTTCCTCTATCTTTGATAATATTGTCAATAAATTAGCTGTTTTAGCAGTCAAATCTTTATATAAGTTATTGCCTTCAACTTCTCGCATATTCTTTAACTTTTCTAAAGCACCAGCTAAAGCTTCAGAAAGCTCATTAATAAGTTGCTCTTCATCTTTATCATCGTCAACTTTAACCACATCAGGTAATTGCATTACTCTGCAAAACGACAAATCATTCTTAATCCCAAATTTCTCTTCTATCACTTTTGCTTCATTTAAGTATAAACTAATAAGATTTTCATCAAATTTTATACTTTTTAACTCATCTCCGAAACTACTAAATTGAATATTTACATCTACTTTACCTCTAGAAATATATTTGGGAACAATCTTTCTGATATAATCTTCAAAAAATGAAAATTGCCTAGGAAGTCTAATATTAAAATCCAAATATCTGTGATTAATTGTTTTTACCTCAACAGTATATTCTCTACCCCCTACAGCATATTCATTTCTCCCAA
Organism: Clostridia bacterium; assembly: GCA_016287855.1. Lineage (GTDB taxonomy): Bacteria > Bacillota > Clostridia > TANB77 > RGIG9151 > RGIG9151. The sequence goes on from JAEEXS010000041.1 coordinate 9,293, forward strand.
ACCCAGTCATACTCTTAATCATTTTTCTCGGCCCTTCTAAAAAAATTATAAAGACGGCTACAAAAATATAGCTGCCTTTATGTAAATTTAATTTCGTATTAATTTTATAGTAGTTCTAATCCATGTTAAAAGCATCAATAGTGCAAATATTCTTATTGATATGATATAAAATTTAATAGTATATCTACCAAGAGTAAATTGTAATGCTTTTATTTCATAGTTAATTTTTAACAACATAACAAATATTGCTACTATTGCAGCTCCAGTTGCATAAACATAGTATTCAGATTTTTTGAAAATTCCTAAAAATACTAACACAATTGCAAGAATAGCAAACAACACACTTATAACAACGGTTGCTTTTGACGTCGTCGTTAAAGCAAGTGCGTTAGAATATCCATTTTTTATAATAGTAGTTCCCAACATCGCACATAAAATTATTACTGTAACAATTATAGATCTACCAACTAATTTTTCTACTTCAGCTTTTTTCATAGCTACCTCCAAATTTGCTTCTATTATACCATCATTTTATGTCGTTTCATGCAATATTCTACTCAATTTTTCCAAATTTGTCAAATGGGAATAATCTAAAAGTTGCTTTTCCTTCAATTTTATTTATAGGGATAAGCCCAAATGACCTTGAATCCTTGCTTCTATCTCTATTATCTCCCATACAGAATACATATCCTTCAGGAATTTCAATATCAATATTGTTATTTATAAAATTATGGTATGTTTCAGGGTTTATATAAGGTTCATCTAAAATTTCGCCATTTACAGATACCTCTCTACCATCAACTACTAGCCTATCACCAGGAAGGCCGATAACTCTTTTTATGTATAAAGTTTTCTTAACTAGTTTAATAACTTTATCCTTCCAAGTATCTTCAGGATAAGTAGCATAGTCACTATCTTCAGCTAAATCTATAGGTGCTTCTAATACTACTATATCTCCCCTTTCTAAAGGATTCCCTACTACTTGAGATAAACGATTTACAAATAAAATATTTCCATCTTGCAAAGTTGGTATCATTGATTCTTGCCTTACTATAGTAGTACTAAAGAATAAATTCTTAACAAGAAGTGTTATAATAACTGCTAAAGCTATACAATAAATCCAATCTAATATTTCACCCAAAATTGTCTTTTTCTCCTCTTTTTCTTCACTCATTTTTTTCACTTTCCTTTCTAGATTATAAAGCAGTTTGAAAAATTATTTTCAAACCAAATCTTCTTCTCTTTTGAAAATCAAAATCTTTTACTAATAAGTCCGGTCCACTTATCAAAGCGTTATAAGCTTTTTTGAAAAGATTATTTTGTCAGAAATCTCTTTTGATGTAGCATTTGAAAATAAATTACTATCAACTTTATATTCAAAATAATTAAGAGACTCCATTGAAACCAAAGTTTTTACTCCATATTTCTTTAATTTTGAAATTATGTTATTAATACTTTTTTTATTTAACAAAAGTACAGCTTCGTTTACTAATATTAAATATTGAGGCAACTCAAAAGACTCAGAAACTGTATACAAGAAATTCTCTAATAAATCTTCTCCTATTTTATTATCAGCTCCAATAGTCTTTTTAGTAATTAATATTGTAAACCCTTTAATAATTTCAGGCATTTTGAACTTTAAGGATTCGTTTAAAGTCATACTACTAAATTCTTCAAAATTATTACTATTACTAGAAACATCAACTGAGTTTACTTCTGAAGTCGTATTATTAACTTTTACTGGCATAAAAGGATCAAAACGATTAATAACTCTTTTAGTCATTACTTCACCTCGCCTCATCTATTACTAATTTCAAAATATTTCTTCTTTCAAAACTTCTTCTACATTCTATCATATAAAAAACAAATATTAAAGCATTTTATAAAAAAAGATGTTATTTTTTCTACATCAAATAATAGTAGCTGCTGTAACTAATATTCCTTCGTTTTCACCATAAATTGTCGGAAATTGTAAAATAGATATAGGATTATTTCCTCGTCCTACTTCTATTGTATAGCCAGGCCTATTATATTCCTTTATAAACCAATCTTTATAACCCGCATATCCAGACTCTGTAGGTGTTATTTCTAATAAGTAACCACTAATTTCTGCAAATCTTTCACCAATTATTCTAGCTTGTGGCGGATTATAATTTAAATACTTCCAATATATAACTCTTCCTTGAGTATGATATGCTAAAATCAAACTAAAATTATGAATTAAAGTAAAATTATACATTGCCAAAGCTTCTGGCTCGGTAAGAGGACTATATCCTACAAAATCACGTGGCCCTGGACTAGTATAGCCTTGTGCATACTTTATATCTCTTGCAATCTCCCACCCTGCTGGAAATTGAAGATTTAAATTAACTCCAACGATATTACTTTTCCATCCAGCCGGAAATGGAATATCTGGATAATTATTTGCCAAATTTCTTGCATTTAAATATTCTTCTGTATTTGGGTTTAATGCTCCAACAACTAAATCAACTGCATCAGGATTTACCATAGGCACAATATATATTGATACATCATCAAAAATTTGTCGAGAACTATAACCAAAAATTCTTGAATTATTAACGTACGAACGACAAAAATTCTCTATAAATTTCATCAAAAGCGGAGCTGTTATCCATTCGTTAGAATGAATTGCACCGCTATAAAAAACTTCCTTCTCGCCAGTTCCAATTTTAATATATGTAAGGTCTTTACCCATTACACTTTTACCAATACTACCTACCTGTAAAAATGGATATACTGTCTTTAATGAATTAATATTTAATTGTAATAATTCAAAATAATAACTCATATCTGTTCTAACTATTCTGCCAAATGGTACTATTAATTTTTGTCCTATTGAAATATTATTCGGAGATATCCTAGGATTAGCAAAAACAATTCTTCTCGCAGTCGTAGAAAATCTTTGAGCAATAGAATATATTGTATCTCCATTTTTTACGGTATAATTCGTATAGCCATTTATATATGGCATTAATCTCTGCCAAGTATTCTTTTCTACTACTCCATCTACTGTAAGCAAAAAACGTCTTTGAAACCACCTTACTGCGTTTTGAGTTGTAATTCCAAAAGTTCCATCAATAATTCCATTATAAAAACCTATTGACTTTAATACACTTTGCAATAATTCTACATAAACGCCTCTTGAGCCTAATTTTAATGTTTCCATATAAATCACCCCGTACTATTCTTATTCACTAAAAATAAAAACAGTACGGGGTTTTAATTTTTACTCTTCTATTGATTCTTCCAAATGAATTTCACTTTTCTTTTCGTTAAGCAAATTAATAGCTTCTTCTAAACTACTCATTTGCTTGCCAAACTCTTCCCAATTTCCAGAAGCCGTTGCTTCTTTTAACAAAGAATATGCATTAACCGTATTCTCTATGCTATCTAATAAAGTAACTTCATCTTCTTCATCGGTATCAATTATAATTGTTCCGTTTT
>JAEEXS010000042.1 GCA_016287855.1 Clostridia bacterium
GTGTGGCTTTGAATTTACATCTAAAGACGGAAAGTATCCAAATGAAAATGATTGGATAGAGGTAGTAGGAACACTAGACCAATATGATGAGTATGGAGTACAATATTTAACCATTAAAGCTGATTCGATAAAAGTAATGAATGAACGTGGAGCGGAAATTGTAACTCAATAAAAATTAGATATGACATGCACAAAACCTAAGAATTTGAATATATTATCTTAGCAAATTCTTTCAGGAGGTGCATGTCATGTTTTTTATGATTGTTATTCGGTATATAATGGATAACTTTTTCTTTTTCTTAGGATATCTGGGTAATGGAATGAATGCTTTCCCAAAGCCTTTATCTCCTAAGGAAGAGAAAATGTATTTTGATTTGTATAAAGCTGGAGACGAAGATGCTAAAAATATTTTAGTAGAGAGAAATATGCGACTGGTTGTGCATGTTGTAAAAAAATATTCTACACAATGGGGGGATAGTGACGACCTTATTTCTATAGGTGCAATAGGGCTTATAAAAGCAGTAACTACATACGATTCAGATAAAGCAAGTAGATTCGCAACATATGCTGCAAAATGTGTTCAAAATGAAGTATTAATGTATTTAAGAAGCAGTAAAAAAACAAATAATGTGTCTATAGATGAACCAATTGGGCATGATAAAGAAGGAAATAGCATATCTTTAATAGATATACTAGAATCAGAGGATAGAGATATAGACGAAACTGTTGAAACTCAAGTAAGAATTAGCGAATTAAAAGAAAAAATGGAGGAGAATTTAACCGAGAGGGAAAGTTTAATTGTAAAAATGAGATATGGGCTAGATGGATATAGAGAAAAAACTCAAAAGGAAATTGCTGATGAATTAGGGATTTCAAGGTCTTATGTATCTAGAATTGAAAAGAAAGCTCTTGAAAAAATAAATACAGTAATGAAAAAATAAGAAGGATATTTACACAAAAGATAGAAAAAATAACAATGGCAGATAAATAGTATAATTTTATTTTATTTTTTGCCGATATTAAATCAGTAGATTGTTAAATTTATTGATAAGGATTTATTAATAAAAAAGGTTAGTTCCTAAAAAGAATGGATGTTTAATATGAGGAGGCAGATATAATGGACGAACAAAAATTTATGCCTGAAGGTTGGGATTTGGTAGGAGAAAAGGATGAAGAACTAGAGAGAAAACTTGCTTTTTTGACTGAAGCAAAGGAAAAAAATGAGACTTTAGAAGGTCTTGTAACTATGGCTGACCCAGATTTTAATCTTTACGTAGATTTAGACGGAATAAAAGGAATTGTACCTAGAGCTGAAGTTAGTGCTACAGTAGAATCAGATGGCTTACCTAGACCGGTAGCATCTATAACTAAGGTTAATAAAAGGGTTCAATTTAAAATAAAAGAAATTAATAGAGCTCCAAATGGTGAAATAGAAGTTATTTTATCAAGGAAAGCTGTTGAAATAGAAGTTAAAGAGTGGATGTATAAAAACCTAAAAGAAGGTATGGTTTTAAGCGGTATTGTAAGAAATATGGAGCAATACGGTGCTTTTGTAGATATCGGAGGCGGGGTTACTGGTTTACTTCATATCGAAGATATATCTGTTGCTAGAATTATGCATCCAAATGAAAGATTTAAAATTGGCGATAAAATAAAAGTTATGATAAAGAGTTTTGATAGAGAAACCGGTAAGATAGTACTTACTCATAAAGAGCTTTTAGGTACATGGGATGACAATATAAAAGACTTTAGAGAAGGAACTACCGTTATTGGTACTGCTCGTGCTCGTGAAAAGAACGGAATTTTCGTAGAATTAAGACCTAATCTAGTAGGTCTTGCTGACCATAAGCCTGGTGTTGAGTACGGAGAAAGAGTTAGTGTATTTATAAAGAAAATTATTCCTGAAAAAAAGAAAATAAAATTGGTTATAGTTGGTTAGTTTAAGAAATAAAATATAAAGTATATACAGCCATGTTTATGTGCTGTAATGGAGGTCATGATTATGATTAACGACAAAGAGGTTAAAGCGACGAAATCGCCTTTTGCGATGCGTCCAAATGAAGAAAAAGTTTATGATGGAAAAACTGGTTATTCTAACGTAAACCAAGCCGTTTTCATGGTAGATATGGGATACGTTAATGAATTACATTTTGAAATGCTTGAGCTTATAAGTAAATTTGAATTTATAACTTCAAGACAAATATATCAACTGCTTCAAATGAAAGGAATAGAAATAAAAGACCAAAATAAGGTTAATGCAAGATTAGAAAATTTAATAAAGGCTAGAGCAATCGCTAAATATTATTTTAAGAGCGATGAGGGAAACGGAATATACAGAATATATTGCTTAGATAAAGCGGGAAAATATTTACTTAATTCTAGAGAAATAAGAACGGATTGGGTGCCTACTAATAATACAAAGCCTGTTCATTTAATTAAAAAGAGGTTAGCTGGAAACCAAGCTATAATTGCATATATGATGAAAACCAAATATTTTAAAAACTATGTTGTAGAGCCTGTACTTATGGCAAAACGTCAAAATATAAGATTTAAAGTGTCTGGCGGAGTTATAAACTTAGAAAAAGAAGGAAAAACTGTTGATTTAGTTTTCGAAGCTGTAAGGCGTGAACCTGGTTGGGAAGAAAAGTTTATTACTAAAATGCAATTATACTCTGAATTTTATGAGTATTATAATATGAGAGATTCTGGTTTTGATCAACCGCCTCAATTAGTATTACTTGGTGAAGATGATACCCATCTAGTTGAAATATTTAAATTGATTGTAAAAAATAAAATAAATTTAAGGGATTGCAAACCTATATATACAACAGATTTGCGTCAATTAGATGAAACATTAGAAAAATCTCTTATTACTTTTAACTATAGCGAAGAAAAAGCTAAGTATGTAATGGAAATATACGAGACAGATATGCTTGTTCCACCGGATGATACAGAGCCTGATGAAGATATAGACGTAGATATAGATACATAAAATGGAGATTTTAATCTCCATTTTTTCTTTAAGGTATAAATTTTGATACAAAAAATATATATAAATAGGGTGAGGTTATGAGAAATATTTTGATTTGCTTAATGGTTTTATGCTTATGTGGAGGTTGTACTAAGGTAGAAGAAAATGACATAGAAAATGATGTAGTTATTGATAATCAAGAAGAAACTATAGAAACAAAAGAAGAAGTTAAAGAAGAAAAGAAAGAAGAAACTAAAGTTGAAGAAGTAAAAGAACCTGAAATTTTAGTAGAAGAAGAAACTTCTAAACTTAGTAATAAGACAATAGGCTGGTATTTCATGAAAGGAAAAGACCATGCGCGTTCTACCTTCGGAAAAGAGTTAACAACACCTGCAGATAAATATGGTGCAATATATTTAATGCCGGAAGAGGGAAATAAAATATATCTTACTTTTGATGAAGGGTATGAAAATGGATATACGGGTAAAATATTAGATACATTAAAAGAAAAGAACGTAAAGGCTATTTTCTTTATTACAGGTCCATATTTAGAAAAAGAGAAAGAACTTATCCAAAGAATGATAGACGAGGGCCATCAAGTAGGAAATCATACAATAAACCATCCAAGTCTACCTTCTCTTAGCGATAAAAAAGTAGAAGATGAAGTACTAGATTTAGATAGAAAGTTTTATGAAGAATTTGGGAAATCAATGAAATATTTAAGACCACCTATGGGAGAATTTAGTGAAAGAACGCTATCTATAACGAAAAGCTTAGGATATACAAATGTATTTTGGAGTTTTGCATATCGTGATTGGGAAACAGACAACCAAAAAGGAAAAGACCATGCATATAATACAGTAATAAATGCCCTTCACCCAGGAGAAGTAATGTTACTTCATGCAGTTTCTAAAGATAATGCAGAGGCATTGGGAGATATAATAGATAAGGCAAGAGAAATGGGATATGAGTTTGGAGAATTATAAAGAAAAATAAGAAAGGTGCCTGCTCAGAACGAGCAGGCACCTCGCGCAATCATCACTTTAAGTAACAAGGGTCACAATGTCCTTGCCGAGCGAATCGAGCGCTTTCTGGAAGGATTCCCTTGTCGTGATCAGAGTGTATTTGATCGCCATCAGGGCGATCTCCTGCGGGATAGCGAATTCGCTCGCCATCATCCGGGAGATGATTTTCTCCTTGGTTTCCGTGGAGAGGTTTCCGAGTTCATTGTACCTTTTCAAGATGTAGTCGTAGAATTCCATGCTGTTCTCCTTCCTTACTCACATAAATCATCCGGCTGTATAACGGACTGAAATCGACGTGAAAAAATTTGTCGATAAAAGTGAGCAAATCATATTTGTATAACATGTTTATTGTACCATATTTAACGCCTTACTGTCAAATTATGTTAATAAATTTATCTTATCAAAATTCTTTACTCTATCTTTGAGTAAGACAAATTTATACGCTGTATTTTTTGCCGAATTTACATAAAATATCTCAAAACACTTGCATTTTATTTATTTATGATATATAATGTTGAATGGTTGCCAGCCTATATTATGGTAACTAATAGAATAGGAGGTAAATGATGAAAAAGCTTAATTTAAAAAGTATCGTATTCGGTATAATTGCCGGAGTTATAACAACATGTGGAATAGGAGTTGCAGCTACAGTAGCAGTAAATGGTGTATATTTTAGCCAATATCCTATCTATGTAAATGGAAGCTATTATAATCCTGAAAACCCAACATTAAACTATAATGGAAGAACATATTTACCATTAAGTGAAATTGGAAAACTTTTAGGAGGAGAAGTTAGTTTCAACAATAGTGTTATCTATGTTAATACTGATGTTAGTGGTAAAACATCAAAAGAAAATGATATTGAAATCGAAAAGGGAGATAGTGAAAAGTACTATATAAGCCTAGCTAGATATGGTGCAAGAAGTGCTACTATTACTGGCGACAATTCTTATGTAAAAGTAAGCAAAACAAAAGTTACTTCTTCTGGAGATATAAAACTTACTGGTGCTAAAGTAGGAAAAGCTACTATAAAGATCACATATAGCACAGGTGATGTAGAAAAATTATATGTAAAAGTAGTAGACGAATATGATGACGACGAAGATGAAGAAGAATTAGAAGTTGGAGATACATATAAAACATATATTGATTTAGATGATTATGATGCAGATAAAGCTACTATTACTTATGATAGTAAATATGTAAGCGTATCTAAAACAACATTTACAAGTAACGGTTATTTAACAATTACAGCTAAAAAAGAAGGAAGTACTACTGTAAAAGTTAAATATGATTCTGGAGATGTTGAATATATCTATTTAGACATCGAAGACGAAGATGAAGACGAGGATGAAGACGACGAAGATCTTAACTATGACGAAATCGAAGTATACGAAGATGATTCTGAATACTTATATGTTGACTTATCTGATTACAACGCAAAAAGTGCTACACTTACATACAATGATTCATATATAAAATTAGATAAAACAACATTAACAACAAGTGGTAAAGTTAAAGTTACTGGTAAAAATGCAGGTTATACATCAATAAAGATTAAATTCAATACTGGAGATATCGTTTATGTTGATGTAGAAGTTAAAGATTAGTAAAAAATACTTGATTTTTTGAAAATCTTGTGATATTATTATTAATGCTAGATATAGACGTTGCTGAAAGAGTGGGTTCGCCCACTCTTTCATTTGTAAAAGGGGGAATTTTATGGGCAAAGTTGAAGAATCTATATGGGAATGTATAGAACCCAAAGTAAATGAACTAGGCTGTAGTATATACGATATAGAATACGTAAAAGAGGGTACAAATTGGTATCTTAGAATATATATAGACAAAGACGAAGGAGTTTCTATTAACGATTGTGAAAACGTAAGTCGTGCAATTGACCCGTTAATAGACGAATTAAATCCTATAAAAACTTCCTATTCTTTAGAGGTTTCGTCGCCTGGAATAGAAAGAACTTTAAGACGAAAAGAACATTTCTTAAAATATTTAAATACTGAAGTAGAAGCATCTTTATTTAAGCCGATTGATGGTGAAAAGAAAATAAAGGGTATACTAAATGAGTTTGATGATGAAAAATTGAAAATAAATAATATAGATATAGATAGAAAAAATATCACTGTGGTAAAGACAGTATATAATTTTTAAGGGGGAAAAAGGAAAATGAGTTCAATGAGTTCAGAGTTTATTGAAGCAATACACGATTTAGAAAGGGAAAAAGGAATAAGTGCAGATATTTTATTTGATGCAATAGAAGTCGCTTTAATTACGGCTTTTAAGAAGAATTTTGATTCAAATGAAAATGTGCGAGTTTCTATGGATAGAGAAACTGGAGAAATTCATGTTTACGCTCAACGTACTATTGTTGAGGAAGTTGAAAACCCAGCTTTACAAATCGATTTAAAGGCAGCTAAAGAAATTAGCAAGAAATATAAATTAGGTGATGTTGTTGAAAATGAAGTTACACCTAAGAATTTCGGAAGAATTGCTGCTCAAACTGCAAAACAAGTTGTAGTTCAAAGAATTAGAGAAGCTGAAAGAGAAGTAACTTTTAATCAATATATGGGAAAAGACGGAGATATTGTAAATGGTTTAGTTACGACTCAAGATAAAAGAGGGTTAGTCGTAAATATTGGAAAAACAGAAGCTTTAATTTTAACTCAAGAATTAATACCAGGAGAAACTTTTAAAGTTGGAGATAGATTAATAGCATATATTACTAAAGTAGAAAAAAGCTTAAAAGGGCCTCAAGTATTTATTTCAAGGACTCATCCTGGCTTAGTAAAGAGGTTATTTGAGCGTGAAGTCCCTGAAATTTATGAAGGAATTATAGAAATAGTATCTGTTTCAAGGGAAGCTGGTTCTAGAACAAAAATGGCAGTAAAAACTTCAATGGAAAATATCGACCCAGTTGGTTCTTGCGTTGGACCTAGAGGTGGACGTGTTCAGAATATAATAAACGAGTTGCATGGTGAAAAGATAGATATTATTGAATGGAGTCCTATTCCAGCACAATATATTGCTAGTGCTTTAAGCCCAGCCCAAGTTTTGGCAGTAGACGTTGATGAAGAAGCAAAGGCCGCTAAAGTTGTAGTACCTGATGATCAATTATCTTTAGCTATCGGAAAAGAAGGTCAAAATGCTAGACTTGCTGCAAGACTTACTGGATTTAAGATAGATATAAAGAGTGAAACTCAAATTAAAAATGAAATTTTAGAGATTTAATCGGAGGGAAATGTATTGAAGAAAATTCCAATAAGAACATGTATTGGTTGTAGTGAAGCTAAACCTAAAAAAGAATTGATACGTATTGTAAAAACAACAGAAGGCGAGGTATTAATCGATCCTACTGGAAAGAAAAATGGTAGAGGCGCATATATATGTCCTAATACTACTTGTTTAGAGAAAGCAATTAAATCAAAACGCTTATCTAGAACATTTGAAATGCCGATAGAAACTGAGTTGTATGAAAAATTAAAAACTCAAATCGGTAGTGCAGATTAAAGGGAGTTTATATGGAAAAAATATTATCTTTATTAGGTTTTGCAAAAAAAGCAGGTAAGTTAGTTACCGGAACCAATGCAGTCTTAAGAAGTATATTATATGGAGATGCATATCTTGTTATAATAGCTGATGATGCTGGAAGTAGCGTAAAAGATAAGTTTAAGAGAATTTGCGATGAAAACGATGTTAAATTATATATTTTAGGAAATTCTAAAGATTTAGAAAGAGCTACTGGTGAGGAAAATAAAGTTATATATTCTGTTACAGAAGCAGGATTTTCAAATAAATTAGGTCAATTAATAGAAAGCTTGGAAAAATAATGGAGGTGCAGTAATTGGGTAAGTTGAAGGTTTATGAAATGGCAAGAAAAGTAGGAATGAGCAATAAGGATTTTTTGATGAAACTTCAAGAATGGGGAATTGAAGTAAAAAGTCATCTTAATGTATTAGAAGAGGATGATGTGAAAAAAATCCAAGATAAGCTAAATAGCGGAAAGCCGAAGAAGGAAAAAGCTAGTAAGCCTACTGAAGAAAAAGCTCAAGAAAAGAAGAATGAGAAAAAGAAAGCTGAGCCTAGAATCATACGAAGAGAAATAATTCAAGTAAGGGAAGATATTGTTGAAGAAAAAACAAATACTCACCCTAATTTAGAGTACGATTTGAAGCCTAGAAAAGCTGCTAATCCAGAGCAATTTAGACGAAGTGAAGCTCAAATTGAAAAGAAAAATACCCCAATTCCAAGCATTATGGATTTATTCAAACCAAAGAGTGCTCCTAAAAAAGAAGAGGAGAAAAAGGAAGAAGTAAAGGTTCCTAGTGAAAATACTGCTACTAAAAAGGTAGAAACTCCTAAAAATGAAGTGGAAAATAAACAAGAAGTAAAAACTAATACTGAGAAACCAGTATCTAAACAACCTGTAAATAGACCTACTACTCAACAAGCTAATAAACCTAATACTCAAAGACCTCAAGACAATAATCGTCAAGCTGGAAATAGACCTCAAGGAAATTGGCAAAATAAAAATAATAATAATGGAAATAATAGACCTCAGGGAAATAGACCACAATTTAATAAAAATGGTGGCAATAAACCTCAAGGTATGGAAAATCAGCTAAAACAAGCATTTAAAGATTCTCCAGTAGTTGAAAATGTAACGAAAGAACCAGGAAGACAGTTTAATAAACAAAAATCACAAGCAGTAAATAATGATAATCAAGAAAGAAGACCTAATAAAGGCCCTAAGAGTAATGATCATATTGGAAACTTTAATAGAGAACACTTAAAAGAGCTTAGAGCAGGTCATTCTGTAAATGAGTTATTAAATGATGATGATTCAGTTTTAATGAATTATTATGATTTAGATAGAAGAAATAAAAATGGTGGTAAAAAGAAAAAGGAAGAACCAAAACATTTTGAACAACCAAAACAACTTCCATTTAGTATTACAGTAGGCGACTCAATTACTGTAAAAGATTTAGCTGAAAAGCTTAAGAAGACATCTGCTGATGTTATAAAGAAATTATTATCTTATGGTGTAATGGCTACTGTTAACCATGAAATAGACTATGATACAGCAGCTATTATGGCTGATGAATATGGAATAAAAATAGAAAAAGAAGTTGTTGTAAGAGAAGAAGATGTGTTATTCGATGATGCTCCAGACATAAAAGAAAACTTACAACCAAGACCACCTATAGTTGTTGTTATGGGTCACGTTGACCATGGTAAAACATCATTGCTTGATGCTATTCGTGAAAGTAACGTAATAGAAACAGAAGCTGGTGGAATAACACAACATATTGGTGCTTCAATGGTTAATATAAACGGAAGAGATATTACTTTCTTAGATACACCAGGACACGAAGCATTCACATCAATGCGTGCAAGAGGTGCACAAGTTACAGATATCGCAATCTTAGTTGTTGCAGCTGATGATGGAATAATGCCTCAAACAATAGAAGCTATAAACCATGCTAAAGCAGCTGGAGTTTCTATAATTGTTGCAATCAACAAGATAGATAAAGAAGCAGCAAACCCTGAAAAGGTAAAACAAGAACTCATGAATTATGGCGTTGTACCTGAAGAATGGGGTGGAGACGCAATTTGCGTACCAGTTTCTGCTAAAAAGAGAATAGGAATAGATAACCTATTAGAAACAGTTACACTAGTTGCTGATGTATTAGAGTTAAAAGCAGATCCTAATCGTCAAGCTAAAGGAACTGTTATTGAAGCTAAACTAGATAAAGGTAAAGGACCTATCGCAACACTTTTAGTTCAACGTGGTACAGTAAACGTAGGCGATATGGTTGTAGCAGGTAATGTTGTTGGACATATTAGAGCTATGACAGATTCAAGAGGAAGAAGAATAAAGAAGGCTGGGCCATCAGTTCCTGTTGAAATTACAGGTCTTCAAGAAGTACCAGAATCTGGAGATATATTCTATGTAGTCCAAGACGAAAGAATGGCAAAACAATTAGTTGAAAAACGTAAGTTAAAGAAGAGAGAAGATACTTTAAGAGCATCTTCAAGAGTAACATTAGACGACTTATTTGATAAGATTTCCGCAGGTGAAGTAAAAGACTTAAATCTTATTGTTAAAGCTGATGTTCAAGGCTCTGTAGAAGCTGTAAAACAAAGCTTAGAAAAAATATCTAACGATGAGGTTAAAGTAAAAGTTATTCATGGTGCAGTTGGTGCTATTACTGAGTCTGATGTAATGTTAGCTCAAGTTTCTAATGCTATTATAATTGGATTTAACGTTAGACCAGAAGCTACTGCAAAAGCTGTCGCAGAGCGTGATGGAGTAGATATAAGACTATATAGTATAATATATAATGCTATCGAAGACGTATCTGCTGCTATGAAAGGAATGCTTGCACCTACTTATAAAGAGGTTGTAACAGGCCATGCTGAAATCAGACAAATATTTAAGATTTCTAGTGTTGGAAATATTGCCGGTTGCTATGTAACAGACGGTAAAATTTCTAGAAACTCTGATATTCGTTTAATTAGAGAAGGTATCGTTGTTACCGAAGGCAAACTATCTTCGTTAAAGAGAGAAAAAGAAGATGCAAAAGAAGTTAGCGAAGGTTTTGAATGCGGTATGGGTATTGAAAAATATAACGATATAAAAGTAGGAGACGTTATAGAAGCATACGTTATGGAAGAAATAAAACAGTAAGAAAGGGTTTATTATGGAAAGAACAGATAGAATTGCTGAGGAAATAAAAAAAGTTATCAGTGAGATGATTCAAAATGAGTTGAAAGATCCAAGAGTTAAAGGATTAATCAGCGTTACTAAAGTGCTTATAACTAAAGACTTGAAGTATTGCAAAATATATATAAGTGTTTTAGGCGCAGATAAAAACGAAGTTTTAGAAGGTATAAAGAGCGGCGCAGGTTATATGAGAAAAGAATTAGGTAATAGAATTGAAATTAGAATATTGCCTGAACTAAACTTTATACTTGATGATTCTTTAGAATATGGTGCACATATAGACCAAGTTATTAAAGACATAAATTCCTAATTTTTAAGAAAGGATTGTGGTTAATTTGGAAAAATCTTTTGCTCCAATTATTGAAAAAATTAATTCCGCAAATGATATTGTACTATTAGTACACGAAAATCCCGATGGGGATGCTGTGGGTAGCATGATAGCTTTTTATAGGGCTTTAACTAAAATAGGGAAAAAAGTTGATGGAGTTATTGAAAAACATCCTGCAAATTGTGTTTTCTTAACTAGTACAATAGGAAAAGAAATAAAAACGTTTGAAGAGGCTGATTTAACAAAACAATATGACTTATGTATTGTATTAGATTGTGGAAATTCTGAGAGGTTAAACGTAGCTAAAGACTTATTTGTAAATGCAAAAGACACTGCATGTATTGATCACCACGAAACTAACTTTAGTTTTGCAAATGCTAATTACATTAAACCAGAAGCTGCTGCAACTGGAGAGCTTATATTTGATTTATTAAATGAAATGCAAATAGCTATTGATACTGAAATTGCAACGGCATTGTATTCGTCTATAATTTCAGATACAGGTAACTTCTGCCATCAAAATACTACAAAAAGGACCTTTGAAATAGCTAGTAGCCTTATGGAATATGGTATAGATGTTCCGAAAATATCTTATTATATGTTTAATGAAACAAGACTTAATAGATTAATATTTATGGGAAAAATACTTAGCAAAATAGAGGTATTCTTAGATGGGAAATTATCTATAATTTGTGCAACTCAAGAAGATGTAGATGAATTCCAAATAGACAAGAGCGAATTAGATGGAATTGTCGATTACGCTAGGTACATAAAAGGTGTTGAAGTTGGAATATTATTAAAACCGCGCGATGGCGTATATAGGCTTAGTATGAGATCTAATGGAAAAGTTGACTTGCTTGAAATTGCCGCTAAATTTAATGGCGGTGGTCATAAATATGCAGCTGGAGGTAGAGTAGATACTGATTCTATAGAAAAAGCAAAAGAAGAAGTAGTAAAAGCTTTTGCAGAAGTGTTGTAAAATTATAGTAAACTTAGTGAAAAAATATTGACAAATATACTGAAATTATAGTATAATCTTTGATGTTGATATTTGATTAATAGAAAAATTTACATATGAGCGATGTAAAAAAGGCTTTTTAGGAGGTGTTTAGAATGGCTCAACCAAAAAGAAGATGGTCCAAAGAAAGAACTCATTTAAGAAGATCTACTTGGAAATTAGAAGCAAAAAATATAGTGGAATGTCCTAAGTGTCATGAAGCTGTTGAATCCCACAAGGTTTGCAAAAACTGTGGATATTATAACGGAAAAGAAGTTATTAAAGTAGAAGAAAACGCGTAGGCGAGAGAAACTTGTAACAATTTGTTACAAGTTTTTTATTTTAAAAATGAAAGGGTTAAACATATGATAAATAGGATAAAAGATGAAATATTAAAGTATTTTCCTATAGAAATTTGTAGCTTAATAAATACTTCACTAGTAGAGGACGTATGTGAAATAAGAATTAGAATAAATAGACCTATAATACTAAAAACAAAAAATAAAGAAATAATAATAAACCGTACTATTAAAAAAGAAGAAATAGAAAGAATATTTGAAAGCATTTGTGGCAATTCTGTATACGCATTTGAAGAAGAAATATCTAATGGTTTTATTACAATAAGCGGAGGCCATAGAGTTGGTATTTCCGGAAAACCGTTATATAAAAACAGT
>JAEEXS010000043.1 GCA_016287855.1 Clostridia bacterium
CCTACTTTCCCAACTTTTAATGGCATATAACAAACACAGCTTCCTTTCATAATTATTCTTTTTATATTTTACTTCATTTCTAGCGTTATGTTAACACGTTTTCAAGATAAAACCTATATTTCAATATATATTCTCTCTTCTGGCAAAAGCATTCCGAGTTTTTCTCTTGCAATTTTCTCTATATACTATTCAAAATTTATATATTCAGAATAATTTCTATATTCCTCTTGTTTCTGTTTCGCCTAGTTAATTTGCTCCATATATGATGCTTTTTCTTTTTGATACTTATTCATAGCCACTTCTTGCTTCACCAAAGAATACATAGCATATACGGCTAAAAAGAGAATTATGAATATTTTAAGCCAGTTCTTTCTCTTTTTCATTAATAGCCCCCCTGAATGTTTTTAAAATCCACCTAAATAACCGTGATAAATATCGGCAAATGAAATCAAAAACTTTATACATTATTTTAGTTAATGTTAAAAAATATATAAGCATTCCTAAAAATACACCCCAAATCATATACATCCGTATAGTTCCGGTATTTAATGTATATGAAAGCCATATAACTCCACAACCTAAAATAACCCAAAATAAAATATCTTCTAAATACACCATTATATCTGACATCTTCCTGTTATGCCGAAGCGCCCTTAATAAATCAAAAAAGATCCCACCCACTATTCCTTCTAAAATAAAATATATAAAAAATATTAATTCTTTGGCAATAACCATCAGTCATCATCCCTTTACTTAAATATTTTCCCAAAGAAATTGCCACTTGAAACGTTCTTATCTGAATATGTACAACTACTTATTTCCCCTTCTACGCACAATTCAGAAGATTCTAAATTTAGTTTATTTATATGCAAATCTATACCCTTTACCGTAAGCATTCCCATTTCTGTTTGAACTACAACCATGTCTGGGTTAAAAATATCTACATCTAAAACTCCAGTTATGCTCATTTTTTCTCTATTTTCCAGGAGAAAATTATGCTGTTTCTTTGTTGTTATTTGCTTTTTTTCCTCTATTGGCATTCTAATCACATCCTTTAAAAACTTTTTTCTCTAAACTTTCCAGTATTAAATAATATTCACAACTTGCCTTTAGTATTACAAAATGTTAGAATATTAATTGAGGTGTTTTTAATGAATGTAAGTAATGTTAATCAATTATTTAATGAGAAAATTCAAGAAATAAATTCAAGATTACCTGCTGAAGCCAATGTAAACAATAAGTTTCAAGCTATTTTAGAGCAGGCACAATTAAAAACTTCAAGTGCTCCTAACGTAGAAAAAGTCCAAGAAACTCAGACTACTACCTCTAATACTGATGATGTAAATAATTTACTAAAAACTATGCTTACAACTCAATCACTATTAAACTCTACTTCTTCTAATCTTTTTGGCGATTCTTCTTCATCTTCTGGCATGTTTCCAACTTCAACCTTCAACAATTCAATCTCAATGCTTCAACAAACTCAACTATTAAACGCATTAAATAAAAAATCTTCTTCAAATTAATACAATTTATTTATTGACATATTTTCCAATGTATGGTATTCTTACACTGTTATGTTAAAAGGAGGCGTAATTTTTATGAAATCAACTGGGATCGTTAGAAGAGTAGATGAATTAGGGCGTGTTGTTCTTCCTATAGAACTAAGACGTAGCTTAGATATAGAGGAAAAAGATGCTTTAGAAATTTATGTTGACGGTAATTCAGTAATACTTAAGAAGTATGAACCTGACTGTGTGTTCTGCGGAAATGCAAGAGATATCGTAAACTTTAAAGGAAAAAATATCTGTTCTTCTTGCTTAAAAGAAATGAAAAAAGTTACTAAGTAATTAATTTAAAATTAAAAAACCATCTAAACGATGGTTTTTATTTTTTAATTGTTTATTAAATCTCCCAAATATGCGTTATATACATATTCTCTTTCGTCATCTAAAACTATTTGCCATGCTGGAGTGGCTTCTCCAGATAGTACTGTTTTATCTATCTGATTTATCTCCGGATAATATCCTAAAGTAATACTCTTTATCGTTATATCCTTTAATTTAGAGTCTCTTAAGAAATTAATTATTATTGATGGAAGTGGTATTATCTTTCTATTTCTACCAGTATAATTTATTTCTTTTTCTACTAGAGCCATAGTCGGTAAAAACTTCTCTTCAATATTTTTATCATTACTTATCTTTATTTTTCTCATATATTTTTTTGTCTCAATTCCTGACCACTCAAAATCACATTTTATATTATTAGTTTCTAAAATAGTATTTAATGATGCCATTGTTTCCGCATTAACAACTGAAATTGTATTTCTTTGATATACTTGATACCCCAAAAAACAATCTAATATTAAAAACAAAATTATTAATAAGCTTTTAACCCATTTCCACTCCAAATTTATCACCCTACCTCTTTACAGTATTTGTAATCGATACAACCTCAGGATCTGTTTTCTTTAAGTTATATTTTAATAACCAACTAGGATAATATGTACCTATATTATCTATTACATATACTTTCTCTAAAAGTGGTACGTTTATCTTAGAATTTGCACTTATATCTCGTAACAAATTATCCATAATATTATGAGTAAAATTAGAAACATTTACTCCCCTATTTTGTATTTCCAAATCTAATAACTTTCCTCTAAAATACCGAATACTTCCCTCTTTTACTTGAACCTCGATTATTGTATGTAAATCATTATCTATTATAGGGTCTTTAAAACCAATCATTGTTCCATCAATTGCCATATAGAACTTAAAAGTATATAAGCCATTATCTTCACTAGCACTTTTCAAATATATATTGTTTAGTCTCATGTTGTTTATAAAGTCCATAGCCGCATTGAAATTCTTATTTGCAGATACTATTTCACCAGACAATTTGGAATTATTTATATACTCCATCATTCCATTTTTTTCGAACTTTATAGAACTCTTGTCATCATTTATAAAAATACTACTCTCGTCATTAGTAATAAATTTCGCAAAATCTGCATTTTTAAATGTTTCCGTTGTAAATCTATTTATAGAATATTCATCTTCCATGTTAAAATGGTATGATGTTTTTAAAGCTTTTACAGTATTACGGTGGCTTGGGGTATTAAACACAGGAAATAGTACTGTACTTCCCGGTATTACTTCCTTATTATTATAAAATTTAGTCGTTCCTACTTTAGCTAATTCTACATACTTAACGTCTGTTTTTACGTTATTACAATTACTAATAACATAATCTATTACATCCTCATCGCCCTTCAAAAGCACTTTATATAAAGATTTCTTATTATTATTGTTTTGTAAAATGTATATTGTATTTCCATCTAATGATTTAGTTATAGCGATTTTCTCTACATTTTCAAATGCATTAGTTTCTTTTGGAAGATTTGGAATAGCAAGTTTTAAAACATCATGAGCTAATGGTCCGCCAAACTCAAAAATAATAGCTTTTCTATTAAATAAATTATCCCACTCACGTACTTGGCCAGTAATTATCTCTGTTTCAGGTGTTAAAGAATCTAAACGTGATCTTACAATATTCCATGTACTTGTATTCATATTATCTGTTGAATAAAATAGCCATCTATTCTCATCAAGATTTGCTACTGTGACTTTATAAGGCATAATAATTTTGTCATATACAATAGAATTATCTTCTTCTATTATATTAGTGAAATTATTTATCATATTTCCATACATAGAAGAAGCAATCAAAGAAAGCCCTTGATAGTTATCAAACCAAAGACTACCCGTTAAAACCAAACTTAAAATTATTAATGCTGTCAAAACAAGTGACTTAAAATTTTCAAAAGTTCTTCTCATAACATATCCTTTACCTAGTTAATTTTGAATACTCATAATAAAATCTTTAATGCTTAATCTTTCATATTCTATACTTTTTGTTTCTTCTGCTTTATTTCCAATTGTTATTGTTCTAAAAATAGACTGATACCGCTTTCCTTTTTGAGCAAAAAACATGATTCTATTTGTACTATTTGCTCTAAAATTCATATCTAAAAGATATAGACCAGAACTCCCTACCGTTCCGGTAACAGCTCTATTATTTACTAAAATAGGAACAAATATATTATCTTCATATCTTTGATATAATGTTATTTCCGTTCCAGGCTCAGCCATACAAGAAATTAAGCAATTTTGAGAATAAGAAGTAACCTTTTTATCGCCTGGATATAGTATTTTCATTATATTTGAATTACTACCTATATCTTCAGGTAGCGAACTATAAAATTCTGCATATGATGTATTTAATATCAATACAAAAAACATTATAAATACGCATAAAGTCTTTTTCACTTAATCCCACCTCACCTAATAACATAGTATAATTTTAATGTTACAAAATAGTTACATATTTTTTAATATTCAATTAATTTGATTTTAGCTGGTTTATATAATTAATTACGTCTTCTTGAGCTTGTTTATCTGTGATACCTAATTGATTTAACATCTCTATAATATCTTCTTTTTTCATTTCAGATACTTGTTTAGTAACTTCTTTACTGCTATTTCTTACATCTTCAACTATCCTATCAAAGTTATCTTGTATTTTCTTTTCACTTTCTCTAATTTTTCTTTGCGTTTCCTCTCTTGCATTATTAAGTTCTAATTCGTCGATATCATTTGAATAATTAGTTTGTTTATAAATCGAATTTGTTGGATTTAATAATTGATCTATCGACTCTTTTGCTTTGTGAAGCGTTAAGGAAACAACACTTATAACTATAAATAACATTATTAATGTATAAATTAAATTTTTACCTTTAAATAGTTCCTTAAAATTCTTCCATGTTTCATGTTTTAATAGCCAATCGTCGTCATCTTCAGCATTAGGCGTATAATAATTAGATTCTGCATAGCCATTTTTATCATATTTTATACGACTTGTGTTCGGTCTATATTTTACCTCATAATTAACTCCGTCTTTATCATATTTATTTCCATATGAAACTCTAGATGAAGTACTTTTAGGTTGTGAGTCCTCTTTTTTAGTTGACTCGTAAACATTAAAGCCCATTTTTTCATCATATTCTTTTTTTAATTCTGGATCAGATAAAGTATCGTATGCAACATTTATTTCTTGCATTTTCGTTTGTGCAAATTCTTTATTTCCATCGTATGTATCTGGATGATATTTTTTTGCAAGTATTCTATATGCTTTCTTTATGTCTTTTTCACTAGCCGTGGTCTTGATTTTTAGTACTTCATAGTAGTTCATATTTTCACTTCCTTTCGGAGCATACACTTATATATATTTTACCACACTTTTTAAAAAAAGTACTTGAATTTGATAAATTTATATTATATACTTTTACATGAACGCCGATGTGATGGAATTGGCAGACGTGCTTGACTCAAAATCAAGTTCCGAGAGGAGTGTGGGTTCGACTCCCACCATCGGCACCAAAAACCTAAGGTTATTGATAAACCTTAGGTTTTTTATTTTAAAATTTCAAAATATAGCCTGTATTTAAATTTTTCAAAAACTTTCTTTAAAGTCTGATTCAACACAAACCATAGGGAGGAGTTTCTCAACTCCTCCCTATGGTTTTATTTTATCTAAATAATTTCATAAACAAGGTAGAAATTTGTCAGTTTATACATAAAAGTATTTCTTGTATTTAAATATCAGCTAAGGTATAATTGCTTAAGGAAATATCTTCCAGCAATATAATTCAAAAGAAAGGAAAAAATATATGGAACATACTTTATTTAAAAATAATTATATAGACGTAAATTCTGAAAAGTTGTATAATACTAGTAATAAAACATATTCTAATAAAGAGGTGTTTATTATGACTAGTGAAATTTTAGCCGATTTTTTACTTAGATTAGACGACTTTTACAAATATGCCCCTAAAGAAATATTAGACAATTTTAGAAGTGAATTTATGCCTAAATTCAAAACTTATATTACAAATAAGAATGATAACGATTTGTTTAACCTACTGGATGAATGGTTTGATACCATAGATATTTATAGCAACCCTGAAACTATAGATGAGTTGGAAACTGCACTAAAAGAAATTAAAAATGGAGAAGTTTTCGAATGGACTCCAGGGACATTTACAAAGTAGAATATTCTAAATCAGTTGCTAAATATGTAGAAAAACAAAATCCCGAATTTAAAGAAAGATTTGAAAAAGTTGTTAGTAATTTAGCTTGCAACCCTTTTAATAATGACGGAGAACTTTCAGGGTGCAAAGATTTATATAAAAAGCGATTTGGAAAATTTAGACTTCTATTTAACATACATAACAATATATTAACTATTACATTGGTAAAAGTAGATTCAAGAGGACAAGTCTATAAAAATTTATAGATTGTCCTCTATTTTTCGATTATTTCTTTCGTTTTAATCATCACCTCTAAATTTGTTGCCATAGGATTTTTCTCAAGGAATTTCAACATTTCCACTTGTTGCTCCTCTGTTTTCAGCCAAGATATTGCCCTTTGGCAAGCTTCAACTTTTACTCCTGCTACTTTCATTAGAATTGCTATTTCCCTTTGAAGCTCTGTCATTACATACCACCTCTATTTTTATTCATCTTCCCACATCCAAAGTGGATTCTCTTTGTGACGTTGCTCTATCTCTTTAATCTTTTCCGGAGTGAATTTCATATCCCAATTCACTTTTTTCTCTTGTATGTCTTTGCATTTGTTCGGATTTATTTTCCTCGTATATCCTGGAGAGCTAGTTATTTCCTTCCAAAATTCTTCTGAATTAAAATTCGCCATCTACACCACCTCTGCTTTTATTGTAACTCAATCGCTCTATTGTTTGCAATATTAACTTATATAAACCGATTAAAAGTATAATTATGCTATCTACAATAGTAGGAATTTATATAAGGTATTAAACTTACGGCTGCACAATGGGAAGCAATAATCTACAATAGTAGAAATTTATATAAGGTATTAAACTTTTGGAGATAAAGAGAAAGGCGAGGCATCAGAACAAAATATAAAGTCATTTAAATAAGATATTAAAATGGTTTCTTCCATCAAACATTTCCCTCATTTTGAACAAAGTTTAGCCACTTCTCGTTAGAAATATCACAAGTAAACTTCCCTAGTTTTTCATCTTCTGTTTCTTTTATTTGTTTAACAAGCATCAAACCTTTTCTTGCAATATTATATGCTCCATTTGCATCAGCATTTGTCGGTAAATTTGCTCTATTTGCTCTTGTATCAAAGAACTCTCCATTTTTACCTCTTACAGGTGATACTAAATAATCCTCCTCATCATTAATTTTGCTGTTTCTCATTTGTATTAAGAGCTTAAATAAATGTATAAAGGATTTAAAATCAAATTTATCATTCAAAAGGATATTGTCTTTTATATTCTCATCAAGAGGGATTGAATATGTTTTTAATAAATTCTTAAACTCTTCTGTTAAATCTACTTCTATGTTATCAAAGGAGTTATTTTTTTCAGGGTTTCTAAACGTTTTAATCCTTTTGCCATAACTACATAAAGTCCATTTTCTTTGCGTATCTTTATACTTTGCACCAAATTTATCATAATCAATATAAAATTCAAAATAATTTTGGCCCTCGTTATAGCTTATTTTATCTATGTTTGATATGAAAGTCTTAATCTCAGTAATAGGCATAGTATTTTTTATAGAAAATAAATTAACAAAACCTGTTAGCGGATCTATTTTACTTGTATTCCATGCTGGTATATAAAATAGTACTCCTGTCTGCTTCCCTAATTTCTCAAAAGATTCAAACTTATTAGTTAATTGATAAGCATTTAATATTCCCCCATCTTCTTCAATTTTATTTTCTTTAAACACAAGATAATTAAGTTTATTAATAAGCATATTTTCAAATTTTTGATAGACCTGTTTTTCAACTTTTATTCTTGAGTTTTTAAAACCATAATTTAAGTCTTCTATTACAATAATGGCATTATACTTTTTCATATACTCTGTTATAACATGTAATACTTGACTCATATATCCTTCTTTTAGTTCTTTTATGTTTTCTACTGTTTTCCAGCTTTCCCTTGCAGCTTCTCTTTCTTTTTCCTTTTTATCTAACAATTCATGATAATTAGTTTCATATTTTATTTCATTATATATATTCACAATATCGTTTAAAGATTTTTGTTCTACGATATTTCCCTTAGAGTCAATTACAGACACATACAATAAATGCCTTTCCCCTCTATCTATTCCTATAATATAAATATCTTCTGTGTTTTTTATATTTTTATTAACTAGTTCTTTAATATTGCTTAATCCCATATTTTGAAAATTCATGGTTATTGGCACATGAAACTGAAATTTATCTTCTGTATATCTCTTATTTTTTATTAAATCATATTTAAATAAACTTGTTTTCTTTCCTTTCTCTATTGTGTTTCTATTTTTGTTTTCAACAGGCGTGTTTGCTTTATGAATTGCCGTATCTTCTAATTTTAAACTAGCTTTCCTATAAAAGATTTCAGCTCCTCCATCCAACTTATATACCACATTTTTTAAATTCCTATTATCAAACAAAGCTTTCCAATACAATGTATGTAAATTCGGAGTCCCTTTGCTATATTCCGAAAAATCTTTATTATAAAGTTTGAACAAGTATAAATAACCCTTTTCAACGTATTCATTTATAACTTCTTCTGGTATATTAGTAAAAGATATATTATACAATCTCTTGTTGATATCATTATAAAAACTTGGTAAATCTTCATATTTACTTATTTCAATATCGTTTATACCATAAATAACCGTACTTTTATAACTATTTAAAAACTCAATACAAAAATTCATCCACTTATATAAAGCATCTTTATAACCTTTTTCATCGCCTGTTTTTCTTAAATATTCTAATTGATATTTCTTTATTTTCCCTTCTTCACTATTAGCCAAATCAAATATTTCTTTTGTAATTATTAAAGGTTTTATAAAATTATCATTATTAAGTAAATAATCGTTTGTTTCACTACTAAAATGCTTCTTTACTTCATTTAATGCTACTGTACATTTTGGCACCATAGTAGTTAAATCTTTAAAAAATTTATAGTTAATTTTTTTATAACCACTTTCACCGGATGATTCTTTTATTCCCTTAAATATATCATTATGTCCTTTATTTAATATACCTACATAGTAATTATCATCCTTTATAAATAATATTCCTAAATTATCTCTTTCTTTATTAACATCCCAGCCATCTAATAAAGTCGAACAATCAAAATTAATCTTTATTTTTTCGTCAGCATAAGGTTTTTGTGTTAAGTAATTTCTAGCCTTATTATATAATGGAATAATTTCTTTTAAGAAATCATATTTGTTAATTAGTTCATTATAAAACACCTCATCTTTTTCTATTGTATTATCTTTTACTATTAACTTTTTTATAAAATTTTGAGTAGATTTAAAGGAATCTAGTAAACTTTTAACAATTTCAATTTCCTTTTCCTTTTTTATTAACTCTTTATTATCGTTATAATATTCAAGCTTTACTGAATTATATTTTTCATAATTTTCTTTAATTATTTCTAATAAGCAATTATCCGAAATATAATTTTTAAAATATGTTGCTATTTTATTTTCATCATTTGTCATCTCATCTAATGCTTTTATTGAATATTGTTTTACTTTTTTTAGGGCTTTATCTCTTTCAGCTATATATTTATCTACATCATATTTTTTGCCGACATATTTGCCATTATAATTCAAATCATAGTTTTCAATTATTTTTGTCTGAATAAAACTCCAATCATCAAAAACATCTTTAGAAATACTGGTCAAAGTTAAATCGTTATTTATATATATTTTGTCTAAATCATAGTTATCAATACTTTGGACTAAGCTAATAGTAGCATCTATTATTTTATTAAATTCATCATAATATTTGTCAATATCGTCTATTAATTCTTTATCAGTATCAATCGCTTCAATAACAAAAGAAGCCCCTTCTCTATCGCTCAATATTTGCTTATATAATTCTTTCATTTTAGGTATTTTCTTCTCGTTTTTTTGGTTATATTCATTAATATACTCATTTAAGCCCTTTATTTTTATGTTATCTTTTAGTGACTTGCCTGAAATTATTATATTATAGCACTCTATTCCTTCTTGAGTTAAAACTTCATTATAATAATCTAAAGCAAATATTTCGCTAATATTCATCACTTGAATATATTCCTCTAATTCTTTGCTTACCTTATTAAGGATGTCTGGCAATAATTCTTTAACCTTATTAAAAGTATTCATATTAGATATAAATGTTGGTAGATTTTCGTTAATCAATCTGTATGATATGGCTGTTGATTTCTCCTCAAATACATACATATTTTCTCTATTAGTATTGTAGCCATTAAAATATGTAGTAAATTGATTAAATTCATTAATATCATTCAAAATTTCCTTATTATCTACATAATACTCCACTAAATATTTTTTTATCATATCTGCGGAAAGTAACCCTTTATATCGCTTATCTTTTTTAAATGCACTTGATATTTGCTTTCTTAATTCTTCTTTTATCTTATCTAAATTTTCAGTTTCTTCTTTTATTCCATACAATTTATAATATTCGTCCAGCCCCTCGAGTTTTAGATCTTTCAAAACATCTTTTATAAAAAATTTATGATATTCATCACAATATTTTTTTACTTTTTTATATTTTATAGCTCTATTCTCATCTCTATCAATTACTCCATTTTCTATCATTTTATTTAAAGTGTTTCCTTGTGGTTTTAATTCAAACCTCAATGTCTTTTGTACAGAATAAAGATTTTTTAACCCTTCATATAATTTTGCCATATTTTTTTCTCCTCTATATATAATAATTTGCCGTTTAACTTATTAATGTAATACACAATAAATATAATTCCCCATGGGCTTTCTGTCAACTAAATAGTAAAAATTTTGAAGTATTAAGTATATAATTTTTAACTGTTTACAACTTTTTCAAAAACTTTCCCCAAATGACTTGACTATTAGCTTGTAATTATATATACTATTTTAGTAACAAATTTATGGCGGCGTAGCTCAGATGGCTAGAGCATTCGGTTCATACCCGAAGTGTCGTTGGTTCGATTCCGACCGCCGCTACCAAAAAAAAGATTGTGATTTAATCACAATCTTTTTTTTACTTTAGTTTTTCATAATTGCATCATGTAAAAAAGAGGCTTTTACAAGCCTCTTTCCTTTACTCCATAAAACTAAACTGATTCTCCCCTATAGCAACCCAATTCTCATCGCCAAATGTCTTTATAACTATATATCCTGGATTATCCCTATAAAGCCTAACATCCTTTGAATTATATATCTCAGTTATAATCTCGTTTATTTTATCTGGATCAGTAATAATTTTACTTTGATTATTCATATCTACCTGTATTCCTGTAACTTTTTCTGTATTAAAAATACTAAAACTATACCCATTATTATTCAAAAACTCTAATATATTTTTAGCATCATTACTAAAATAATAATCTCTTATAGCTGCATGAGTAGTTCCATCTTTTGGAATACTATTTTCATCTATTGTAAACTCTAAGTTCAACATATCCCTATTGTCATCAGGTTTTTGATTAAGCATATCTTTTTTAGCTGCCTCCAAAAGCTCCTCAATCTGCTTTTTATTATCTATTGTCACAAAATTGGTAGCATTTAATATGTTGTTTGTTATTCTTATACTTCTTATATTTTTCGTCTCGTAATCAAATATATCATTATTAGCCTTTATATATTCTTCTGTGTACCAAATATCATTTAAAAGCTCCATATATTTATCTGAATTTACTTCATACAAACGATTAACCTTTCTTCCATCTTTTAGCTTATATCCTATTCTAATAGCTATTCTACTTACATTTGCATCTTGAACATATTTTTCTTCTGCAAAATCCTCTATATACCTACGTACTTTATTTGTAATCATATCTTCATTTTTATTCTCTACTAACTTCTTATGAAGAGCTATAACTTTTTGAATATTCTCTTGTGAATATACTGCACCATATCCAGATTTAGCCTTATACCAATACAAATTGCTAACTACTGCTTCTTTTACATAATTTGCATCAGGCACATATTTCTCATATCCAAACCAATCTAGCTTTATACCTAATGCAACTACTATAAACACAGCTACAAATACTAAAAATCCTTTATATGACTTCCATATTTTAAATGACTTTTTAAGTAGCATTTCAGCAATTACATAACCAATAAGTGCAAATATTATATAACCAAAAATATTAACCTTTTCAACATCAAATATTCCTTTTAAATACGCAGCGCCAACTATCATTGTACAAATTGTAACTCCATACTTAAATATAGGCTTTACAAACTTTCCGCTTATAACATCTCCTGCTGTTTCTAGGTTTCTATACTTGTATATAAAATATCCTGCTACTAAAAATACCACACATATAACAGCATCAATTATAAAATATGTTTTTACAGAAAAGTTTGAGTTATAACCTGCAAATTGAATAGCTTGAGCAAGTGGCGAAACATTTAATAAATTTTCAGCAAAAGTTTCATTCATTGTAAAGCCATACAAAACGCCCCTAAATAAATATTGAGAGAC
>JAEEXS010000044.1 GCA_016287855.1 Clostridia bacterium
GAATCACGTATCCGTGATGTAGATATGGCAGAAGAGATGGTAAACTATACAAAGAATAGTATATTGAACCAAGCTGCTATGGCTATGTTAGCACAAGCTAACCAACAACCACAAAACATTTTGTCATTACTTCAATAATAAGGGATAGAGTTACCTTAATAAAAGGTTAAGGACAAAAATCTTTAATGTACATATAAATTTAAGTGTATTCTTAAATTATACGGCGAAAAAATAAAGAAATAGTACAAAAGAGGTTAAGTTAATAATAAGTTTAGACGATAATCTAAACAGCCGAATAAGTCTTTGGTTTCCAAGGACTTTTTGGCGTTCTGTAAAATATTTATAGAACGCTAGAGGTTTTTTGGAGAGAAAAGTCATATCGGTCTTGGCACAAGGAAGCTGTCAATACAAAGAATTCAAGGAGGAATTTATATGAGAATCAACACTAATCTAATGGCGCTTAACGCGCAGAACAAATTGCAGGTAAATCAGTCAAACGTGGAGAAATCAATTCAAAAGTTATCTTCTGGATTGAGAATAAACTCGGCTGCCGATGATGCTGCGGGATTAGCGATTAGTGAGAAAATGCGTGCGCAGATCCGAGGTCTGGGACAAGCTCAGGATAATGCGCAAGACGGAATTTCTCTCCTCCAAACCGCAGAAGGCGCATTGCAGCAAACGACCGACATTTTACAAAGAATGAGGGAGCTTGTAATAAAGGCGCAAAACACAGGTGTATTGACAGACAACGATAGAACATCAATAACAAGTGAGCTTAGTACACTACGAGACGAACTAGATAGAATAGCGACTTCGACGACCTTTAACTCAAAGAAATTGTTAAATGGAGAACTTGCAGTTCAAAGAGCAGAAGATGGTGGAACTTTTTCTGCTGGGATAGTGGATGTTGTAAATGCAAATGCAGGTACAACGTATACGATTACTGCTCAAGCCGGTCGACGTGCATATATTTCATACGTAGATTCAACTGGTACCACGATAAGCTGTGTTTCAGATATTACTATGACTGGAACACTTACTGGAAAAGTAAATTTTTCAGATGCTGGAATCTCAATAAACTTTTGGACTAATAAAATTAATCTAAATAGTTTTAATGGCACAACAATAATCACAGCAGATGAGTCGATGGGCAAAAAAGCAGATTTTAAAATCGGAGCTAATACATATACCGAAGATATATTAGCAATAGGTATAGGGGATATGTCATCTCGTGGGTTAAATATCAAAGGTGATGGAAACAAATTCTCTATAGATATTTCTACGGCTAAGTCAGCGAATGATGTACTAGATGCAGTCGATTTCGCAATAGATGCGGTATCTTCACAAAGAGCTACACTAGGAGCGATACAAAATCGAATGGAATATGCTATTAGCAATTTGAGTGCAACTAAAGAAAACCTAACAGCAGCAGAGTCACGTATTCGTGATGTGGACATGGCTGATCAGATGGTAAGCTATACAAAAGATAACATACTAACGCAATCTGCTATGGCGATGCTTGCTCAAGCAAATCAGTTACCTCAACAAATTTTAACTTTATTACAATAATAAAGAATCCCGGGTTAAAAACCCGGGAATTTTTTTAATCTAAATAATCTTTTAATTTCTTACTTCTGCTAGGATGACGAAGTTTTCTAAGAGCTTTTGCTTCTATTTGACGAATTCTTTCTCTAGTAACATTAAATACTTTTCCTACTTCTTCTAGAGTCCTAGCTCTTCCGTCGTCTAATCCAAATCTTAATTTTAATACTTTTTCTTCTCTAGGAGTTAAAGTCCCTAAAACATCAACAAGTTGCTCTTTTAAGAGAGTAAAAGCAGCAGATTCCGCAGGAGCAGGAGCGTCATCATCAGGGATAAAGTCGCCCAAATGACTATCTTCTTCTTCACCTATTGGAGTGTCTATTGAGATAGGTTCTTGAGAAATTTTTTCGATTTCTGCAATTCTTTCAACAGGCAAATCTATCTCACGAGAGATTTCTTCAGGTGTAGCTTCACGACCTAGTTGTTGAAGAAGTTGCCTCTTTACACGAATTAATTTATTAATAGTTTCAACCATATGAACAGGCACACGAATAGTTCTAGCTTGGTCTGCAATTGCACGGGTAATAGCTTGTCTTATCCACCAAGTAGCATAAGTACTAAACTTATAGCCTTTTGTATAGTCGAATTTTTCAACTGCTTTAATAAGACCCATATTACCTTCTTGAATTAAATCAAGTAGAAGCATACCACGACCAACATATTTTTTTGCAATACTAACAACAAGACGTAAGTTAGATTCAGCTAGTCTCTTTCTAGCATATTCGTCTCCTTTAGCCATTTTTTCAGCAAGTTCTATTTCCTCTTCCATAGAAAGAAGAGGTACTTTACCAATTTCTTTTAAGTACATTCTAACAGGGTCATCTACACTAGTACCTTCTGGAAGAGTTAAGTCAATTTCTTCATCTGTTAATTCGCCGTCACTAAAATCAACATCGCCTAAATCATCATCGAAATCGTCTATTACTTCTATTCCATTTGATTCAAGAGTTTCAAATATTTTATCTATTTGCTCTGGGTCAACCATACCATCAAATTCAGCCATTATTTGGTCATAGGTAAGAGAGCCCTTGCTTTTTCCTAAATCTATTAGTTTTTGAATGCATTCTTTTTTACTAGTTTCTTTTTCTTCCAAAATTATTTCCTCCTCTCGGCAGAAATAGAATGTAATTTTAAAATTACATCATTCAGCCTTCTTTCCAATTCATTAGCCTTAGGTCCATTTGGATCATCTTTTAAGCTTTTTAAAATAGCAGATTTTTCTTTTTCTAAATCGAATTTTCGTAGAACATCTACTGCATCTAAAAGTGCTTTTTCATTATTATTCCCTAAATTATCTTCTTCTTGCATAATTCCGGTAATAACGTTAATATCATTCTCATCAGAGAATAAATCTATAATATTTTGTTGCTTTTCACTCTCAAAGTGCATATATAATTTTTCGGCTAAATGGCGATATAAATTAACCGTAAAATTATCATAATTCATATATTTTTTTATTGTGTTAAAAATTTTTTTGTCATTTTGACATAGTAAAAAAATTAACAATTTCTCAGAGTCATACACATTTTTAGGAATGTCTATGATTTTTGTTGTAGCGGTTTCTAGTGAAGGAATTGGAGAACGTTTAACACTCTTCGTAGAATTTCCAAATATTTTTTTATTTATTTCAGAATAGATAGATTCTACCCCAACTCCAAGTTCTGCTGCAATTTTATTTATGTAAAAATCTCTTTCAATTGAATTATCTAGTTTAGCAAGTATAGTTGCTGCAGAGTTTAAATACGAAATTTTACCGTCAGTAGTAGACATATCTATATTTTTCTTTAAATTAGACAACTTAAATTCAACTAGAGTTATTGCATTATCCATCAATTTTTTCATTTTTTCAGGTCCAAATTTATTTACAAATTCATCAGGGTCTTTTGCATCAGATATTTTTAATACTTTCACGTTACACCCAAGAGATGTAAGTATATCTAGCCCACGCATTATTGCATTTTGACCAGCACCATCTGCATCGTAGCCAAGTATTATTTCAGGAGCATATTTTCTCATAAGCCGACCTTGAGTTTCGGTAAGAGCAGTACCTAAAGAGGCAATTGCATTAGGGATTCCTGCTTTATGCATAGATATTACATCCATATAACCTTCTACCATAAGTAGTTTATTTACTTTTGCGCGCCGAGCAAAATTTAGGGCATATATATTTTTTCCTTTGTTGTATATAGGAGTTTCGGGAGAATTCATATATTTAGGTAAGGAATCATCTAAAACACGCCCACCAAAAGCAATTACTCTATCTTTTATATCAAAGATAGGGAACATAAGCCTATTTTTAAATCTATCGACAAAAGAGTTATTATTTCGAATTATTAACCCAGAATCAACCATTTCGTCAGGTGTAAAACCAAGTGAACTTAAATGATTAAAAAGATCATTCTTAACTCCAAAAGAAAAACCAAGTCCAAATTTATTTACGGTTTCATTATCTAGATGACGTTTATTTATATACTCTTGTGCAGATTTGGCGGCAGGGGAGTATAAATTGTTCCTAAAATATTTTGCAGCTTCTAAGTTTACTTGAAATAATCGTTCTTTATGCTTTATATTAGCAAAATTTACATTCGTATTATCTTCAGGTAGAGTTATTTTGGCTCTTTCGGCAAGTTGCTCAACTGCTTCGTAAAAATCTATATTTTCTGTTTGCATTAAAAACTTTATTACATCTCCTCCAACACCACATCCAAAACAATGAAAAATTTGCTTATCTGGAGATACGGAGAAAGATGGAGTTTTTTCTTTATGAAATGGACAAAGCCCTTTATATGAAGGACCTGCACGTTTTAGAGTAACATATTCTCCTATTATATCTACAATGTCATTTGCGGCTTTTATTTCATCTATTAAAGCCTCATCTAAGAATGCCAAAAACTTCACCTCACTTGTACCAAAAATATCCCTAGTTACATTATTATTCTACATAATGCAATAAAATCCTTTTACGTAAACATAAATATTTATTAGGCACCTTGAAGAATAAGAACACATGTGATATAATATACAAGTAAAATTATTATGTATATTCAAATGCTATATTTATGCTGGAGGAAGAAGATGGATACTGTAATGAGTGTCGAAAAGAAAGAGAAGCAGGTCAAAGTTACGGGCTACAAGTATTGGTTGCAGCAACAGTGCTGGAAGGCCGGTGGCCACACCTATACGATGCGTTCTCACTGGGGAATTATCTGGACCGAATGTATTTGCTGTGGCGCAAGAATAGTGGATGGAAGAAAAATGGAAGAATTTGAAGATGAGTATGAGGACGAGGAAATCGAAGAAACTGAATAAGTAATATAACAATGCAAGCGTACCCTAAATGTAGGGTACGCTTTTTTATGCTTTTGCATGGGCTCTAAAAATTAGACCAACAATTAAGCTAAAAAATATAGCAGCGCCAACACCTGCAGCAGTAGCCTTTATTCCACCAGTGAATATACCCAAGAATCCATAATTGTTTATTTCTTTGATTACTCCATTTACGAGGGCATATCCAAACCCTGTAAGCGGTACAGTAGCGCCCGCACCGCCGAACTTAACTATTGGCTCATATAATCCAATAGCAGTTAAGATTACTCCAGAAACTATAAATAAAACTAATATTCTAGCAGGAGTTAGTTTTGTTTTGTCTATTAAAATTTGCCCGATTGAGCATATTATACCACCAGTTATAAAAGCAGTAAGATATGACATATTTAATCAATCCTTTCTAGTTTTCTATTGCAATAGCATGAGCAATACCTTCTATTGCTTCTCCTTGCTGGATAGCAGTAGGACTCATAAGAGCTCCTGTTGCAACTAAAAGTATTTTATTTAATTCTTTTTGTTGTAATTTATTATATAAATAACCAGCAAAAACACTTCCACAACAACCACAACCACTACCACCTGCGTGTGTATCTTGTGCTTTACTATCAAACATTAAAATTCCGCAATCATTATATCTACCTTTTATATTAATATCATTTTTAAGTAGAATATCTTTTAATATTTCTCCGCCAATTATTCCTAAATCTCCGGTTACAATTAAGTCATAGTAGCTTGGATCACGACCTGTTTCATTAAAATGAGAATAGATTGTATCGGCTGCCGCTGGTGCCATTGCTGCGCCCATATTATTTGCATCTTTTATGCCCATATCTACAACTTGACCAATTGTTACATGAGTTATTTTAGGACCTTTTTGCTCAGTAGAAACAATAGCAGCACCAGATCCGGTAACAGTCCATTGGGCTGTTGGTGTACGTTGAGTCCCTTGTTCAAGAGGGAATCTAAATTGTCGTTCGGCAGAACAGAAGTGGCTTGAAGTCATTGCAATTATATTGTCTGCGAATCCGCCGTCAACTAACATAGAGCCTATTGCTAAAGACTCTACCATAGTTGAACAAGCACCATATAGTCCTATAAAAGGTATCTCACTTTCACGAACGGCATAAGAGGAAGAGATACATTGGTTTAGCAGATCCCCAGCTAATATATAGTTTATATCCTCTGGAGTTTTTTTGGCTTTTTGTAGAACTTTATTTAAATTTTCTTTTAAAATTTTTATTTCTGTTTTCTCGAAGCTCTTTTCTCCCCAGTATTCGTCTTCCAAAATAAAGTCAAAATATTTAGCAAGAGGTCCTTCACCTTCTTTTTTACCCACAATTGAAGAAGTTTCAATTATATGTGGCTCTGAAGTTAGAGCTACTGTCTTTTTTCCAAGTCTTTTCATATATAGTCTCCTTATAAATTAAATATAAAGTATAAAAAACCAACAATTATTGATGAGGATATGCCGTAAACAAGTACGGGCCCCGCTATAATAAACATTTTGGCTCCTAGTCCCATAACTAAGCCTTCAGTTTTAAACTCAATTGCAGGAGATGCAATAGAATTCGCAAAGCCAGTAATAGGGACAACAGTACCTGCTCCTGCACGTTTGCCTATATTATCATACCAACCGAGTGCCGTTAAAATTATTGCACCTAGAATAAGTAATATAGAAGTTATTGAGGAAACAGTGTCGCGGGGTAAGCCTCTTGCAGTGAAGAAATTTGTTATAAATTGGCCTATTATACATATTAGACCACCGATTAAAAAAGCCCAAGCTATATCCTTAAATAATGGACTATTAGGTGACTTTTTCTCAACATACTTTGAATATTCTGGTTTTGTATACGGTTGTTTCATAAAAACTCTCCTTTATAGTAGATTAGATGGTTAATACCCCATTTGGTGTATTAATAATTATTAAAATATCTTCCTCTTTTCCAGTATCTGCATTTATATAAACAATAAAATCCCTATTATCTACTTCCCCTTTAAATTCATGTACCAATACCTCTTCCTTTGTTTCTGTAGGGATAATTGCAAGACCGGTATATTCTGGGTTTAAATCTTTATTTATATGCTCTAAAGCCACTTCTTTAGAGATTTTGAGCTCAGAAATATTTCTATCTACGTGAGAAAACAGGTATCCAGCGGCCTCAAAACCAGTTATATCGCCGTTATCCATTGCAACAGAAACCTTTATTAAATCAGGGTAAATAGTTATAGACTTATCGGTATATGCAAAGTTTAAAGTGGCTATATTATTCTCATCTATATAATAAGTAGGGACCATCTTTGTAAAACCCTTTGAATTTAAAAAATCTAAGCCCCGAGATTTTGCATCATCTATTGTTAAAACCTTATTTTCTACATCTTTGTTGTATAAAAACCATATAACATGGCCTCCTTTTTTAGAGATATCTACATTTGCAGTTTCACCACTTTTTAATTTTATAGAAAGGCTAAAACAAGGGATTTTTGAATTAAAAGATTCGACGATATTTTCTATTTCTTGTATTTTATCTTGCCCAATGAAATCAGTTGCTATTTTTTTAGCTTTTTCCTGGTCTATATCATTACCAGTTATACCTTTTGGCTCTAAGTCGACTATGTGGTCAGA
This sequence comes from Clostridia bacterium, assembly GCA_016287855.1. GTDB lineage: Bacteria > Bacillota > Clostridia > TANB77 > RGIG9151 > RGIG9151. The sequence continues at coordinate 7,553 of JAEEXS010000044.1, forward strand.
AAAAGGCCCATCATATATTAAACCAGGATAATCTTGAAAGTTATCTGACATATCTTGAAAAACACTTTTTTCATCAGAAGTTTTTTCGAGATTGGCAAAAGTTTTTGAACCTTTTTTAGTAAGCTCATTCCAAGATAGTCTTCCTTCAGCAAGTTGAGCAGATAGGTCAAAAATACTGTTTTGAAGTTTGGTTGCATAATCAGATAAAGACTTTATTTGGATTAGTTGATCAGTTGTTATAGGATTTTGATCTATTGTTTGTAGAGTTAAAGAATGAGAGAAATCACTAGTTTGAGAAAGGAACTTTGAAGTTTGAGCAATTAAATTTTGTTCAATAGGTAAATCGGAAAGGTTAGCCTTTGCAAGATTCGCTTGACGCCATATTTCACTCATTGTTTTAGCCCCATGAGTTGGGTCTTTACTAATTAAAGATTTAGCAAGCAAAGTATCAATATTTTCAACATAGGAAGCCATCTCAAAAAAGGCTTGATTGTATCTATTTTCTAAAGCTTGTTTGTTATCATTACGTATTTTAAAAATATAGCCAAGAAGAGCTAAAATTACTAGTAAAGAAGTTATTACAATAGTAAACATATGTCTATCTCTTAAACGTTCCCTAAAATCTTTAAGTTTATCTACAAAATTCATTAGTAATTAGCCTCCTTTGTGTAATGTTACTATTTTTAACAAAAACTTATAAAATATACACTTTTTATATTGTGCTTTACTATACTTTTGTGATAGTATTCAAAGGATGGGACAAAGTAAGTAGTGATTTAAATTTTTTGTACCAAATTTATCATTAAAAGGAGAGGATTAGATGGAACCAATTGTATTAACACATCCATTGGTTAAACACAAACTTGCAATTTTAAGAGACAAGAATTCAGGAACAAAAGAATTTAGAGAAATCGCTGCAGAGCTTGCAACAATGCTTTGCTATGAAGCTACGAAAGACGCACCGTTATATGATACGGAAATAGAAACACCTATTGCCAAAATGAAAGCTCAAAAATTAGATGAAGATAATTATGCATTTTTACCAATCCTAAGAGCTGGAATGAGCATGGTTGAAGGAATACTAAATATTATACCTAACGCAAAGGTAGGGCATATCGGGTTATTTAGAAATGAGGAAACGTTAGAGCCAACTCAATATTATTTTAAGGTGCCCCACGGGATAGAAAATAGAACGGTAATCATATTAGATCCAATGATTGCAACTGGCGGAAGTGCTTGCGATGCAATCCAGAGCTTAAAGAATATTGGAGTTAAAAAGATTAAATTTTTAGCACTTATTGCAGTCCCAGAAGGGCTAGAAAGAATACAAAAAGAACATCCGGACGTTCAAATTTATTGTACAAGTATAGATAGTCACTTAAATGAAAAAGGATATATTGTTCCTGGCTTAGGAGATGCTGGGGATAGAATATATGGAACAAAATAAATTTTTAGAGAGGAGTTTTTAGTATGAAGTATAAAAGAGTTTTGCTTAAATTAAGTGGAGGAGCTTTATCTAAAGACGAAAGGCATGGCTATACAAAAGAAGCCTTAGACCATATTACTAACGAAATTATTACCGCTGCAAATGCTGGAGTTGAAGTAGCTATTGTAACAGGCGGTGGAAATATATTCAGAGGAAGAGTTGCAGATGATTGGAACTTTGAAAGAGCAGAAGCAGATAATATTGGAATGCTTGCAACAATAATGAATAGCTTGATGTTAAGAGGGGCATTAACTGCTAAAGGTGTAGAAAACGTAAGAGTTATGACTGCTATCCCTATGAATACAGTAGCAGAACCATATATAAGACTTAAAGCATTAAAGTATCTAGATAGAGGAAGAATAGTTATTTTTGGTGGTGGTACAGGTAACCCATTTGTTACAACAGACTATACTTCTATCCAAAAAGCGCTAGAAATTAGAGCTGACGTAGTACTTATGGCTAAACAAGGAGTTAATGGAATATATACGGCTAATCCAAAAGACGACCCTAATGCAAAAAGATATAAATCTGCTACATATGAAGAAGTTATTGCAAAAAAACTTCAAGTTGCAGACCAGTCAGCGTTTATTTTAGCTAGTGAATACAAAATGCCAATGTACGTATTTGATTTTGATGAAAAGAATTCCATAATGAGACTTTGCGAAGGTGAAAATATTGGTACATATGTTGGAGAAGATTGCCAAACAGAGATGTATTAAGGAGGTTGAAAAATGGTTAAAAAAAGAGAAAATTATTTAACATGGGATAACTATTTTATGGCTATAGCAAAATTATCTGCTATGCGTAGTAAAGACCCTTCTACTCAAGTTGGTGCTTGCATAGTAAGCCCAGATAATAGGATTTTATCTATGGGATATAACGGAGCCCCAAATGGTCTTAATGATGATGATTTCCCTTGGGCAAGAGAAGGCGCCCCCCTTGATACTAAGTACCTTTATGTTTGCCATGGAGAAATGAATGCAGTTATGAATTATAGAGGAAACAAAAGAGATTTAGAAGGTGCAAAAATATATGTTGATTTATTCCCTTGTAATGAGTGTGCAAAGATAATTATTCAAGCAGGAATAAAAGAAGTTATATACCTTAGTGATAAATATGCAGACAAAGATATTTTTATCGCATCCAAGAGACTTTTTGATGCTTGCGGTGTTAAGTATAGGCATTTAGAAGGCTTTGAAGAGATAAATATTAAGTAAAGATATTCCTCAATCATTAAAAAAAATGATGATTGAGGATATTTTTTTATTAAAATATGCAAAAACACTAAACAAAAAAGAGTATTGTGCCGATACACTGAAAGTATAAGGAGTTTAGTATAAAAATACTAAAAATTAAAGGAGGAAATTTTTATGAAGAAAAACATGTTAAAAAAAGGCGGAGTAGCTGATATCGTTACTCTTATAATTATCGTAGGATTAGTTGTAGCGTTAATCATTGCAGTAGTTCTTCCTATGGTAACTAGCGTTAGAGAAAGAGAAGATACAACAGATGAAAACCTTGGAAAAGTAGATAATTATATTAGTGGCATGGCAGGCACAGACTATTCATATTCACATTAGTCTTTAGTGTGATTTAATTCGTATTGAGGGTGAATGATATGAAAAAATTAAAAGGTGGAATAGAGAGTATAGTTGCTGTTGTTATTTTAGTAGGCATAGTTGTTGCTCTGATTATAGCCGTAATTTTGCCTATGACTAGCAAAACACGGGAGATGGCTGATGGAGGAACAGAGAGAATGTCTGAATTAACAAAAGAGATGAAAGGCGAGTAAGGGTGATTATATGCTAAATAAATTAAAAGGTGGCTTAGAAACCGTAATAGCCATAGTTATAGTTGCTGGTTTAGTAGTTGCACTTCTTATAGCCGTGGTTATTCCTATGTCTCAACAAGGAGATGAACTTATTGGGGCAACTACAGACAGTTTAACTCAGCAACAAACAACTATAGGGCCACAATAATTAAGAAGTTGATTAGGTTTGAAGAATAATTGGGTATATAGCTCAATTATTTTTCAAACTGTTTTGCGTATTTAAGGAAGGAATGTGATTAAAATGAAGAAAGAGGCATCATTAAAGCTAAAAAAGGGCGGACTTGATACTATAGTTGCGTATATAGTTGTAATGTTACCTCTTTTTTATGTGCTTGTATATATGATTGCAACTATATATCATTTTTCTGTACAACAATATATGAATCAGGTAGTAAAAGAAGCTTGTGTCATGGCGAGTACATACGGTGCAATAACTGAAGGACATGAAAATTATATTTATTCTAAATTAGCAAAAGCGCTAGATGATGATAAAGATGGTAAGGCAGATGTTACTATAACTTATTATAGGCGACCATTTGATGAGTCAACGGGTGTAGTAGGAAATATTAGTGATGGAAGTTCAGCAAGACCCGGTGTAAATAAAGGCGATATAATAGGAATATATGTACAATCGAAAAAACCGTCATTACTAGGTACAGTGGGGAATTTTAATGTTTTTATGTTTGGACGAGGAAATGATAACTTGTTAAAATATACTGCTTATAGAGAGGAGATTATTCGAAATGAACATCCATAATAATCTCGGTAAGCATATTTCTAATAATAGTGGTAGTGGGATAGGTGTAATCTTATATGGTATGACGTTATTACTCATACTTATTTTTACTGCTGTAAATATTGTAAATTCTAAAACAATTGAAAGTGGGTATAATTCTTTAAGAGATGCAGTCTATTCTGCTTCGACTGGTTCAGTTATCCACTTACTTACATCAAATCGTAGCACTACTAGTGCTCAAAATAGCATAATAAGTAATGCAAATTATGATGTATATCTGCAACTTGCTTTAGGGTATTTGATAAACAGAAATCCTACATCCTCAAGTAGTGATAGATATGTGCAAAATGGTGAATTAAATAATTTTATAAAATTAGATCACCAAAAAGTAGTAAATTCTACAATGGCATTATTTGCTGATGCTGTTTTTAGAAATCGTGGTGGCAATCACTATGAAACAATAAGTGATACTAATAAATATAAAATATTGATGTTTTTTATAGAACCTTATGCTGATGCAGGTAATCAAAAATATTTTGATATAATTTGTTATAGCAATAATGGTTGGAATGGCAATGTTACTGCAGAATATGCGCGAAGTGCAGTTAAACTTGACGCTGGAAATATGAGATCTGTTTATAATGGTGTACAGGGGCAGATTAATAGTATCGTTAATGGCTTTTGCGATGATGGAAGAAGTTATAATATAAATATAAATGCGAATGGAAGCGACTTGGCAGGGAAAGTAAGAGAAATGGAAACGTATCCACATTATCTTATAGTAGTAAAAGATTTTGCCTTGCCTACGATTTTTGATGGAGTAGATACTAACGATAGAGAAAGAGCTGGAATAAGAAGTATCTTTACCTCTCTTTCAGGAGATGGAAAGCTTCATACACCTATGTGTGCGTTAAATACAGGTAAAGTTCAACGTCAAACAGAAGATAAAGGGTGGAAGCAAGAGAGATGGTATACT
>JAEEXS010000148.1 GCA_016287855.1 Clostridia bacterium
ATCTGTTTCATCTCTTAAGTCTGAAATTCCTTCGATTGTTTTAGCTTGAACTAATTTTGCAATACTTTCAACAAGTGCTGCTTTATTTACTTGGTATGGTATTTCTGTAACGATAATTTTAAATCTACCACGAGAGTCTTCTTCAATTTCTGTTTTTGCTCTTATTGTTACTTTACCACGACCAGTTGTATATGCATCTTTGATACCTTCTTTTCCAACAATAATACCTGATGTTGGGAAATCTGGTCCTTTGATATATTTCATTAATTCTTCATTAGTAATCTCTGGATTATCTAATTGAGCAATTGTACCATCTACTACTTCGCCTAAGTTGTGTGGTGGAATATTAGATGCCATACCAACGGCAATACCATATGCACCATTAACTAATAGATATGGTAGTTTTGCTGGTAAAACAGTAGGTTCTTTTAATCTGTCATCATAGTTTGGCATAAGGTCTACTGTCTCTTTGTCTAAATCCTCAAGCATTTCGAGTGCAACTTTTTGAAGTTTACACTCAGTATATCTCATTGCGGCTGGAGGATCATTATCCATAGATCCAAAGTTACCATGTCCGTCAACTAGAGGATACCTTAGTGAAAAATTTTGTGCTAAACGTACTAATGCATCATATATTGATGAGTCACCATGTGGATGGTATCTACCCATTGCGTCACCAACAACGTTTGCACATTTTCTGTAAGGAACGTTTGGCCATAGTTTGTCTTCATACATTGTATAAAGAATTCTTCTATGAACTGGTTTTAAACCATCTCTTACATCTGGTAAGGCACGGGAGATAATAACGCTCATTGCATAGTCTATATATGATTTTTGCATTTCATCTTCGATTTTTACAGGAACAATTTTTTGCGCCGATAAAAAGTTTTCATCATTTATGTCCATTATATACATACCTCCATTTGCTTTTACTCCCTCATTATATTATAAAAAAATTAAAAAATCAAGCGAATATCCTTGAATTTTAGATTATCTATGATATAATAAAAATCAAGTTAGAATTAGTTTTTAAAGGGGTATTATATGAAACAAAAAAACTATTACGCAATATTGGAAGTCAACAGAAAAAGTTCTGACCAAGATATAAAACTAAACTTTAGAAGACTTGCAAAAGAATATCATCCAGATAAAAATAAAAGCAAAGATGCTGAAGAAAAGTTTAAAGATATAAATGAAGCTTATGCGATCCTTATGGATCCAGAGAAAAAAAGAAAATATGATAGACAAGTTGCAAGATATGGATATGGATTTGCAAATATAGAATCAGGACTACAAGATGTAAAATATGAATTCAAATCTGGTGCAAATGTATTTAACGATATATTAAACCAAATTTTAGGATTTAGAAAAGGCGATAATAATTCAAATAATGAGAATATAGATGATAAGAAAAAACCAATTAAAGGTTCAGATATAGTTACTCATTTAGATGTAACTCTTGAAGAAGGTTTCTTTGGAGCAGAAAAGAAAATAGCAATACGTGCACACAAAACTGGAATGAAAACATTTTCTGTTAAAGTACCAGTTGGAATAAAAAACGGAGATAAAATTAGACTTGCTGCTCTTGGTAATCCAGGAAAAAATGGTGGTAAGAACGGAGATTTAATTATACATGTTAAATTACTAGATGATCCGGAATTTAAAATTGAAGGAACAGATTTTAACAAAGATATTAATATCACTCCAGCTGTTGCTGCTCTTGGCGGAAAGTACAAGCTTCAAGTTATGGATGAAAAACTATTTGTTTCTCTACCAAAACGTTTAAGAGATGGTGAAATAGTAACTGTACCAAACAAAGGATATGTCACTGAAGATGGAAATCGTGGAGACTTAAATCTAAAAGTTCACATTGATCTTCCTGAAGATATATCTGAAAGAGAAGAAAAACTATATGAACAATTACTAAAAATTGAAAGAAAAAGAGAAGACTTTAATGGATAAAAAAGAGTACCAATTATTCGGTACTCTTTCTTTTATGCTTTATTTATCTTCTTTTTTAATACTCTAATATCTTCACCTATAAATCTTAAAATCGAAAAATCTCCTACAAGTCTTGAGAATATTCTTTCTTCATATAGATTTTTAATTTCTTGTGTGGTTAGATTTGTAGATATAACCATCTTTTTACCTTTTAGAAGTCTAGTATTAATTATATTAAATAATTCGCTAAATTTTGCAGAATTCATAGTTTCTGTTCCTAGATCATCTATAATCAATAAATCAACTTCAAATATTTTTTGATATTCTTCTCTATCAT
>JAEEXS010000149.1 GCA_016287855.1 Clostridia bacterium
TAACCTTAGTCATAGAAACATCTTTATTTTTAAAAACATAAGGAATATCCACTTCAACCACACTACACTTAAAAAGAATTGCCGAATACGGATCACCCACATATAAATAAACAATATCTCCAACCAAAATATTATTAGATTGTTTCCAAATTATTGTATCAACATCATCAAAAGCATGTACAACATCATAATATCTAGGATTAGCCGGTATAATCCATTCTCGTACCGCATCATTTCTAGTTGAAGTATTTAAATAGCTTATATCTATTAGCTGCATTATTTTCTCATCAGACACCGTATCATCAAGAAGTATAGTAATCCAATCTGACTTCTTCATATGATAAGACTCATAAAAGCCTTTTTCTCTTAATAGTTTCTCTACCATATCCGCATTTAGCTTAACATTAAGTACTTCAACTTCGCCACTTGCTCCCTCTTCCAACTTGCTCTTATTAATAATCATAATTATTCCATACCATTTTTTACTTTTAGGATTTCTAAAAATCCCATCTCCCATAAATTTCTTCCACAAAAATTCTGGACTATCCTTATACTTATCAAAAATAAGTTTTGTAATTCTATTTGCTTGATTTGAAACAAAATACTCTTTCTCAAAACAGCTATCTAAAATATCTTGCAAAATATTCTTATACTCTTCCCTAACTCTACCTACAAACTCGCCTACTTGATCTTCAATACGAAAATTAACATATTCCTCGTCTAACTCTATTTCAATAACTTTTCCTGTAACAGTTCCTTTATTATCTATAACAATATCTGCCCTAAACTGATCATCCATAAAAACTTTTGAATATGTATATTTATCCTTATTTTTAGAAAAACCATAAGTAGTAAGCTTTTTGTAATTAGGCCTACATCTTTTAAAAATCTCACTCTCAAAACTCATATTATCTCTTCCTTTTATTACTCCATTTCCCCTATTATAACATAAAAGAGTAGAAATTACATCTACTCTTAATGCATAATCTTTTAATGATGATGATGGTGATGCCTATGAAAAGTATCTTCCACTTTGCAATTCTCATAATCGCACTCCTCATCAGGCAATTCAAACTCAATTGTAACATGGCCTATACCATGCTCTTTTAACTCATCTCTTATCTTCTCTTTAATTTCTCTACCCATTTCACTAGAAACAATATGCATCGTTGCATAATTACTATAACCATCCATACTCCAAACATGGATATGATGAATATCTGTTATATCCCCTAATTCTAGTAAATGTTCCTTTATTTCCCCAATATCAACCTCTCTAGGAGATTTTTCTAATAAAACATCTAATATTAATCCGAAATTTTTAGAAGCATGGAAAAGTATATAAACAGCAACACAAATCGAAAGTATAGGGTCTATAATCGAAATATCTGTAAATCGCATTACAATTGCACCAATTAGAACGACAATCCATCCCAACACATCTTCTAACATGTGTAAATTAACAGATCTTTGGTTTAATGAATCTCCATCTTTCGTAAAATACGCAGCTATAAAATTTATAACAACACCAAAAACTGCAAAAGCTATCATTCCATTATAGTCTATTTTAACAGGATTAATTATTCTTAAAATAGCATTATAAATAACCAAAATTGAACCAGCTAAAAGAATTACCGTAGTTATAACACTACCCATAATCGAATATCTAACATATCCATAAGTATATTTATCATCTGGCCCTTTTTTACTCTTCTTCTCTAAGAAATAAGAAACACCAATACTTAATGCATCTCCTAAATCATGGACAGAATCTGAAATTATAGCAACACTATTAGTAATAGTACCACCAATAAATTCTAAAATTGAAAAAGTCAAATTCAAAATAAACGCAATAAATATATTTTTTTCTGTTTTCATCGTTTCCTCCTTCTACATACATTAACTCTATTTAGATATTTTATAAATTATTCATTACCTTTCAAACTCAAAACCATATCTATTTTTTTAATTTTTGTGGCTAGTATTTGATTTACAAAATAAGCCACAGCAAACGTACCAACTGCAGACATAATAAAAGTTATAGGTTTTATCATTGCTGAGAAATCATAACTATCACCTATAGCATTCTTAAATATGTAATCGGTCATAACATTTCCCAGAGGCAATGCTACTAATATTGCCATTATAGAAATCCATATGTTTTGTTTTACAAATATATTTTTTATTAGCCTATATTTAAACCCTAAAACCATTAATGTCGCAAACTGATACTCTTTCTCCGAAAAAGAAAGTATCCCTAAATTATAT
>JAEEXS010000150.1 GCA_016287855.1 Clostridia bacterium
ATTATTATCTTAAAAATTTAAACAAATTGCAATAGTATATTTCAAAATAATATAGTAAATTGTAATCTTAAGTGCAACACTCCGAGATAGCTTTGCTCATCAATCTTGATGGAGATATCCAGTTGTTACATTTTCTAGGTCTATTGTTAATCAAGTCAACCTTTTTATCAATATAAACTTGAGTATATCGACTTAGATTATAACCTTTGGGAAAGAACTCTCTAAGAAGTCCGTTAGAATTCTCATTAGATCCTTTCTGCCAAGCACAGAAAGTATCGCAAAAGTAGACTTCACAGTTGAGTTCTTTTTCAATTGTTTGCCAATCAGCAAATTCGGTACCGTTATCAGTAGTTATTGTTTTAACTAATTCTGATGGATATTGTTTGAGATAATCTACGATTAATCTGGCCACTACATCTGCATGTCTATTTGGTGATTTAATTGCTTTGTAAAATCTAGATTTCCGTTCTACAAGAGTTATGAAACATGTTTTTACATTACTCTTACGACCAGATACAACTGTATCTAATTCCCAATGACCATAATCTGCCCGTTTATATATTCTTTTATCTCTTTTTCTAATTGATTTTCCTTTATTATACTTACCACGTGTCTCATACCATCCGCCTTTGCCTTTTCTACGTAGGTATTTTTTGTTACCGTTAACAATTGTTCCTTCATTGATCCATTTATAGATTGTTTTATAACAAGGAAAACCTCGGTCACTATAAAATGCCGCTATTTGCTCTGGAGACCACGTTTCTTTAATTCTCTGTTCTATTATTTGTAATATTTCTAAAGGAAATTGGATAATATTATGTGCTTTTGAAATGCGTTTTTTATATTCACTTTGAGCAAAAATAATACTATAGTTAGTCCCTCCGTAAATTGTTCTTTTAAAGTGATTCCTTTTAATTTCTCTAGAAATAGAGCTGGGGGATCTATTTAAATCTTTTGCAATCTGGCGAATTGAAATACCTTTTTCAAGTAGATGTTTTATACTCGCCCGTTCTTCTATGGTAAAATGTGAGTAGCTCATAAAGAACCTCCTGTAGATAAGTGTCGCAACTATATCTTACACCAGGATTGATATGAGCCTTTATTTTCGCCTAAAAGTGTTGCACTTGAACGGTAAATTCACCATCTAAAAAATAACCACTGATTTAATCAGTGGTTTTAATTATGCATTTTCTACGTGTTTAAGTAATATTTCATCTAAATCAGGGAACGCTGTTTTAGGAATGATAATATGTCCTTTATCAGAAACGAAACAATGTTCGCTTTCACCAGTTAACACTACTTGATTATCTTTATTTTTCATCGTGTACATAAATATCAGTTTAATACCTGTATATTCCTTAATAGATACTTCGATAGATATCTCTTCACCAAAGTATGTTGGTTTTCTATATCTAACGTTGACTCCTATGACAGGAGAGATAACCCCTCTCTTCTCTAAGGTTGAATAATCTAATCCGATGCTCTCTAAAAAACTGATACGAGATTCTTCCATCCATCTAATATAGTTAGAGTGATGCACTATTCCCATTTTATCAGTTTCGTAGTATTGAACTTTGTGATTATATAAATGCATAAACTTTGTCTCCGGAAAAAGACCTTTTGTATTATATGATAAAAATCTAATGATTAATAGAGAAAATTTTATTTTTTATCAATTATCGTTATCTATGTGTTCCATAGTCTCGTAGAAGTCATCTTCATCTTCCTCATCTTCTTCTGATTGAGGTGAGTATTTTCTTCTAGATTTTCTTCTAGTATTAGACTTAGTGTCATATCTTTCTTTGACAAATTGTCTAAGGATATCAAGAGGGAACACTAGTATTCCAATAAATAGAATTCCTAATCCAATAAAGAATAAATACTTATTAAGAAAATCTATATTTGTATTAGCAAGATAAATAAATAGCCATGCAAAACATGTCATTATTCCTAACGCTATTAAACTGACTGCAATAAATTTTCTAAACTTGTACCTACCCATATAATGTTTTAATTGTAGATTATACTACAATAATAAACAAGAAAAGATGACTAATACTGAATTAATAATCTAGAAAACCCTGCAAAAACAAAGGATTAGGTTTTTCAATTGCCTAATCCTTGTGCTTTTTGGTTATTTCACTAAATAACTATTTCTTATTTTTCTTAACCTCATCAAACTTCTCTTTCATAGTAGGATTACCATAGGTAAGTTTTCTGATAGTTAAGTCTTGTAGTTTGTGGTTAGCGAGTTTTAAGTTGTTATCC
>JAEEXS010000045.1 GCA_016287855.1 Clostridia bacterium
CTATTGGTAACGGGTAACATAAATAATATAGCTGACATGCCATGTAACCCATCAATAGGAGGTTCGGCCAAAGGAATCGTTGTAAGAGAAATAGATGCTTTAGGTGGAATGATGGGAAAAGTTTGTGATAAAACTTTGATTCAAATCAAGATGCTTAATTCAGCAAAAGGTCCTGCCGTTCAAGCTTTGCGTGCGCAAGGTGATAAAGTAACGTATCCTAAAAAAATGTTAGAAGTATTAAATTCAAGAAAGCATTTAGATATAAAAGAAGCATTGGTTGAAGATTTAATCGTAGAAGATGGAAAAATTAAGGGCGTAGTTTTAGAAAATGGTGAAAAAATATTTAGTAAAACTGTTATTTTAACAACTGGAACTTATTTAAAAGCAGATATTTTAGTCGGATCAACTAGAACAAGAAAAGGTCCTCATGGGGAAAGACCTTCGATGCATTTATCTGATAACCTAGCTAAATTAGGTTTCAAGATAATAAGATTAAAAACCGGAACACCTGCAAGAGTTGATAAAGATTCTATAGACTATAGTAAAACTAAATTAGAATTAGGTGATGATACTTATCATACATTTAGTTTTGATGATAAACCATCATATAAAATTGAAGAACAAATTCCATGTCATTTAGTTTATACCAATGCGGAAACACATAAAATAATAAGAGATAATTTGACTAAGGCTGCCATGTATGGCGGATTAGATGATATAAAGGGTGTAGGTCCTAGATATTGTCCTTCAATTGAAGATAAAATAGTAAGATTCTCAGATAAAGAACGTCATCAAATATTTATAGAACCAATGGGAGAAAATACTGATGAAATGTACGTTCAGGGAATGTCATCAAGTTTGCCGGAAGAAGTTCAATATGAAATATATCATAGTATAAAAGGTTTAGAAAATGCTAAAATAATGCGCCCTGCGTATGCTATTGAGTACGATTGTATAAATCCTACACAACTAAAAAGATCGCTAGAGCATAAAAGAATTTCTGGAATGTTTTTTGCAGGACAGATAAATGGAAGTTCTGGATATGAAGAAGCAGCAGCTCAAGGAATCATAGCCGGAATAAATGCAGCAAGAAAAGTACAAGGCAAAGAAGCTATTGTATTAGATAGGTCAGAAGCGTATATTGGTGTATTAATAGATGATTTAGTAACAAAAGGAACAAACGAACCATATAGAATGATGACCTCTCGGGCAGAATATAGACTAGTTTTAAGACAAGATAATGCAGATGTGCGCTTAACACCAATAGGACATGATATAGGACTAATATCAGATGAGAGGTATCAAAAATTTTTAACTAAAAAAGAAAATGTTGAAAAAGAAGTAGAGAGGGTAAAGCAAACTGTAATTTCACCAACTGAAGAAGTAAATGAAATTTTAAGAGAAAAGAACACAAGTGAAATTACAACAGGTGTTCATTTGTCAGAACTTATAAAAAGAACAGAATTAACATATAAAGATTTAGAAAAAGTAGATAAAAATAGACCTAAACTAACTAGTGCTGAGCAAGAGCAAGTAGAAATTCAAATAAAATATCAAGGTTATATAGATAGACAAATGATACAAATAGAGCAATTTAAAAAACTAGAAAAGAAAGCTTTGCCACAAGACATAGATTATAACGAAATAAAAGGGTTGGCTTTAGAAGCTAGACAGAAATTAAATAAACAAAAACCAGAATCGATAGGACAAGCATCAAGAATTTCAGGAGTATCTCCATCAGACATATCTGTTTTACTGGTATGGCTAGCTATGCAAAAAAAGGGAGGCAATAATGAAAAATAAAGACAAGCTAAAAAAAGATGCAGCAGCAATAGGTGTTTCATTAAATGATGATGAAGCAAAAAAGTTTGAAGAATATCAAAATTTATTGCTTGAATGGAATGAAAAAATTAATTTAACAGCTATTACTGATGAAAATGATATTATAACCAAACATTTTGTAGATTCGTTATATTGTTTAAAATATATAAAAGCAGGGGATAAAATCATAGATGTTGGGACTGGCGCTGGTTTTCCAGGAATTCCAATAAAGATTGTTTCACATGAAACCGAAATCACATTGCTAGATTCTTTAAATAAAAGGATAATATATTTACAAGATGTTATTGATAAGTTGGGGTTAGAAAAAATAAAAGCTATTCATGGAAGAGCCGAAGAATTTGGTATAAAACCAGAATTTAGAGAAAAATATGACATTGTAACAGCAAGAGCTGTTGCAAACATGAAAACACTTTCTGAATATTGTATCCCTTTTATTAAAGTTGGAGGAAAGTTTGTTTGTATGAAAGGTTCGGATTATAAAGAAGAACTTGAAGAGGCTAAATCTCATATAGAAACATTAGGTGGCAAGATAGTAGGGATAGATGAAGTCGTTTTGCCAGATAGCGATATAAAGCATACTATTATTGTTATTGAAAAAGTTAAGAGTACACCTAAAGGGTTTCCGAGAAGAAAAATAAAATAAAGGACGAAAATATACAGCCAATTTTGGCTGTATATTTTTAAAGTTTCATGTGAAACGAAAAAATAAATCTTTTTTTTTATAAATATATATGTTAAAATTAAGATGTCATTTTAAGGGAGGAAAAAGATATGGGAAAAATCATAGCTATAACTAACCAAAAAGGCGGTGTTGGAAAGACAACGACTGCTATTAACTTAAGTGCATCTTTAGCATTAAAAGGCAAAAAAGTTTTGCTAGTAGATGCAGATCCGCAAGGTAATGCTACTAGTGGATTAGGAATAAACAAATCTAAAGAGAACAAAAATATTTATTCTGTTATGGTAGATGGAGAAGATATAAAAGAAAGTATAATAAGTACGAAGGTAAAAAACTTGTCTGTTTTACCATCTAGTATAGATTTGGCAGGTGCAGAGCTAGAATTAGCAGGAGTTATGGCAAGAGAGTTTGTATTAAAAACAGCTCTTGATGAAATAAAAGATAATTATGATTACATATTAATAGATTGTCCTCCATCTCTTGGATTACTTACCCTAAATGCATTATCTGCTGCAAATTCGGTTTTAATTCCTATACAGTGTGAGTTTTATGCTTTGGAAGGGTTAGGGCAACTCACGAATACAATTAATAAATTAAAAAAGAAGTTAAATGTTAATCTTGAAGTTGAGGGCATAATTCTTACAATGTACGAAGCAAGAAGAAAATTGTCTAAAGAAGTTGCTGAAGAAGTAAGAACACATTTTAAAGATAATGTTTTTGATGTTGTTATACCTAGGAATGTTAAATTAAGTGAGGCTCCAAGTCATGGATTACCTATTTATGCTTATGACAAAAATTCAATAGGCAATAAGAGTTATAAAGATTTGGCAAGAGCAATATTAAATAAAAATAAATAGAGGTGAATGAAATGAAAAAAAGTTTAGGAAAAGGATTAGATGCACTTTTTGGGTCAGAAATAGAAAATCAAATTCAAGAGATATCTAATAATTCTAACAATAATATGATTACTGAACTAAAATTATCTCAAATAGAACCAAATATAAATCAACCTAGAAAAGATTTCGACGAAGAAAAAATAGCAGAACTTGCAGAATCAATAAAAAGTAATGGTTTAATTCAACCTATAGTTGTATCTAAAGATGGTAATACATACAAAATAATAGCAGGAGAAAGACGTTGGAGAGCAGCTAGAGTTGCAGGTTTAAAAACAGTGCCTGTATATATAAAAGAAAATATAAAAGGTCAAAAGCTATTAGAATTAGCCTTGATAGAAAATTTACAAAGGCAGGACCTAAATTCAATAGAAGAAGCAAATGCATATCAGTCATTAATTAATGAATATGGCATGACTCAAGAGCAAGTTGCTAATGTAATAGGGAAAAGTAGGCCTAAAATTGCAAATTCCGTAAGACTTCTTAATTTAGATGAAAGAGTTCAAGAAATGCTTATAAGTGGAAGAATTTCTGAAGCGCATGCAAGAGCAATCATTCCTGTTGAAAAAAAAGACAAGCAATACGAATTGGCTTTGTTAATAGAGAAAAAAGGGCTTAGCGTAAGAGAAATCGAAATGCTTATGAGAAATAAAAAGAAAGCTGGACATACTCAGAAAAAAGAAGATATTTTTACTAAAAATATTGAAGAAAGTATGAAAAGCTATTTAGGGACAAAAGTAAAAATCGTTCCTAAGTCAAAGGAAAAAGGAAAAATTGTAATAGAATATTTTTCAAATGATGATTTAGATAGAATAATGGATATTATCGGAATGGATAAGGCTTATTAAGAGGGTGATATTTTTGGAAAGTATGAATGGCATAATACAAAATCCAATATTTTTAATTGTGATTTTTAGTATAAATTTTATCCTTATGATTACATTTGCTGTTATCACGTTTATAGTTGGAAAAGCATATAAGCAATTAAATAATAGATATACAGAGTTTATGTCTAAGCTAGGAGAAGGAGATAAAGTAGAAAAAATTTTATCTGAATATTTAAAAATAGTTGATGAAAATGCTAAAAAGATAAAAAGCCAAGAAGAAGCATTAAATCGTTTAGAAGCAAACTTAAAAAAATGCGTACAAAAAGTTGGGCTTATTAGATATAACGCTTATGGAGATACAGGAAGTGACCTGAGTTTTACTATGGCTTTAATGGATTCTGAAGATAATGGAATAGTAGTAAACGGATTGTATTCTAGAGAAAGTTCATCTATATTTGCAAAACCATTGGTAAAAGGCGAAACAAAGTATAATTTAAGTGCAGAAGAAATTCAGGCAATAGATATTGCAAGAGCAAGTAGTAACTCGAGATATTAATGAAAATATGGGCAAATTGAAATATTTACTTGAAAAAATTATCTATTTATGCTAATATAATATAGCATTGCGGAATTGTGTAACGGTAGCACAAATGACTCTGACTCATTTAGTGTAGGTTCGAATCCTGCTTCCGCAGCCAAATAAATATGGCGCATTGGTCTAGCGGCTAGGACATCACCCTCTCAAGGTGGTAACAGGGGTCCGATTCCCCTATGCGCTACCAAAAAAAGACGCTTTAATAGCGTCTTATAATTTGCGAGTGTGCTGGAATTGGCAGACAGGCACGTTTGAGGGGCGTGTGTCTTCGACGTACGGGTTCAAGTCCCGTCACTCGCACCAAAGGAAAATCAATCAGAAATGATTGATTTTTTGTTGCACATTAAAAAATATGGTATAATAATATCGGTTTGAGAGGGGGACGTAATATGGATGAATGCTTATTTTGTAAATGGGAAACCGAAAAAGAAAAAATCATATTAGAAAATGAATACGCTTTTGCTAGATTTGATGAATTCCCCGTAAGTAAAGGGCATGTGCTTTTTATGACAAAAAGGCATGTTAAAGATTTTTTTGGAACTACATTAGAAGAAAAAAATGCTATTTTTGAATTGATGGAAAAGGCAAAAGAAATGATAGATAAAGAGTATCATCCAGATGGTTACAATATTGGTATGAATTGCGGAATAGCAGCAGGTCAAAGTGTGATGCATATACATGTACACCTAATACCAAGGTATAATGGAGATGTTGAAAATCCTAGAGGTGGAATTAGAGGTGTAATTCCTAAAAAACAGAATTATTAAAAATTAATAAAATATGTTAGCATTTTAAATAAGCTTTTTATATTTTTATAATATTATTTATAATATAAAGGGGGCCAACAATGGAGATTTATTATGAAGACGAAAAAATAACAGTAAAAGAAGATATTATATGTTTTATTTTATCGATTCTTTGTTTATATGGGATGTTGGCAATATATGCAGAATTTTTGAGTGGTAACTTTGGAATAGGAATATTTTTGTTAGTTGAATTAATATTTTTACTATTTGCAGGTGCATTTGGTTATGTGGGATTAGCAAATATAATAAATGCAAAATATAATAGAGGACTTGCAAGAAAAATAATTAATAATGGCATTAAAGTACAAGGTAAAATTATTTGCATTGAAACAGTGTATAAAAGGAATAATAAAGATTCATTATTTAGAAAAGCTTTATTTGCCAGAAGAAAAGTTGTTGAAGTGGGTAATGACAAAACTAGGTCATATTATGATTACGCAAAGGTTGAGTATGAATATAATGGTACGACTTATGATATCAATACCCCGTATATATTTTTTTATCCTAATGATTTAATAAATAATAATGTTGACGTATATATTTATAACGATATGTGCTATGTTGATAATTTTAAAATTGATAATGAAAAAATAGCTTCAAGTAATAATAAACAAAAGAAATTTTACCTATCTATTATAATTTCATTTTTAGTAGTGGTATTTTTAATAGTGTTATCATTTTATTTAAGCTCAATAAATGTTATTAATGTTCAATCAGCATTTAGAAATTTCAAAGTATGTGTGGGTTTATATATAGTTATCGTAACTATGCTATGTTTGAGGTATATTTCCTCAAAAGATTAAATGTTATTAAATACGTGGAGGATCTGTAAGAGTTAAAAAGGAGAAACAGTATGGAGAAGTTAAAAATAAAAGGTATATATAGGCATTTTAAAGGCGATTTATACCTAGTCGAGGATATTATATATAATAGTGAAACAGAAGAAAAAATGGTTGCATATAGAGCTTTATATGGAGATAATAAATTATGGTGTAGACCATATGATAACTTTTTTGAAGAGGTTAATAAAAACGGTCAAAAATATAGATTTGAGTTACAAGAAGTAAAAAGTGTAAAAGAAAAATGAGGATTACTCCTCGTTTTTTTTCTTAAAAATAATAAGCTTACTTGCTACGTAATTAAGTATAATTACAAGTATATTAGATAAGATTTTTATAATAAGATCGTTTAATTTCAAGACATCAACAAAAACAAACATACATAACCAATCTAATACACCAGTTGCAAGTCTACAAGCAAAGAAAGAAATCATTTCTTTAAACTTTTCATTAAAGCCAGTTGCTTTACTAAAAAAAACCCATTTAGCATTTGTTATATATGCAAATAATACTGCTAAAATCCAAGCAATAATTGTACTTGGCATAACTCCTAAATTCAGTGGATGAGCAGCAATCCAATAAACTACGACATTAACAACAGTAGTACATACCCCAAAGAAAAGATAAGGAATTACATCTTTATATTTTTCGTAAAGATTTTTTATAAACATATTATAACACACTCCTATTACAAAAAGATTATATTAAAAGTTTATAGAGTTGTAAACCTTTCAGCAATAAAATGGGAAACTATTTATTTTTTACGAAAAAATGACATTGACGAAGGAAAATCTTTATAGTAACATGAGAAAGAGGAAGTGATAGAAATGAAAAAAATACTATCCATACTGGTTTGTGTTATTGTAATGCTTAATATTACGACAGCATCTATAATTGAAGATTCAGCAGATACATTAAACAAAATGAAAATATTAAATGGATATGAAGATGGGAGCTTAAGACTCAAAAACAATATAACTAGAGCCGAATTTTGTGCTTTAATAATGAATATGCTTGCTTTAGATATAGATGAAAATTTGAGTAATAGGTTTTCTGATGTAAAAGAAGGAGCTTGGTATTATAATTCAATAAACAAAGTGGCGGAGCTGGGGTATATAAAAGGCTACGCAGAAGATGGAACTTTTAGGCCATCAAATAATATAACATTTGCGGAAAGTTGTGCTATAATGATAAATGTTCTAGGATATGAGGCTAATCCAGAAGAAGTATGGCCGAATAACGTTATAAATAAAGCAAAAGAGTTGGGAATAACAGAAGGGTTAAAAGATACTTTAGAAGCGTCATATAAAATGACAAGAGGCGAAATTAGTGTGATGCTAGTAAATAGTATGAATATAAAGGTGAGTTAAATGAATAAAACGGAATATGATGAAATACAAGTAAATTTAATAAAAAAGTCTTTGGATAAAGATAAAAAAGATTTATATATACCTGTTGAACGTAGAAAAGGTGAAGATGGGATTTTAAAGTTTATAAATCTTGTTTGCTTTTTAAGTTGGGGAGTAGTTTTTATAATTCTTTCAATAATTGTTAAAGCTGGAAGAAGTGTTGCATATATAAAACAACACGATTTACTTTGGCTTTCTTCAAATTTTTGGAGAATAAATTTATTAGAAATTGCTTTATTTGTTACATTTGGGTGCATAGTAGTATGTATGATGAGTATTATTCTTAATTTTACAAGGCATAGAAGAAAATCTGATAGAATAAAAAGGTCATTGATTATATGTGAAATTATATGTTTCATATTTGGAGCTTTCTTGATTTTGAAAATATATTAAGGTTTTGCGACTTCTATAGATACTCCGGTTAAATCAATATTATTCGTAGATAGCCTGCTTTTTACTGTTTCTAGTGCAAGAGCAGGTATATTATTTTTTTCGCTAAGATGAGCTAAGATAAAATTCTTAGTTCCTTTTTTTATTAAGTATTCTACAGTTTCAGCAGAAGAGAGATTAGATAGATGACCATAATTTCCTATAATTCGTTGCTTTAATAAATAAGGATAATCTCCTGCTTTAAGCATATTTATATCATGATTAGATTCTAAAAGAATGGTTTTACTATTTTCAAAAGAAGATAGTAAATCGGATGTGATATGCCCTATATCCGTAGCAACAGTTACTTTTTCTTTCCCGCAAAACAAATTAAAACCACATGGATCAATAGCATCATGTGGAATTGGAAAAGGAATAACCTTGATATCTCCAATGGAAAATTCTTCTGATATTTCAAAAATGTTTTTTAAAGAAGGAGAAATTTCAAGAGACACCAAAGTTTCCCAAGTTTTTTTGCTTGAGAAAACAGGAATATTATATTTTTTACTAAATACCTTTATACCTTTTACATGATCTGAATGTTCATGAGTTATAAGTATTGCTTGTATTTCAGCTGGATTTATATTTAATTCTGTCAATTTATCTGTAAGACGTTTTGCAGAAACGCCAATATCAACCAAAATTTTAGTCTTTTCTGAAAAAACATAAGTACAATTACCACTACTACTACTAAAAAGCGAAATTAAATTAAGCATATATATTCCTTCTTTTGTATTTTAGTCTTCATTTACTCTTTCTATTTTTGCACCAAGATTCCTTAGTTTTTCTTCTATATTTTCATAACCCCTATCTACATATTCTATTTTAGAGATTTCTGTAACTCCTTTTGAAGCAAGTCCTGCAATAACCATTGCAGCTCCTGCACGTAAATCAGAACAAACAACAGGTGCTCCGTCAAGTGATTTTACACCTTCTATAATTGCAGAACGTCCTTCAATTCTTATTTGAGCACCGAACTTTTTAAGTTCCTCCACATACTGAAAACGGTTATCCCAAACAGATTCTGTTAGAATACTCATACCATTTGCAATAGAAAGTAAGGTTGCCATCTGAGGATGCATATCTGTAGGAAAACCAGGATAAGGCATTGTTTTTATATTTACTTTTTTAGGGCGTTTATCGCATTTTACATGAATTGAATCGCCTAATTCTTCAACAGTTATCCCCATTTCGACTAGCTTTGCAGTTATTGAATCAACGTGCTTTGGTATACAATTTTTAATTATTACATCCCCGCCTGTAGCAGCGGCAGCAACCATAAAAGTTCCTGCTTCAATTTGATCTGGAATAATAGAGTAAGTTGCATTTCCAGGTAGAGATTTTACACCAACAATTTTTATTGTATCTGTTCCAGCCCCTTTTATATTTGCACCCATTGTATTTAAGAAATTGGCTAAATCTACGATATGAGGCTCTTTAGCTGCGTTTTCTATTATTGTAGTGCCTTCTGCTAAGACACTTGCTAAAATCATATTTATTGTTGCACCAACGCTAACAACATCCAAGTATATAGAAGTACCTACTAATTTTTTTGTAGTAGCTTTTATTAAACCTTGAGTAGTTGAAACTTGAGCTCCTAGTGCTTCAAAACCTTTTATATGTTGATCTATTGGTCGAGAACCGAAATTGCACCCGCCAGGTAAAGGTACTTCGGCAGATTTATATCTACCAAGTAAAGCACCAACTAAATAGTAAGAAGCACGCATCTTAGGACACAATTCTAAAGAACAACTTGTAGTTTTTATACCTTTATTTTCAACTAAAATTTCATTAGGTGAATTTTGAGTAATATTAAGACCTAATTCTTTAAGCACAGATATATATCTTCTAACATCGATAATATCAGGTAAATTTTCAATTTTACAAGTTCCATCAATTAGTAACGTCGCAGGTAATATACATATTGCTGCATTTTTTGCCCCACAGATAGAAACGGTACCTTTTAATGGTTTTCCTCCATAAATCCTTAATTTTTCCATGTTATCTCCTCACTATTCTTCTTTAAGTGTTTTTTTGAAATTTACATCTACTGAAGAAACTCCAGGTAAAGAGTAGATATTATTTAATGCTTCAGGATGCTTTGTAGAATCTTTTATATATACTTGAAAAGATATTTTATTAACATTGTTTTTTAAAGCTTTTACTGAGAAATTATCTATTTTTATAGATTTTTTTAATAGCTCGGTTTGTACAGCAGATATAGTATCTTTAGGATTTTCAGAATCAACTGTTAGCGTTAAGGTAGCTTCGTTATTGTCAAAAGATACTCTTGTATAAGCAAGGAAAATAAAAATAATTATAGTTGCAACTGTTGTGCCTAAATAAAAGCCAATACCAGTAGCAAGACCAATACATGCTACAGCCCAAACGCTAGCAGCAGTAGTTAGTCCTTTAACAGAAGAGCCATCTCTAATAATAGTTCCTGCTCCTAAAAAACCGACTCCGCTTATAACTTGCGCACCAAGTCTTGCTATGTCCATATTAGGAGAAAATTGGTGGTAGTAGTTATATGTAAATTGTGCAGTTAGCATTACAAGACAAGAACCGACACATACCAATACATGAGTTCTAAGTCCAGCTGGGCGATGAGCATGCTCTCTTTCAAGCCCTACTAAAGTTCCAAAGATAGCTGCAAGCAATACTCTAAAAACAACTTGAGTTTCATATAAATTGAAAAAATCAATAAAAGAATTCATTAAAATCACTCCTAAATAGCAGTTTTTTCAGAATTATTTTGATGAGCAGATATTTCTGAGATGTTAATTTTTCTAGTATGTGCAGTATGAGACCATTCTTTTTTATCTGAATGAATCATTCCGATTATAGTTATCGGAACCCACGTTAAATTATAATAGGGGTATACTGCATATGCTAAAAGAACTTTTAAATTAAATTTTCTTTCAGACATTATAATAAGAGGCCCATATAAGAATTGCGCAATAAGGAAAACCATCCAAATATAATTTGGAATAATATAGTTCATTCTAAATAGGCCACCTTGCGGATAAAAGAATTGCATAAACGTAAATAAAGCAATAATTCCATAAACGACGATTCTAAGAGGTTGAAGTAGATAAGTTGCACAGTCGAATGCAATTATATTTTTTTCTTTTATTGCTTTTTTTAACATCTTACCCAAAAATCTTCCTGTACAATCGGCATAACCTTGCATCCAACGGATTCTTTGGTTCCAAGATTGCTTTAAGGTAAGAGGCTTTTCATCGTATACAACTGCATCATGAGACCAACCAACGGAAATACCACGTAAAGCAAGTTTCATAGTGAATTCTAAGTCTTCAGTTAAACAAGTAGCACCCCAACCCATTTCTTTTATTAATTCACAATCTACGCAAAAACCTGTTCCACATAGTCCGCAAGTCATATTAAGGTATGAACGTGGTAATTGGAAAAGCCTATTTGAAGTCCAAAAAGCAATAGAATAAGAAGCAGTAATCCAAGAGTCAAATGGATTTTTACTATCGATATAACCTTGAATAACTCGATATCCCTCAAGCATTTTTTTATTCATTTCCGCTAAAAAACAAGGGTCAACGACATTGTCTGCATCAAAAACACAAAAAGCATCGTACCCATTTTGCATATTTAAAATTTTATCAAAAGCCCATTCTAAAGCAAATCCTTTTCCCTTTTCAATTTTATTTGTTCTTTCTAAAACAATTGCCCCATGATCTTTTGAAATAGTAGCAGTATTATCATCACAATTATCAGCAACAACAAAGATATCATACAGTTCTTTTGGATAATTCATATTTTGAAGACTATCTACTAGTTCTCCAATAACAATCTCTTCGTTATGAGCTGCAATTAGTACGGCAAATCGTTTTTCAAAAGGATAATCGGAAGCAGATTTTTCTTTTCTTTTAATCCAGCCTACAATTGATATACAAAAAAAATAGATTGCCAAAACAAATGTTATAAGTTGAATAAAGGCACTCAAAAAATACCAAAAACCTTCTTTTATTACTAACATTAAAACAATCCCTTCTAAATCAATATTTGTGTATTAATAATATGATTTTTTTAGCGATTTGTCAAGGAAAATAAAGGGGTGAGAAATAAAAATTAGTGTATAAAAAATATTAAGATTATAGATTGAAAAGCCGAGTAAGAAGAT
>JAEEXS010000046.1 GCA_016287855.1 Clostridia bacterium
CGTCTGCCTTAATTCCGTCTTTATATAGCTTAGGCACGACAACTTCAGCCTTACCCTCATAAAACAAAGCATTTGTAAGTCCATTTTCCTTGGCATTCTCTTTAGCGTTTTGCACCGCAGATTTTACAACCTCAACACCATAAATACGACGTGCTTTTGATGCTAAAAACAAAGAAATACTACCAATTCCACAGTATAAATCAAAGACTATCTCATCGCCCTTTAAATCCGCATATTCTAAAACTTTATCATATAAAACCTTAGTTTGAACACCATTAACCTGGAAAAACGAATTAGGAGAAATGTTAAAAGAAAACTCACCAATATAGTCCTTTATAGTATCTTTACCGTAAAGCCTAATATTCTCCTCTCCTAAAATAACATTAGTATTCTTCATATTAACATTCTGAATTATAGACACTATTTTCCCGCATTTTTTAAGCATAAAATCCGAAAACTCATCTTTTTTAGCAAAATCCTTACCATTTGTAACTAAAATAACCATAACTTCGCCAGTTTTTTCAGAACTTCTAATAACAACATGACGTAAAAAACCTTCTCCGCTCTTCTCATCATAAGGCGGGATATTATTATCTCTAAAGAACTCACGAATATTATTTATAAGCTTATTAGCAATCTTTGACTGAATAAGACAATCTGTAATTGGAACTATATTATGAGACCTCTCAGAATAAAAACCAGTTATAATTTTCCCATCAGCACTCCCAACAGGAAATTGTACTTTATTCCTATATGAATATGGCTCTTCCATACCAAGTGTCGGAAGAACCTCTATATCCTTATGGCTAATTCTATAAAAGCAATCTTTTACTACCTTTTGTTTAAAATTAAGAGTAGCATCGTAAGACATATGTAATAAAGTACAGCCACCACATTTTTTAAAATTCTCGCAATTAACCGGCCTTCTATTAGGCGATGTTTCAATAATTTCGACTATTTTCCCATAAGCAAGATTTTTAGTAACCTTAAGTATTTTTGTCTTTATAACCTCACCAATAATAGCTCCTTCAATAAAAACAGCAAAGCCGGAAATCTTTGCAACCCCGGCTCCGTCATGTGTCATATCAATTATCTCAACAACATACTCCTCATTCTTATTAACCATACTCTACTCCTCGATTAGTTTGACCATATTCTCTACATCCTCTTTTTTGACGCTCTGGGTTAAATTAAGAACCTCAAACTTAACCCAGTTTTCGCCAAACTTAATCTCTAAAATATCCCCAACTTTAACCTCCGTAAAAGCCTTTGCAATTTTATCATTAACCTTAACTCTACCTAAATCACAAGCCTCATTTGCAACACTTCTACGCTTTATAACTCTTGAAACTTTTAAAAACTTATCTAATCTCATACAATTCTCCTTCATTCTGAGGCAATTAGAATGATTTTTTCCTCAAAACTAAAATCCCATATAATTACTTAAGCCAAAATTATTCAAATATAATGCATTAGCTATCTGGAAACGTCCTAAATTAGTTTTGTTATTAGCAATATTGTTCTGCCAATTTTCAACAATCTTATCTTTTTTAGCCATAATTTCTTCATCAGACTTTTTAGTAACATCAAATGTTTCGTCTTCCTTTAGCTCAATATTATCAAACTGAGCCTTTTCTTTTATTAATGCTTTAACAGTAAAGGTACTCGTATAAGAAGTATCTCCATCTTTTAATACTACCTCTAAATTATTATCATTTCCAGAAACACTGAATTTTATATTATAATCTTTAACAACTGTTGGTTCAACATCCTTTACATCTTCATCTAAATTTGAAGCCATTTTAACTTTTTCAATAATACTAATTACTCCTTCATTTTTACTCGTATCATCTATTTTGATAACCAATTCACTACCATAGCCTTCCATTATCTCGTTTGTTTCATAATCAAGGTAATTAATACTAATATTATGAGTTGTAACTTTATCTATTGTAGTAACCTTGTCTTCATAAACAGTCATACCAGAAGAAAGTTTATAATAAGCTGAATCTCTGTTGTTTATAACAGTAAATGAAAGTACTTTTGTATTATAATCTTGAGATAACATATCTGCCTTCAATATTTTATTACCTTTATAATAAAGTCTCAATATAAATCCAGTAGTATCAGTTGAAGTATCTATATCTCTAATTTGTTGTAGCATCTCTTCAAAACCAATACCAAATTCTTCTCTATCTTTTGGTTCATATCCGGATAAAATACTAATCGTACTAATTACTTTATACAAAGTATCTAAATCCTCTTCTTTTTTACTAATTTCCTCTAATCCATTAATTATAGCTTGGTTAAAATCTGTAGCATTTATTATCATATCCATAGTTTTACAATCTATAGTACCTTCATCATACTCTACAGTACCCTTTCCAAAAGCAAAATCTTCATCATCAAAAGCCTTTGAAAATCCAGTTGCAAACTTACTAAATAGTGTTCCTATATCATTTATATCATTTTTAGAAAAGCTAATATCTTTTAACAATTTAGAAAAATTATCTAATGAATTAGGTCCATTATACCCAAGTTTATCCCATAAATCATCCAAATTATCGTTATCAACGGTAATAAACCCGTCTGTAACATTATCAATATTAATTGAAACTAAATTTTTATTTTTCAATAACTTTCCGCTTAAAAACTCTTCATCATTTAATGTAATTTTATCTGTAGTATTACCATAATCATTAGCAATATCAATATCTTCATGAGCTGTAAGTTTAAAACTTTCAAAGCCGCCCATCCACTCTCTAATTAACTCATTGTCAGTTTCAATTTCCCCTAATAGGTCAGCATCAAGGCTTAACTTTGAAGAAGTATCAATCTTATAGATTTTACCCCACACACTTTTGTCTATTTTAGATACATTTTTAGAAACTCCAGATAAAGAACTATTTACCAATCTAAAGAAGCTATTTTTAGGTGAAGTTGATGCAAGAATTGCTAAAACCGCAACAGCAATAATAACAAGTCCTATTAAAATAATAGATAATATAGGCATTAAACTCTTTTTTTCTTTTTTATTTTCCTCTTCACCACTAGTTATAATATCTGTGCTACTATTTACTTCGTTCTCAGTAGGTACTTCCTCTTCTAACTCGCTATTATTAATGTCATTCACTTCGACTTCATTATTTTCACTCTCAAAATTCAATTCCTTGTTTTCGTTTTCATCCATATACGTTTCCTCCTTAGTTTTTTTCCTTGATAACACAACATTTATCTGTTATAATTTCTTTGTAATAAGTGGAAAATCCTTCTTATTATAAAGAAAATTAATTATTTTTTTCTCTTGGAGGTAACAATGAAAAAAGTACTAAAAATATTAGAATTTGATAAAATAATAAACAAACTAACTGAATTTTCTGTAACCCCGCTTGGGCGTGAAATCTGCGAAAAATTGGAGCCAAAGTACAATATTGATGAAATAACTACAACCTTAAACCAAACAAACGAAGCAGTTTCTCTAATATTACGCTATGGCAACCCTACTTTTTCCTCAATCCACGATATCCGAAGCGTTATAAAAAGAGCAAAAATAAATTCGGTACTAAATATGGAGGAGCTATTAAACACCGCAGATACCTTAAGAGGCTCTCGTTCGCTAAAAAAATACTTTGAAGAAGTAAAAGAAAATTACCCTATACTATCTGAATATTTTAATACCCTTTATTCAAACTTAGGAATTGAAAATGAAATATATAGATGTATTGAAAATACTGACCGTGTATCTGACAATGCCTCACCTGAGCTACTTAGAATCCGTAACCAAATAAAGAGTCAAGAATCTACAATAAAAGAAAAATTAGATTCAATAGTACGTGGAAATGCCTATTCAAAATACTTACAAGAAAGTATTGTAACTTTTAGAAATGGAAGATACGTAATACCTGTAAAACAAGAGCATCGCTCTAACGTACCAGGTCTAGTTCACGACGCTTCTTCTACTGGCTCTACCCTATTTATTGAACCAATGCCAATCGTAGAAGCCAATAACAAAATACATGAGCTATATCTTCAGGAAAAAGCTGAAATTGAAAAAATACTATATGAATTATCCCTAAAAGTGCAAATAATCGTAGATGATTTAGATAAATTAATGGAAAACTTGGCGGAGCTTGACTTCTACTTTGCGAAAGCAAAATTTTCAATAGATATAAACGGTTTTATGCCAAAACTAAACACAAACAAATATATAAACTTAAAAAAAGCAAGACATCCTTTAATAGACCCGGATAAAGTCGTTCCAATAGACGTATATTTAGGGAAAGAATTTAACACACTAATAATAACTGGACCAAATACAGGCGGAAAAACCGTAACTTTAAAAACAATAGGACTACTATCTCTAATGGCTTATGCAGGGTTGTTTATCCCTTGCCTCGAGTCATCTGAAATAGCTGTTTTTGATAGAGTTTTTGCAGATATCGGAGATGAACAAAGTATAGAACAAAGTTTAAGTACGTTCTCATCTCATATGACAAATATTATAAAAATAACTAAAAAGGTAAATGCTAATACTCTTGTACTCCTCGATGAACTTGGCTCCGGTACAGACCCAATAGAAGGCTCTGCCCTTGCAATATCTATACTTGAGTATTTATACAATAAAGGAGCTTGTACTGTTGCTAGCACCCATTATAGCGAACTAAAGACATATGCGCTATCTACTAATGGTGTAAAAAATGCATCTTGTGAATTTGATGTTCAAACACTTGCACCAACGTATCGCTTAATAATAGGCTTACCTGGAAAAAGTAACGCTTTTGCAATATCCCAAAAACTAGGGTTAAACCAAGAAATACTTCAAAATGCGAAATCCTTTATAGCCCGTGAACAAGCAAATTTTGAAGATGTAATTTCTGAACTTCAAAAAGATAAATTAGCAATTTCAAAAGAAAAAGAAGAAATTACTCGTAATCTTGCTGAAATCTCACAACTGAAAAAAGAACTAAAAGAAAGCAAAGAAAAATTAGAAGTATATAAAGCTAAAATCCTAGATAATGCTCGTGCTGAAGCCACAGATATCCTTCTATCCGCTGAAGAAACTGCAAAAGAAAGTATTCGTGAAATAAAAGAAGCTCAAAAATCTAAAGATTTAGACGTAACCAAGAAGCTAGACAATGCTAGAAGCAAAATTAAAAAGCAATTATCTAAAACATACAAACAAGAAATAACCGAAGAAACAGAATATGCACCTTTTGATGTAACAATAGGAATGAGTGTATATATTCCTTACTTAGATCAGGAAGCTACTATTCTCTCTCTCCCTGACGAAGAAGGCAATGTATTTGTCCAAGCTGGAATAATAAAATCTAAAATAAGCGTAAAGAAACTAAAACCACTAAAAAAAGATGACAAAACAACAATAAATAACGTAAAAATTTCAGTAAATACAAACATGAAAGCCAAAGAAATTTCTTCTGAAATAATGCTAAGACATATGCACGTTGAAGAAGCCTTATATCTTCTAGATAAGTATATAAACGACGCAATACTTGCTAACTTAAGTACAATACGAATTGTCCATGGAAAAGGCGAAGGAATCTTAAGAAAAGCTGTTCATGAATACTTAAAGAAACATCCAAACGTAAAAAGCTATAGGCTTGGAGAATACGGCGAAGGCGACTTTGGAGTAACAATCGCCGAATTAAAATAAAAGGAGATTTATTATGGTAAATTTCACTATTCCTGAAAAACTTAACAACCAAAAAATCTTAAAAGCAATATCTATCATGCACCCTGAAATCCCCTACTCTACCCTTCAAAAACTTTTAAGAAAAAAAGATATAAAGGTAAATGGAAAAAGAATTTCTGAAAATATAAACATCTTTTCTAGCGATATTGTAGAAATCTATTTTAAAGAACAAGAAGAAAAATTAGATATCGTTTTTGAAGATGAAAATATAATAGCAATAAACAAACCACAAGGAATTGAAGTACTAAACTCTACTACTACCTCCCTACTAGATTTAGTTAAAAAACACTTAAATTCAACTGAGGTATACCCTTGCCATAGACTAGACAGAAACACTAGCGGAATAGTCTTATTTGCAAAAAATAACGAAGCATTAAAAATTTTAGAAGAAAAAATAAAAACAAAGGAAATAAGAAAATTCTATAAATGTAGAGTATTAGGCCACTTAAAACAAAAAACTGCAACTCTAAATGCTTATCTATTTAAAGACCGTAAAAAAAGTATTGTATATATAAGTGATACAAAAAAAGACGGCTATATGCCAATAATTACAAAATATACAGTATTATCTGAAGATGAAGAAACAAGTTACTTGGAAGTCGAATTAATAACTGGAAGAACTCATCAAATAAGAGCCCACCTCGCTTTTATTGGTCACCCAATAATCGGAGATGGTAAATACGGAGACTATGAAGCAAATAAGAAATTCAATAAAAAATACCAAGAATTATTTGCTTATAAATTAATTTTTAACTTTAGTAATGATGCAAGGATTCTTAACTATCTAAATGGTACTGAAATAACAATTTAGAAAAAAAGACGGAGAAACAAAAAAGTTTCTCCGCCTTTAATTTTCATAAAGCTTCCCGTATAGCAATGCAAACAGACGCAACCACCATACAAATTCCTACAAACACCAGCAATATAAGACAGGAAGCCACACTTAAAACTATTACTTCTGCAGGTTTTATCTTTTTCTTATGACGCCTTTTTAATCTTTCTCTTACATAAGATATGATTATAATAGAAAACGCCACGCAGAAAAAACATACAAAAAGGAAAAAAACGATGTAGAGGAAATTTGCAGCAGCAGACCTATTCGCACTCGCTTCGATCAATCTCCCTAACAACTCTTTCAAAGTATTTCCCCCTAAAGAACCTGTTTCAGCGTAATCACTTCAACCGTAATCCCCAGTACTGCCACCACAAGAGCAAGCAAAATGCATACCGAAATAATGATAAACCATATCGCATTATCCAACTTGATTTTCTCGCCTTTAAGGTATCGCCCTTCTTTTGATAGGCCATTGACAAGCCTGATTGCAGCCACGACACTACCAAGTATTAGTATAATGAACACGAAGAGTCTAAAAAAGTTTTCGGCAACTGATCTGCTAGAATATATCGCTACCGATTCGTTAATCCAATCAGCCACAATATTCCCCCCCAATCAGAATATCTGACACAAAATCGTCGCACTATGCCAAAATAACAGAAAATATCGCCATAATTCCACTAAAAACGGTTCCTAATGAAACTAATCCACACACAGCCCATATTACTATAATATCAGGAGTCACGCTCTTTTCTTTTACTGATTGCCGAATGTTCCATACAATGGCTCCTATAACGAGAGCTGCCACAACTACTAGGGCGCCGCAAGAAATCATATTGATTATATTGACGGCCAACATGTTATACTTTCCTCCTAATTATTTAAAAAAATGTCTACCAAAGCGAGCACCAGCCCGGATAAAAAAAACAAAGTTATAACAATGAAAAAGATAAAAACAACTACTGACAAAAAACTTACACATACTTCTTTGCACGACGTGCCTTCTTCTGCCAAGATTTTTTTCCTGTCCATCAACGTCAAAACCATTCCGTACACTGCAACTCCATTTGCGAAAGCAAACCAAAGGAAGAAAACGATCCGCAAAAGATTTTCCCACCAGGGCCTATTAGAACTTAGGGCTATAATAGTATCTACTAGCTTCATTCCTGTCCTCCCCTTTTCGTTAATAAGAATCAATTTCTGCACAAACCTGAAAATAAGAGTAACCATTCTCCATTACCAATTGGTAAATAGAGTCCAAAATATACAAATGTCAACCGTATAATAATATTATATTTTCCTTAAAATGTCAATATTAGACTCGGGGACGTCCATGAAAAGTCCAAAACTTAACAAGTCTTATCTTGAAACTCTTTTACAAATTCTTCCATGTTTTTATATAAAATTCCGTCAATTCCAGCAGCTTTTGCCCCCTCTATATTAGCTATATTATCATCTATCATTAAACTCTCTTCCGCTCTAACTCCAACTTTATTAATCAAAAAATTAAAAATTTCAGCATCAGGTTTAACCATTTTTACATCTGAAGATATTACGATAAAATCAAACAACTCGTATAAATAATTGTATTTATTTAATATTCTAGTCAAAAACGTACTAGTTGCATTAGATAGCAAAGCAACTTTATAATCATTTTTTATACTTTTAATAAAATCAACTAAACTATCATTAATTTTAACTATCTCCATCCAGTCCTTTTGAATAGTATCTGGTGATACATTAGCAAGTGCTCCAAGCTCTTTGTAAATACCTTCCTCAGATAAATCTCCACTATCACCTCTAGAAACTATATCTTGTTTTACTCTTATTGCAGTCTCCTCATCAAAATGTCTTCTTAACCAAGTAGGTGCTACTTCACAACTCATAACACCAAAAAAATCAAAAATAATCAATTTTTTACTCATATAAAATCCTCCTTAAACACCTCTATAAAAATGACCTGATGTAAAACCTCTAAGCTCCTCCACCTGCTTTAACGCCGACAAAATACGTCTTCTCTCCTCAGTCGACTCATCAAAGAAATACGCTCTAA
This sequence comes from Clostridia bacterium, assembly GCA_016287855.1. Lineage (GTDB taxonomy): Bacteria > Bacillota > Clostridia > TANB77 > RGIG9151 > RGIG9151. The sequence goes on from JAEEXS010000046.1 coordinate 8,599, forward strand.
AATAATCACATCTACCTTTTAATTCCTTAATAACCTCTCCAGCATATAAAACCTTACTATTTAGTATCTGCATTCTACAACTCTTTCTATCCGTAATAATTGGAAATCTCTCACCCATTCTATCTTCTAGATAAAATTGTGCCTTTTCACAAAAATTACAATTCTTACGTCCAGCCATCTCAGAGCCAATAACACAATGCTCGCTTATCATAAGCGGTAATCTTCCATAAACCGTAACCTCTACCTCAAGATTCGTATCTATCTTTTTTATCTCCTCCAAATTAAGTTCATACGAAAGATTAACCCCTCTTACTTTATAAACCTCCTCTAAAGCTTTACAAGTATATGAATTAAATATATTAAACGAGGCATCACAATACTTATTTTCTACATTCTTAAAAAACTCTAAATGCTCCCAATTTCCAACTAACACACTATCTAAATTTAGCCCCTCTTTCGCCCTTTCAACCGCTGTTAGATATGGAACAACTTCTTTATCTTTTAAAATCTCTTTAACCGACTCAAAATCAGATATAGGCACATAAACCCTATCTGCTAATTCTAACCCTTCTAAATTCTTGACGTTATACAAATAAACAGATATTTTTCCTTCTCTCTCTTTATTTGTAACTTCAACCTTTTCTACTTCCTTACTCGGAAAACTTCTTTTAATTGTAGCTCTCTTTTTAATAAGTAAATCTATAGCACATCTCCTAACATCGTTTAAGATACTTGCCGGAACTAAAGCATCTTTATCTGAATCTAAAACTAGATTATCTAACTTAAACGGAGTATCTCCTAACTTAGATAACCCACTATACGCGTTATCAAAATCTATAGGTCTGTTTAATGCCTTTTCAACCTTATACTCACTAATAAACTCTATAACATTACCATCATTATCTCTTACATTAAGTTTTACATTCTCCCCAACTTTAGCAACTAAAACCATATTAACAGGTAACTTTTTATAAAACTTACCATTAGTAAATAACTTTAAACTACTATTTAACTCTTTGTCAGATATTTTGTATATATCTTCATTTTCTCCTATTTCTCCAACTATATCCCCAATTACAACAATTTCTCCTCTAATAGCATTCTTAACTTGTTTTTTGTCCTTCTCTATATATGTAACAACATTCCCTGGCAAAGTATCGCTTACAATCTCTACTCCGTCTCCCATATTTAAGGTATCTTCTAGTCTCACTGTAACTAGCTTTCTTCTTTTATCATATTTTAATACTTTTCCAAGATAAACTCCCCAATGTTTAGGACGTTCATAACACATAAGCTCACGACTAGACTCTCCGTAATAATATCCACGAGAAAATCCACCTCTATTAAATACCTGGAGGAGCTTCTTTATATCTTCTTCTTGAACTTTATACTTATCTTCTTCGCCCTTTTCAATTAACTCATACGCCAAATCTATGTATTTCCTATAAATACTAGTAACACAAGCAACATACTCAGGAGATTTTAATCTACCCTCTATTTTAAGAGAAGTAACCCCAGCTTTAATAAGACGTATTAAATCATATATACCACACAAATCCTTAGGACTTAAAATATATTCTGCCTTCTTTTTTTCATCACCCATATATAACGAATATTTAAGCCTACAAGGTTGCGCACATTTGCCCCTATTTCCGCTTCTCTCTCCAATTAGGCTACTATACCTGCATTGACCAGAATAACAAATACATAAGGCACCATGTACAAAAACCTCAATCTCTTTATCTGTATTCTTACAAATATTTTCAATCTCTTCTAAAGTAAGCTCACGAGCTAAAACAATTCTCTCAAAATTAAACGGAGTTAAAGAATTTACTCCTTCTAAGCTATATACTGTACCTTGTGTACTAAAATGAATATTAGCCTCCGGAATAACTTCGTTTAATAATTTAATTACACCTAAATCTTGAACAATAAATGCATCTACCCCATAGCTATATGCCCTTTTAGCAAACTCTATAGCCTCATTAATTTCAGAATCATGTATTAATATATTTAACGTAAGATGAACTTTAACTCCCCTTATATGAGCATACTTAATAGCCTCTTTTAACTCATCATCCGAAAAATTAGTAGCAGAATTTCTTGCATTAAAACTAGAGCCACCAAGATATACGGCGTCTGCACCGCTTTCCACCGCAGCTATAAATTGAGTATAACCTCCAACAGGAGATAAAAGTTCAATCTTCTTCACAAAAATTCTCCTTTACAAAACAAAAGACCGATTAAATCGGCCTCATGCTCAAAAAATATTATTCTTCCCAATTAGTCCAAACATTTTGAACGTCATCGTTATCCTCTAAAGCATCTATTAAACGTTGAAGTTTAACAGCAGCCTCTTCACTAACAGCAACATAATTTTGAGGCACATATTTAATATCTGCATCTAAAAACGAAATATTATTAGCCTCTAATTTTTCTCTAACACTAGAAAAGTTTTCAGGAGTAGTTATAACTTCAAAACACTCTTCATCAGAAGAAACATCATCTGCTCCAGCGTCTAACGCAAGCATCATTAATTCTTCTTCGTCTATCTTATCGTCTCTTTCTATAACCATAACACCTTTTCTATCGAACATATAACTAACAGAGCCAGATTGGCCTAAATTTCCACCGTGTTTATCGAATAAATGACGCATATCACCAGCAGTTCTATTCCTATTATCAGTTAAAGCCTCAACAATAATAGCAACTCCGGCAGTACCGTAACCTTCATACATTAAAGATTCATAATTAGTAGTATCTCCGTCACCGGCAGCTTTTTTAATACTTCTTTCGATATTATCATTAGGAATATTAGCAGCCTTAGCTTTAGCAACAACATCTCTTAATCTAGAGTTTGCATCTAAATTAGGACCGCCAGCTTTAACTGCAACTGCAATTTCTCTACCTATTTTAGTAAAAATCTTACCACGTGCACTATCTGCTTTTTCTTTCTTATTTTTAATATTAGCCCATTTACTATGTCCTGACATAAAATAACCCCTTTCAATACCACGGTTAACCCGCAAAATACCTTGTTATTATACAACACTCTTTAAGATTTGTCAAAAACGCGAGCTTTATTCATTACCATTGACTAAATAACTTATATTCTGGAGAATCTGGAAAATTTAAATATTCTTTAGTGCCTCCAGTTGACTTGAAAAATAACTTCCCATTTTCCAGCCTATAAACATCCTTTAGTGTTCTTCCCGCTAAGGTCGTTTCACCAGTAGAAAGTTTTGCTTTATGCTTTCCAAGAATCAAAATTGTTATATCTGTATTATCTGGTATACCTGTTAAATCAACCTTATAAGACTTTATTTGATTATAATTAGAATCAGACTCATCATACTCAAATGCATCATATTTAATAATTTTACTATCTTTTTGCAAAGAATCTCCCTCTACAACCATATATTTAAAGATTTTTAATCCAGCAGAAGCGCATGCAGATATCTCATTATTACTAAGATCGGTCCAACAAACATATCTATTTTCAACAACAATATCAACCACTTTTTGTATTTTTTTCCCTCGCTCGTTCTCCACAGTCACAATTAATATTGGACT